>NZ_JANMET010000380.1:0-3957 GCF_031377265.1 Tabrizicola sp. | reverse complement strand
CGGACACGTTTCCGCGCACCGAGGTCGGGAAGCACGCGGTGATCCATGCTGCGACCCGCTCTTGGTATGTCACTTCGCCAGTCTCCCTGATGTATTCTTTCTCATCTTTGCCACAGCATCTAGTCTCTGCCAACCCGAATTCTCCATCATCCAGTATCCTACGCAAGTTCCTCGCATCACGCCCGTGTGCAGGGGATCGTCTTCGGAGGTATCCGATACCGCCACTCCCGTAGCGCTTCGCGTCCGCGTTCATCGCGCCGTCGATACCGCTCCCAGCCGTTTGCCTTGAGGTAGGCGGAGACGCGCATCTGGTCGCCGCGGGTCCAGCGGGCGGGTTCGAGCCCGATGGCCTCTTCCAGGATCTCGCCCACCGACACGTCTGCCAGCGGCGTCGCTCGCGCCACGCTTTCCGTGCGGGAGTTGCCGTAGTCGGGGAAACCGTCCGAAACCGTCCGGATCTCGTGTGTCATCCAATGTTCGATAAGATCGTCCCAGGCGTCGGACTGGTAGCGACGATCCTGTTCTTCGCGGGCTTCTGCCAATAGCGCCGCATCGTCGATCCACCAGATCGCACCCTCGCGGAAGCGGTGGACGGCTTCGGCCCAGACCTGGTCACGGTCGCGGGCGAGAGCCGCGATGTCGATGGTACCACAGCGGAGCGGCCAGAAGCGGCGGTTGCCGGTTTCGTCGCGCAGATAGGTGTCGGGGTTGACCGTGCCCGCGAAGACGCATTGACGGGGAACCTCGACAGTGTAGCGGCCATAGGGCGGGCGAAAACGGTCGGTGGTGCGGGTCAGGAACGCCTTGATGCGGGACACTTCTGCGCGGCCTATGGCGTCGAGTTCAGCGATTTCCACGATCCAGATCCCCTGCATGTGGATCGCCGCGTCCTTGGACCCCAGCTCGGGCAGCTCGTCGGTGAAGCATTCCTCGCCCGCCAGCACCTTGAGTGCGGTGGACTTCCGCGCGCCTTGCGGGCCTTCGAGGATCAGCATGTGGTCGGCCTTGACCCCCGGCCGGAAGATGCGGGCGACCGCAGAAATCAGCCACAGCGCGCCAACGGTGTGATGGAAGGCAGTGGGTTCGGCCCCGAGATAGGTGCTGGTCCACGTTTCGATCCGGCGCGTGCCATCCCAGCGCAGGTGATCCAGCCAGTCCCGAACCGGGTGGATGCGATGATCGCGTGCCACCGCTCCAATGGCACGTCCGACCACCATGGGGGCGACGTTGACGCCGCGCAGTTGCAGCCATTCGGCGGTGCGAACTTCGTCCGTATCCTCCCACGGGCGGGGAAATGGGCCGGTCGCGCCATCCCATGGCAGCGGTTGCCGCACAACGATTGCCTGCGCGAAGTCGTCGAAGGCCAGAACTCCGGCGAAGGCGACATCGGAGGTCAGGGCAATGATGACATTGGCTTCGTTGCGTTCTGGTGTTCCCGCCATGTCCTGACGCAGGCGGTTGTACCAAGCCGGTTTGGAAATGCGTGCATTCGGATCGCCACTGGCGTTCACGCGGCGACCGAGTTCCGTCATCTGCTTTTCGAGGATCGCCATGGGAATTCCGGTCGCGACCTTGATGTGCGCGAGGATCTGGCGCACTGGCAGCGGGTCCAACCGCGCAAGTGCGATGCGGCCGAGAAGCTGGCCAAGGGTCGTGATGTCGGGTGGGTCGGTCAGTGCCTCGGCAGCGGTGACGAGAGCCGCGATGTCATTGTCGCCGAAAGGGCGGGTTTCCAGCTCGGCCGCCGGACTGGTCGCAGCAGCGCCCTCGCCAGAGCGATAATCAGCGGCGCAGGTTCCACGCATCAGGTCGTCGTTGAAATCATCGCCGTGGAGGGGCAAGACGATTTCATTTGGAATGTCGGCCCGGTTCAGCCGGTCGGACAAGGTCGCGGCGGCCTGACGCCCGACATCGCCCGCGTCAGCGTAGATGGTGATGCGCGTCGTGCCCTCGGGCCAGCGAAAGCGCGCCAGCCCATCGGCCGAAAGGGCCGCCCAAACCGCTGTGCCGAACAGGTCGTGTGCGGCAATTGCCGTCTCGATGCCTTCGGCCACGCCAAGGTGGCCGTCGTCTGGCATGGCATAGAGGCGCACTGCGGCGTCTGCCACCGAACCCAGCATCTTCTTGCCCGCGGGGGCCTTAGCGCTGCCGTCATCGAGAAGAAATGTCCTATGGATGCCGGGCGACCGATCACCGTTGGCGAACCGCGCCACTGCGATCAGCCCCGGCCAACCGCGCTTGGTCTCGAAATCAGCAAGGTCAGGATAGAACATCAGATCCGGCGAGGCAGCATCCGATAGCCCGCGCGCGCGGAGGTAGTCTTCACCCACGGAGCCCGCCAACGGGACGGCGCCAGCGATAAGCCTGGCGATCTCGGCGGAATGATCGGGCTTTGGGCGCGGTGCGGACCGAGGCGCCGGGTGGTCCATGCCCGCGATGCGCGCCGCCGCGTCGAAAAGTGCTCCGTCAGAGAGGCCGGTTGCCTGTGCGATCAAGTCGATCGGGCCCGCACGCTCGCCGGTGGCATAATCGAAACCCCAGCCGGCATAGGGCCCATCGAGATGGATGGTGCAGGATCCCTCCTTGCGCGGGGCCCGGCCGGAAAGATCGGCGCAACGCAACGCGCGCCGGTCACGGGCAAGCTGCGCCTCCGGAAACAACTGCGGCAGCCAGTCGTTGGCCGTGATGGCCAGCCGGTCACGCACCGCCGCCAGATCACGGCGCGGGTTGGAAGTGGCGACATCGTTCAGGTCGATCATCGCGTTCCCTTTATGCCAGCAGCACCAGGCCACGTTCGGCCCGGGTGATCGCGGTATAAAGCCAGCGGCGGCGGTCGAGATCGGTACGGCCCATCCCGTCATCCCAGACGATGACATTCTCCCATTGCGAGCCCTGCGCCTTGTGGGCTGTGATCGCCCAGCCGAAGGTGGCTTCGGTCAGAAGGCGCTTGTCCTTCCAGTCACGGTCGTGACGTTTGGGGTCATTGGCGACATGATCCTCGAAATGCCCCTTGTAGACGCGCAAACGGCCCGGTCGGCCGTCGCGATCAAGGGGCCCGACCCGGCGACCATCCTCATCATGGACTATGGCCGAGAAATGGAGACTGCCTTCGTCGACGATGCCTTCCAGCGTCAGAAACATGCCGTTGATCAGCCCGAGGTCGTTCTGGTTTTTCAGGCAGATGATCTTTTCTGCCGCGCCGGTGGGCAGGTATGTCCCGCCAAACCCCGCTGCCGCGCGCATGGCGTTGTTCAACTGCAGCCGCGTCGCGTTCAGACCGCAGATCAACTGTCCGCCCCGAAGTGCCTGATCCGGGGTGATGTCGCCTTTGCGCAGCTTTGCCACGAAAGTGTCGTAAGTGCCGAATCCGATGGGTTCGCCCATCCTCGCCATGGTGGCCAGCCGGATGATCGCGCTTTCGGCCGCCTGGCGGTGGATTTCCGTGAGCATCACGTCGGGCGCGTCGCGGGTGAAGGCACCTTCGCCCTTGATGGGGGGCAACTGGCCGGGATCGCCCAGCACAAGGATCGGCTTGCCGAAACTCATCAGGTCGCGCGCCATCTCCTCGCCCACCATTGACACCTCATCCAGCACGATCAGCTTGGCATCGGCGGCGTCGCTCTGCGGGTTCAGGGCAAAGCGGGGGTGTTTCATGGCCGAGAGCGCCTGGCGCATTGCCTCGATCCCGGCTTCGGCCGCCGTCCGGTCAAAACCCGTCAGCCTGCGGGCGGCGGTTTCCGCCACCTGCACCTTTACGGCGGCGGCTGCGACTTCTTCTTCGGTCGACTCGATCACCGAATAGATCAGGCTGTGGATGGTGCGCGCGGGCGTGCCCTTGCGGTTCAGAACCAATGCGGCCTTGCCGGTGAAGGTGGCGGTGACCACGCCCGGTACGCAGCTGCCGTCCTTGGCGCTGCGGTGGGGTGACAGGCCGAGGTCGTCCAGGGCAAACTTCAG
>NZ_JANMET010000361.1:0-2687 GCF_031377265.1 Tabrizicola sp. | reverse complement strand
CAAGGGCGCGCTGGCGCAGCGCCGGGGCGGCACGGTGCGCCATGACGCAGTGGCCTGGGGCTATGCGCGCGGGGCCGACAGCCGGGGTGTCGATCTGATCCAGAATTGTGAAGTGACGGGGATGCGGATCGAAGCGGGTCGCATTCTGGGGGTGGAAACCTCGCGCGGGTTCATCGGGGCCAAGAAGGTTGGCGTGGCGGTTGCGGGGTCGTCATCGCGGGTCATGGCGCATGCGGGGATGCGGTTGCCGATGGAAAGCCATGTGTTGCAGGCGTTTGTGTCCGAAGGGCTGAAGCCCTTGATCGACGGGGTGATGACCTTTGGTGCGGGGCATTTTTATGTGAGCCAGTCAGACAAAGGCGGGTTGGTGTTTGGTGGTGACATTGACGGCTACAACTCCTACGCGCAGCGCGGAAACCTGCCGGTGATCGAGGATGTGGCCGAGGGTGGCATGGCGCTGATGCCGATGATCGGACGCGCAAGGCTGCTGCGGACCTGGGGTGGCATCATGGACATGTCGATGGACGGCAGCCCGATCATCGACAAGACCCATGTCGAGGGCCTCTATTTCAACGGCGGCTGGTGCTATGGCGGGTTCAAGGCGACGCCTGCCTCAGGCTGGTGCTTTGCGCATCTGTTGGCCACCGATACCCCGCACAAGACGGCCACGGCCTACCGTTTCGACCGCTTTCTCAAGGGGTTGATGATTGATGAAAAGGGCCAAGGCGCCCAGCCGAACCTGCATTGAGGGCACCATGAGCATTTTCAGCAAAAGTGGGAACCGGTTTCGCGGTTCGAAAATGCGAAAAGGGACCTTCGCATGATCATCAATCACCCCATCCTTGGCCCACGTGACGCGCAGGAATTCGTCTATCTGGGCGATGCCAAACTGATGCACCGCCCTGACGGCATGACCGCCGGGATCGAGGTATTTCACGACTATCTGTACAACCGCGACAACCCCGCAGGCGAACATCGCGAGCTTTGGTATCACGAGCAGGGAGATCGGTCCTGGCTGGTGGTCACCCGCAATACGGTGACGCATGAGATCAAGCGGGTGGAACTGGCGCGCGATGTGGCCCGGGCCGAGGGGCGGTCGAAATGAGCCAAGTCAATCGCGTTTCCGGCGGGCAGATCGACCGGACGCAGACGATCCGTTTCACCTTTGACGGGTTGCCTTACATCGGCCATCCCGGCGATACGCTGGCCTCGGCCCTTCTGGCCAATGGCGTGCGGCTGATGGGGCGGAGTTTCAAGTATCACCGGCCGCGCGGGCCGTTGTCGGCGGGGTCGGAGGAACCCAATGCGCTGGTGCAACTGCGGTCCGGCGCGCGGCAGGAGCCGAACACAAGGGCGACGGTGGCAGAGCTGTTCGACGGGTTGGAGGCCACCAGCCAGAACGCCTGGCCGTCGCTGCGGTTCGACGCCATGGCGATCAATGACCGGTTGAATGCCTTCTTTGCGGCTGGGTTTTACTACAAGACCTTCATGTGGCCGAAGGCTTTCTGGGAAAAGGTCTATGAGCCGATCATCCGGCGTGCGGCGGGCCTGGGCGCGATGTCGCGGCTGGAGGATCCGGATGAATATGACAAGGGGTTTCTGCACTGCGATCTACTTATCATCGGCACCGGACCTGCGGGCCTGATGGCCGCATTGACCGCCGGGCGCGCCGGGGCGCGGGTGATTTTGGCTGATGAGGATTTCCGCTTGGGCGGGCGGCTAAATGCCGAAACGTTCGAGGTGGGCGGCATGGCGGGTGCCGACTGGGTGGCGGGGGTGGTGGCGGAACTCGCCAGCCTGCCCAACCTGCGGCTGATGGCCCGCACCACGGTGGTCGGGGTCTTTGACCATGGCATCTATTCGGCGGTAGAGCGGGTGAGCGACCACCTGCCCGTGCCCCTGCCCGGAAAACCGCGCCAGACGCTCTGGCGGATTTACACCAAGCGCGCGATGCTTGCGGGCGGTGCCACCGAACGCCCGATCGCGTTTGAGAACAATGATCGTCCGGGGGTAATGCTGGCGGGATCGCTTCGTGCTTATGCCAATCGCTGGGGCGTGGCGGTGGGTGACCGGGTGGCGGTATTCACCAACAATGATGATGGGCTGCGGTCGGCCACCGACCTGCAGGCCAAGGGCGTTGACGTGGTCGCAGTGATCGATCCGCGCGAAGACGGCGCGCTTCTGCCCGGCATTCGCCATCTGCGCGGCGCGCAAGTGGTCGACAGTGCCGGGCGGCTGGGGCTGGATTCGGTGACGGTGCGGCTGGCCAGTGGCAAGACAGAGACCATCGCCTGCACCGCCATAGGCGTATCGGGCGGGTGGAACCCGAACCTCAACATCACCTCGCATCACCGCTCGCGCCCCGAATGGCGCGACGATATCGTGGCCTTTGTGCCGGGGGCGGGCGGTCCGGCCGGGTTGGTGTCAGCCGGGGCGGCGGCGGGGGTGATGTCGACCCATGGCGCGCTGGTCTCGGGGCGGGCGCAGGCGCTGGCGGTGCTGGAGGGTCTTGGCATGACGCCCAGGCCCGCCGAACTGCCGCAGGCCGAGGATGCGCCGGTTGCGATCAAGCCGCTGTGGTATGTCGCGGGTGGCAAGGGCCGGGCCTGGATCGACCCGCAGAACGATGTGACCGTCAAGGACATCAAGCTGGCCCATCAGGAAAACTTCACCGCCGTCGAGCATCT
>NZ_JANMET010000349.1:0-8431 GCF_031377265.1 Tabrizicola sp. | reverse complement strand
AGACCAGAAAGGCCCGGCTGTGTGACAGCTTGATGTGAGCGACCTGCAACTTCGTCCGCTCGCCGCCGAGCAGGGCAAAATCCTCGCTCCAATCAAACTGAAACGCCTCCCCCGGGCGAAAAGCCAGGGGGACGAAGGTGCCGCGCCCGGTCGTCTGCTGCTCTCGCTGCCGATCGGCCCGCCAATCTCGGGCAAAGGCTGCAACCCGGCTGTAAGACCCGGTGAAGCCCGGTGCCACCAGTTCCGAATGCAACTGCTTCAGCGTTCGCCGTTGCTTGCGCGACTTGGCCCCCTCCGACTTCAGCCAACCGGCAAGCTTCTCGGCGAAAGGATCCAGCTTGCTCGGGCGGTCCGAAATGGCGAACTCCGGCTCGACCGTATCCGTCTTGAGATGCTTCTTCACCGTATTGCGCGACAGCCCCGTTCGTCACGAAATCTCGCGGATCGGCAGCTTCAGCCGCAGCGACATACACCGAATCACGTTCAAAAGTTCCATGTTGATCACTCCATTGCCCCCCGCGGCGCGCTGCCTTGGGGGAAGGGTCACATGGGTCAATTCTCACTGGAAATTACGCGCCCAAGTGGGTCACTTCTGGGTGGAAATCAACAGATGCCCCTTCTACTGCACCTGATGATGAGCGGCATGCCCATCGTCACGCCGTACATCGTGACGACCGAGGCGGAAAAAATGGCCATTCATGCACGCGATTTTCTTGACCCGCAGCCGGCCTTTGACGCTCGCCTTCGGTTTGGCGACGCTGCCGCGTGACTGCCAGAAAAATCACGACCAACCTTCACAATTTCGAGGTCCATGGATCCTGTCACTGAACACTCGGCCCCAGGGCCGCATGCGACATGAAACCCGTGAAAAGCGTTCCCTGGACCCCTGTTCAAGACTCTGGGATCTCAATGGCCAAGAGTTTGTACGCTGCCAGTGCGGTTGCCGGCTGGCCCGTCGCGGAGATCAGTCATGACACAGCTTCGATCATCGTCTACGGCACGCAACGCAACACAACGCACGGGGCGTGCGCGGGAACTGACTGGCGCTTCGTTGCAGTTCAACGATGGCTCGGCTAAACGGAACCGGCGGCGCGCATGATCCCACCGCAGGGGGGCTGACCAAGCAAGCAGCCCGTGCGACGGTCTTGATCGCGCCGTGAATCGGCGCATGTGCAGACCGAGCGGACCAAGGATTTGAGACTTCTGAAAAAATGACAAAATATCAACCACATAGACTTTCCATTGCACCCATGATGGATTGGACCGACCGTCACTGCCGGTACTTCCACCGGCAAATGACACGCCGGGCGATGCTCTATACCGAAATGGTGACTGCCCCCGCCGTGATCCACGGCCCAAAGGATCGGTTGCTGGGGTTCAGCCCGGCGGAACATCCGGTGGCGTTGCAACTTGGCGGGTCCGATCCGGCGGAACTGGCCTCGGCAGTGCGGATCGCCGGTCCCTGGGGATATGACGAGATCAACCTGAACGTCGGTTGTCCGTCCGACCGGGTGCAATCAGGTTGTTTTGGCGCGGTCCTGATGGAACGCCCCGCGCTGGTCGCCGATTGCGTCCGCGCGATGATTGCCGAGGCGCAGGTGCCGGTGACCGTGAAATGCCGGATCGGGGTCGATGATCAAGACCCCGAACAGACGCTGCCGGTGTTCTTGGAAACCATCGCCGGGGCAGGGGTGAAGCACGTCATCATCCACGCGCGCAAGGCCTGGTTGAAGGGCCTATCGCCGAAGGAAAACCGCGAAGTGCCGCCGCTGGACTACGGTCTGGTGCTGCGGATGAAACAGGCGTTCCCCGACCTTCGGATTGCCATCAACGGCGGCATCACGTCGCTGGGGCAGGCGCGCGGCCTGCTGGATGCGGGGCTAGACGGGGTGATGGTCGGGCGCACCGCCTATCACGATCCGGCCGCCGTCCTGATCGGCGCGGATGCCCTTTGGGGCGATGATTTCGCCCCTGACGCCTTTGCCGTGGTGGATGCGATGCGCGACTACATCGGCGCCCATCTTGCGGCGGGTGGCCGCCTGCATCAGATCACCCGGCACATGCTCGGCTTGTTTGCCGGCCGCCCCGGCGCGCGCAGCTGGCGCCGGGCGCTGTCTGAAGGTGCGTCGCGCCCCGGCGCCGGACTTGACCTGATCGACCTCGCTCTGGGCGAGGTTCAGGCAGCCGCCGCCTGACGATCAGCCACCAACCGTGACAATGCAAAGGCCAAGACCCCGCAAACGGCGATGGCTGCAAGCATCGGCGTCACTGTGCCGTCAAAGAACGGCCCCGTAAGCGCGATCATGATCCCGCCGGCCAGCATCTGCAGGGTGCCGCCAAGCGATGACGCCAGACCCGCGATGTCGCCGTGGTGATCCAGCGCCATCACCATCGTTGTCGGTATCACCAGTCCTAAACAGGCATTGGCCAGGAAAAGGCCCAGAATGCACAAGACAAGGCTCATCCCGCCCGCCAACGCGACCAGCAGCAAGCAAATGGTCAGCGCTGCAAAGCCAGCAGTTGCAACCGCAATGACGCGCGGCGGGCCATATTTCTGGCCAAGAAACGCAGCGGCCTGCGAAGCCGCGAAAAACCCGATCGCATTGATCGCAAAGGCCACTGAAAACCCGGTCGGTGACAGGCCAAACCCTTGCGTATAAACAAAACTGGCCGAGGCGATGAAGACAAAGAAACTCGCCATCCCGAAACCGCCAAGGAAGGTCAGGCCCATGAACAACGGGTCCCTGATAAGCCGCAGGGCCGCTGCGCGTGTGGCCGCAAAGTTGAAAGGCTGCCGATCCTCGGGCCGTAGTGTTTCCGGCTGAAACAGGGTCAGGATCGCAAGGCTGGCCAGCGACGCGACCAGCAAGGCCGCGAAAATCGACCGCCACTCGAACATCGCCATCAGGCCGGTTCCCGCCAACGGAGCCAGCATTGGTGAGATCGAGATCACCAGCATGACCGCCGCCATCAGCCGCGTGGCGCTGGGCCCGGTGTAAAGATCCCGAATGATCGCGCGCGGCACCACCATCAGTGCCGCACCGCCAAGGCCCTGCACAAAACGCCCCACCAGCAGCCATTCGATTGTCGGTGCAAACGTGCAGATCACCGAACCGACAATGAACACGCCAATCCCCGCAAACAGCGGCGGCTTTCGTCCAGATCGGTCTGCCCAGGGGCCATAGACCATTTGGGCCAGCCCGAAAGCAATGAAATATGCGGTAATCGTGTTCTGCATCGCCTGAACCGACGTGCCAAGATCGGCCCCAATGATCGGCATCGCAGGCAAATACATGTCGATGGCAAACGGACCCAAAGAAGACAAAAGCCCCAGGACAAGGGCAGGTCGCAAAAGGCGGTCAGACATGGAAATCCTCAAATCAAAACAGGTTAAAGCAGCCCGTCACCCGGGCTTGGCTGAGAGGCAGAAACACTCCGGCATTTTAGATCGCTTGCGTGGCATGTGCCAGACCCTGCGCGGAGACCCGTCACTTTTCGAGCGGCCACCAATCTGTAGCCCCGATAGTACAGCTGACCGTCGGGCCAATCCGGGGCGGGCCAATCCGGGGCGGGCACTGGTGCAGGTGTTCTGCGCGCGCTATGTCGGAACGACGCGCGGACAAAAAGCCCCGACCCGCGCCGAATGCCCGCTACAGGAGTGATGATGCCAGACCTCTCAACCCTCCTTATGATCATGGCCCTTCTGGTGGTGATCGGTTCTCTAGCGGGGTTTGTCGGCGGCCTTCTGGGGGTTGGTGGCGGTATCGTTCTGGTGCCTGCTTTCTTCTATGCCTTCGGTGCCCTTGGCTACGGCGGGGACAGTCTGATGCAGATCTGCGTCGGCACCTCGCTGGCCACCATTGTCGTCACCTCGATCCGGTCGGTGTCTTCGCACCAGAAAAAGGGCGCGGTCGATTGGCTGGTTTTGAAAACCTGGGGGCCGTTTCTGGTGATCTCGTCGGCGCTGGGCGTGCTGGTCGCGGCGCAGGTGTCGTCGCTGGCCCTGCAGGCGGTGTTCGGTGCGCTGGCGGGGATTGCGGGCCTTTGGCTTGCGGCCGGTCGTGACGATTGGCGTCTGGGACAGCGCATGCCCGATCAGCCGGTCAGCGGCGTTCTGGCCAGCGCCGTTGGGTTCTTTTCCGCCCTGATGGGGATCGGTGGCGGGACGTTCGGGGTGCCGTTGATGACGCTGTTCGCGATGCCCATCCACCGGGCAGTGGCAACGGCATCCGGCTTTGGCGTGTTGATCGCGGTGCCTGCGGTGATCGGGTTCCTGTTTGTGCCCGTCACCAATGCGCCGCCATGGACGATTGGCGCGATCAGCATTCCGGCCTTTCTGGTGGTGATCGGCACCACGCTGGCGACCACGCCTTTGGGCGTGCGGGCGGCGCATGCGATGAACCCAAAGCCGCTGAAACGCGTCTTTGCGGTGTTTTTGACGCTGGTGGCGCTGAACATGCTGCGCAAGGTCATGGGTTGGTAATGCCGCGCGCCCAAGGGGAAGGCTGGGCCATCATCGGCCCTGATCCCCGGATTGCGGCCTGGGCGCAGGCGGCACATGCGTTGGCCCGCACGCAGGTGTCGGCAAGCACCGATCCGTGGCGCTGTGGTGGCACCTGGTTTGTCGGCGTGGACGCGCTGCCAAACGATGCTTCCGGCGCGGTGTCTGGCGTGGATTTTCCCTGGGCCGCACTGCCGCTTGCGCCGCTGTCGCTGCACCCCTGTCAGATCTCGGTCATCCGCCCCGGCTATCCGCAGCCATCACCTTCTGAGACGCCCGCCGCCTTTGCCTATCGCCAGCGACGCGATGCTGCCCATCTGGATGGCGTTCTGGCCATCGGCCCTGATCAACTGCGTATGGTGAAGGAACCGCATGCCTGGGTGCTTGGCTTGCCGCTGAACCACGCCGGGGCAGGGGCCTCGCCATTGGTGGTCTGGGAGGGCAGCCACGAGGTCATGCGCGCCGCGTTGCAGACAGTCTTTGCCCCGCATCCCCCTGAAACCTGGGGTGAGGTGGACGTGACGCCCGCCTATCAAGCCGCACGTCGCATCGTGTTCGATACTTGCCGCCGGGTAGAACTTCCCGTCGTTCCGGGTGAGGCGAGCCTGATCCACCGTCTGACGCTGCATGGCGTGGCACCTTGGAAAGACGGTGCTGCGGCCCCGCCAGAGGGCCGGATGATCGCCTATTTCCGTCCGCAGATGTCCAGCATTGCCGCGTGGGTGCAAGACGCCTGAGGCTCAGCGGTCCAGCCGCCCCATCCGGCCGCCGCGCCGTTTGGCAAGGCTGGGTGCGCGGGTGGGCAGATCTTCGATGATCTTCGCCCGCGCTTCATGCGTCAGCCGTGACCAGGTGGAAATCTCTTCGATGGTGCGGTAGCAACCGACGCAGATCCGCTCCTCGGGATGAACCGCGCAGAGCTTCACACAAGGTGACTGGACTTCGTCCCGCATCCAGATCTCGTCTTTCACCCGTTTTGCCCTTCGGTTCTGCCGATATGCGCCAGACGGTCCAGCGCACCTTGCAAGATATAGCCTGCTGCGACCTGATCGATCACCTCTTTCCGACGTTTCCGCGACGTATCCGCCTCCAGCAGTGCCCTTTCTGCCGCAACTGTCGACAACCGCTCGTCCCAATAGCCGATCGGCAGGTCGGTCAGCCGGGTCAGATTGCGGGCAAAGGCGCGGGTTGTCTGCACGCGCGGCCCTTCCGATCCGTCCATGTTCAGCGGCAGTCCCAGCAGAATGCCAAAGGCATGGCGCTCGGCCAGCAGGGCCAGCAGGCGGGCGGCATCCAGGGTGAATTTCTCGCGCCGGATCACCTCGATCGGCGAGGCGACAGACCGGCGCAGGTCCGACATCGCGACGCCAATCGTCTTGTCGCCCAGATCCAGCCCGGCGATGGCCCGGTTGGCGGGCAGCGCATCGGCAAACTCTGCGAACACCTCAAAGATCATGGCTGCAAACCCGTCTCCACGGCGGCCAGCCGCAGGAACGACAACTCGCTGTCGCGGCCGGCAAAGCGCGTCTTGGCCTCGTTGTAGATGGTTTGCGCCTCGTCGTTACGCTCCAGCACCACCAGCGACCGGATCAGCTTGCCCCAATCGTCGACCGACCCGCCGTCGGTGGCCAGCCGGTCGGACAGTTGCGCCACCATTCCCGCGATCATCGCGTTGCGGTCTTCGGGCGACATGTCTTCGGCGGCAGCAATGTCATCCGCCCCCGGCCCGGCCACGGGGGGCAGCTCGTAGTTGACCCCTGCCAGATAGGCCATGTCCTCGATCTGTGCCCGGATCGCGGCGATCCATGGCGCATCCGGCGGCCCTTCCTCCAGCAACGGCTGCCACAGCGCGAAGGTGCGGTCAAACCGGCCCGCTTGCTGGAACAATAGACCCGAATAGAACCGCGCCGATCCATTGGCCGGGTCGCGCACCAACGCCGCCGTCAACTCCGCCTCCGCGTCAGCCGACACAAAGCCCCCCGCCGAAGTGATCAGAATCTCGGCCAATGCAGCATGGTCGGCGGCGGTTGCCGCCTCGCCCTTCACCGCAATAAGCTGACGCTGCGCCGCTTCGGCCGCAGGGTAATTGCCCAAGGCGGCCTCGTTGCGCGACAGCAGCTCCAGCCCGACCACATCGGTCGGCCGGTCCGCGACAGCAGTGCGCAGCTTGTCCATCAGCGCCAGAAACTCCGGTGTCACGTCGGTTGGCGCAGGTACCTTCGGCGTTGCGGCCACGGCCACCGCCTGCGACGGGCGCGCCTTCATCCAGTCGTCAGACAGCGACAACCTGCGCTCAAGCGGCAGGTCCGGATACCCCGGCGCGCCAAGATACCAATACCCCGCCACCGCACTTGCCAGCAACGCCACCATCACCGCCGCTGGCCCAAGACCCGAAACCTTGCCCGCAACCGTCCCCCCCGCAGAAACAGCCGTCCGGTCCGCCTCAAGCAACCGCCGGCTGACCTCCACGCGCACGCGATCGGCCTCGTCAGCCGCGATGATGCCGCGCGAAAGGTCGCGCTCCACCTCGGCCAGCTGATCCTTGTAGACCTGCATGTCCAGGGCTGCGGGGGCAACCAGCGCCCGGTCGCGGCGCATCGCGGCCAGCAAGATCGCTGCCACCGCGCCCAGCAATCCCAGCGCCGCCGCCCAAAAGCCCCAGTCCTGCATCACCACTCCGATCCTGCCGCCCCGTGCGTTCAGCATGTAGTCGTTCAGGCGTCGGTGAAAAAGGGCCAAATCGGCGCAGGCCACCTTGCGAACGCCAAACCGGCGATCAATCTGCGACAGCTTGGCCAATGTCGCATTTTTCCCAATTGCGCCGCTGCCGGGTGCGGTTATATCCCTCAATCACGCCAAGAGAAGGTGTCGGTCGGCGCAGACTTTGCCGGCCCAACGCAAGAGGCCCTGATGAAGCATTATTCGGTCTTTGCCATCGCCCGCGAGGCGCTGCGGCATCACATGGGCTGGGAACGCGCCTGGGCCTCGCCCGAACCGAAACCGGCCTATGATGTGATCATCGTGGGGGCGGGCGGCCACGGGCTGGCCACCGCCTATTACCTTGGCAAGAATTTCGGCATCACCAATGTGGCGATCATCGAAAAAGGCTGGCTTGGCGGGGGCAACACCGGGCGCAACACCACGATCATCCGGTCCAACTATCTACAGGACCCTTCCGCCGCGATCTACGAAAAGGCCCGCTCGCTGTACGAGACGATGAGCCAGGATCTGAACTACAACGTGATGTTTTCGCCGCGCGGCGTGATGATGCTGGCCCAGACCCACCACGAGGTGCGCGGCTACCTGCGCACCCAGCACGCCAATGCGCTGCAAGGCGTGGCCACCGAATTCATCTCGCCCCAGCGGGTCAAGGAACTTTGCCCGATCCTCAACATCGACGGCCCGCGCTACCCCGTCCTCGGCGCGCTCTGGCAGGCGCGCGGCGGCACCGGGCGGCATGATGCGGTGGCTTGGGGCTATGCGCGGGCCTGTTCGGCCATGGGCATGCACATCATCCAGAATTGCGAAGTAAAGGCCGTCAGGTCCGAAAACGGCGTCGTGACCGGGGTGGATACCACCAAGGGCTTTATCGGCACGAAAAAGCTCGGCATGGTCGTCGCGGGCCATTCCGGGCAACTGGCCGAAATGGCCGGCTTCCGCCTGCCGATCGAGGCGGTGGCACTGCAGGCCCTCGTTTCCGAACCGATCAAGCCCTGCATGGATGTGGTCGTGATGGCCAACACCGTGCATGGCTACATGTCGCAATCCGACAAGGGCGAAATGGTGATCGGCGGCGGTACCGACGGCTTCAACAACTACACTCAGCGCGGGTCGTTCCACCACATCGAGGAAACCCTGCGCGCGCTTGTGGAAACCTTCCCGATGATCAGCCGGTTGAAGATGCTGCGCCAGTGGGGCGGCATCGTCGAC
>NZ_JANMET010000331.1:0-4073 GCF_031377265.1 Tabrizicola sp. | reverse complement strand
GCCGAGGACGCCGCCCGCATCGCCGCACGGGCCAAACGTGCCTGGGGCCGGTTCAAGCTGGCCGCCGTGTCGTCCTTTGCCTTTGTCGAGGCGACCGGGCCGATCTATGCAGGCAAACTGGTGCGTGACGCGCTGGGCCTTGGCCCCTCGCACCTGCCGCATGACCCGGCACCGCAACTGTCACCGGGCCTTGATACGGGCCAAAAGCTCGCTTCGGCGGAAATGGTGCTGCGCGCGATGTCGATGACCGACGGCTTTGCCCGTGTTGTCCTGCTGGCCGGACACGGCGCGAATGTCACCAACAACCCCCATGCCAGCGCCCTGCATTGCGGCGCCTGTGGCGGCTATTCCGGCGATGTGAACGCGCGGTTGCTGGCAACGCTGCTGAATGATCCCGATGTGCGCAAAGGGCTTCCTGCGAGGGGGATCACCATCCCCGACGACACGCTGTTTCTGAGTGGCCTGCACGACACCACCACGGATGACGTGCTGGTTTACTCCGAAGACCATCCGTCGGCGGACCACGCCAAGGATCTGTTCGACCTGCAGCGTTGGCTGGCTTCCGCGGGGTTGGTTGCGCGCGGCGAACGCGCATTGCGCCTGCCCCGTGCCAAGGGTGCCAGCGATATTGGCGGACGTGCGCGCAACTGGGCCGAGGTGCGCCCTGAATGGGGTCTTGCGGGCTGCCGCGCCTTTGTCGCCGCGCCACGCAGCCGGACCGCCGCGCAGAACCTTGGCGGCCGGACATTCCTGCACAGCTATGACTGGCGGCAGGACAAGGGCTTTGGCGTGCTGGAACTGATCCTGACCGCCCCGGTCGTGGTGGCCAGCTGGATCAGCCTGCAATACTATGGCTCTACCGTCGCACCGGCAACCTTTGGCGGCGGCAACAAACTGCTGCACAACGTCACCGGCGGCATTGGCGTGGTTGAGGGCAATGGCGGGCTGCTGCGCGCGGGCCTGCCGTGGCAGTCAGTGCATGACGGCGCGGATCTTGCGCATGAGCCGCTGCGCCTGTCGGTCATTGTCGAGGCGCCGCAATCGGCGATCAACGACATCCTGGCCCGCCATGACGGGGTAAGGGCGCTGTTCGACAACCGGTGGCTGCACCTGTTCACGCTCGATGACGCGGGGCAGATGCAGGGGCGCTATGTCGGAGGACTGGCCTGGGAACCGGTCACCGGAATGGCAGCATCCGTGGCGGCGTAGGATGTGGCTGGCCTTGGTGGTCCGGAATGGGCGTTGCGCGCAGTGGATTTGCCGGAACTTCCTTGACGGATCACTTGGGCCGGAATACCGGTCAGCCTCGAGGCGGGCGTGGTGGAATGGTAAGACCTTAGCCTTCCAAGCTAATGCGCTGAATTTCATTGAGTGGCGTGGAGCCACTAATAGTTTCATATCACACATTAAACTCTTTCACCTTGTCGCACTGTGTAGCGCCAAGTTGCATGGTGTCTCCTACAAAGAGCCGACAAAATGCCCAAGCTGAACGAGACCTACGTTAGCAAGCTGGCCTTCGCAAAAGAGGGAACAGCCAAGCACTGGGATCCGAAAATGCGGGGCCTCGTACTTTCGTCGGCAAAGGCTCGGTGAGGTGCCCGTAGTTTCCTAGACACCTGCCTCGTTCAGATTTTGCTGTCTGATTTCGAAGTCAACGGGCGACAGCATGCCATTGTTCGTGTGCTTGCGCTTCGGGTTGTAGAACATCTCTATGTTCTCGAAGACGTCCTGCCTTGCGGCTTCGCGGGTCAGGTATGTGCGGCGGCGGATGCGTTCGCGCTTCAAGAGCTGGAAGAAGCTTTCCGCAACGGCCCTCGCCATTGGGCTTGAACCAATGGCGCCTTCAATGGCTCGATCGTGGCAATTTCCGCGGCGGCTCATGCTGGCGTCCAGATTGTGCTGGCCGAGGAACGACTGCCACTCGCGGCTGGTGAACTGTGATCCCTGATCGGAATGGATCATCACCCTGGTCTTGGGTTTGCGTCGCCAGACGGCTGCGAGCAGCGCCTGCAGGGCAAGTTCGGTGGTCATGCGGGGCTGGGCGGACCAGCCGACCACACGGCGTGAGAACAGGTCGATCACGACCGAAAGATACAGCCAGCCCTCATGGGTCTTGATGTAAGTGATGTCGCTCGCCATTGTCCTCGGACCAATGGCGGACGATGGCTCGCCCCAGACCTTGTCGGGCGCATCGACCTTAAACTGGCGGTCCAGGGTGTTGGTCGCGAGGACGGCAGGCTTGCCGCCATAGCGACCGGGACGGCGCTTGTAGCCAACCTGTGCGGCAATCCTGGCCAATGATGCCAGCCGGGCCACCCGGTTCTGCGAAACGTGCTCCCCTTGATCGCGCAGATCGTCAGTGAGCTTGCGATAGCCATAGACCTTGCCACTGTCGGACCATGCCTGCCGGATCAGTTCTGTCTGCCTCGCATCGTCCTGCGCGGCGACTTAACGGTTCCTTAGCCATGCATAGAAGCCGCTGAAGTGAACCAGCAGCACCCGGCACTTGGCCCTGACGCCGAACTCGGTCCGATGCGCGCGGATGAAGGCCGTCGTCATTGGGCTCGAACCAATGGCGCTCCAATGGCTCCATTCATTGGGACTCGCGCGCGAAGTACGCGTTCGCCATGACGCTTGAATCAGTGGCGCACCATGGCTCACCTCTTTTAGGATATCGCGCTCCTCGGTCACCCGCGCCAGCTCCCGCTTCAGGCGTCGGCTCTCGGCCTCGTGGTCGATGCTGCTCGACTTCGCCACCGGCTCGGCGAACAGCCGCAGTCATTTGTACAAAGAGTGCGAACTCACCCCCAAACGCCGGGAAACCTCCCGAACCGGGTATCCCCGCACCCGGATCTGCTGCACCGCGTCACGCTTGAACGCATCGCTGTAGTTGCTCGTCCCCATCTCGGCCTCCTTGCCTCAAAGTTAACGGGCAAAGCGTCTACAAATCTAGGGGCACCTCATTCAGCAGTAAAGCGATGTACAACAAACCTTAGTGAAATCAGTGGAAGTCCCGCGATTTGGGAACCACGCGGACATCCCTTGGATGGCGATGTATTCCGCTAGGGACAGGTTTGCGCACCTCATCCGCGCGGGCAAGCGGCGCCTCCATAGAATCGTTTGACAGACGGTCCAGTGCATCACTGCGGTCAGCCAGATGGGTAGCGATAACATGGATGACGTTGGCGTCGCGTTGCAGGGTGCCGCGCACGTCGATCAGCCGGGACTGCATGATGACGCGGCGGAACGTCTCAAATGCTTTTGGCCAGACGACCAGATTGGCGACACCTGTTTCATCCTCCAGCGTGATGAAGCAGACGCCTTTGGCGCTGCCAGGTCTCTGGCGGATTAGGACGATTCCGGCCAGTGAGACCTGGGTGCGGTTGCGCAGGCGGGGCAGATCACTGGTGGGCGCATAGCCCTGCCGCGTCAGGCTTTTGCGCAGGAAGGCCATCGGATGCGCTTTCAGCGACAGGCGCAGCGTCTGGTAGTCCGCCACGACATGTTCGCAAGTTGGCATCTCCGGCAGGGTGAACCGGGTCTCCACCCCCTCATCGCGGGTGTCAGCAAACAACGGCAGGTCCGGCGCATCCCGCAGCGCGCGCGCATCCCAAAGGGCCTGCCGGCGGTCGAGCGTCATGGAGCGGAAGGCGTCGGCTGCAGCCAGCCTGCGCATGGTGCCTGCGTCCAGTTTCGCGCGATCCTTCAAGTCTTGCAGATCGGTAAAAGGTGCATCCCGGGCGGTGGTAAGCTGCAGCGCCCGCCCTTGCGCCATGCCGTCTACCTGCCGCAGGCCGAGGCGCACTGCAAAGGCCTTCTGGCCCATAGGTTCCAGCGTGTTGTCCAAATCGCTGTAATTCACGTCCGGCGCATGCACCGTCACCCCGTGTTCGCGCGCGTCGCGCACGATCTGGGCAGGCGCATAGAACCCCATCGGCTGTGAATTGAGGAGAGCCGCGCAGAACACATCCGGGTAATGCAGCTTGATCCATGACGAGATGTAGACCAGCAGTGCAAAGCTCGCCGCATGGCTTTCAGGAAAGCCGTATTCGCCGAAGCCCTTAATCTGGTCA
>NZ_JANMET010000297.1:0-15508 GCF_031377265.1 Tabrizicola sp. | reverse complement strand
GCGATCCGCGCGCCCCAGCCCCCGGCAATCTCGTAGCCCATGCAGGAAAACCCGAACTCCACATCCACCGTGCCCAGGCCAAGGGTGCGCCAGTTGGCCGTCACCTCGGCGGGCAGACCGCCTGCCGCAGCCACCACCCGGTCGCGCGGGTGGCACATGGCGTTCACCATGCCAATGGCTTGCGCGTAAGAGGCCGGGCCGTTGCCGATGCCGGTATTATGGGCCACATAGGCGTCCCAGATCTTGCGTTGTTCCTGGGTTTGTCTGGTCCAGCCCGCTGGCGCCGAATGATCCCCCAGCGCCACCCCCAAGGCAGAAAGCGCCAGTTTTGCATCCCCAACCACAGGCATTGACAAATGCTTGGCCGCATCATGCCGCCCGACATTGACGCCGATGATGCGGGCATCCTTGGCAAATGCCGTCCAAGAGCCAGTGGTGAAATCCTGCAGCCTTGTGCCCACCGCAAGGATGACATCGGCCCGCTCTGCCGCCCAATTGGCGCTGTCGGAACCGGTCACGCCGACCGGCCCGATATTCAGGGGATCCGTCACCAGCAGGTTCGCCCGACCGGCAATGGTTTCTACCACGGGGATGTCGTGGTGCCGCGCAAAGGCCGTCAGCTCGGCCACCGCGCCGGAATATTGCACGCCGCCCCCGGCAATGATCAGCGGGCGCTCCGCGCCTCTCAGCAGGGCTGCGGCATCGGCCAGTTCCGTCGCATCTGGCGGCTGGCGACGGATACGGTGCAGGCGCGGCTGAAACAGACCGACCGGATAGTCATACGCCCAACCCTGGACATCCTGCGGCAGGCCGATAAAGGCCGGGCCGCAATCGGCGGGGTCCAGCATCGTGGCAATCGCAGCTGGCAGGGACTGGATCACCTGTGCAGGATGGGTAATGCGGTCCCAATAGCGGCTGACCGCTTTGAACGCATCGTTGACCCCAAGCGTCGGGTTGTTGAAATGCTCCATCTGTTGCAGCACCGGATCGGGCAGCCGCGTCAGGTAGGTATCGCCGCACAAAAGCAGCATCGGCAGGCGGTTGGCATGGGCCAGCGCCGCTGACGTCAGGAGGTTTGAGGTGCCCGGGCCAGCCGACGCGGTGCAGAACATGAACCTTTGGCGTAGATGATACTTGGCGTAGGCGGCGGCAGCAAAGCCCATGCTCTGTTCATTTTGTCCCCGGTAAAGCGGCAACTCCGTACGGTGGTCATACAGCGCCTCACCCAGGCAGGTCACATTGCCATGCCCGAAGATCCCGAAACCGCCGCCACAAAGCCGTTGGCGCACGCCATCGATCTCGATGAACTGGCTCGCAAGAAAGCGGATGATCGCCTGCGCTGTGGTAAGGCGGATGGTGTCAGACATGGTTTCTCCGGTCGCGTGGCGATTTTTGCGCAAAGGGGTGTCAGAATTCGGTTGCGAAGGTTACCCGACCAAGGATAGACATTTTGCAACCGCTTGCAAGTAGCCTGATGGAAAGCTGCCCAGAATGATGAAGATCGGAATTGGCATTGTCGGTGGCGGCTACATGGGCAAGGCTCATGCTGTGGCGATGCAGGCGGTGGGCGCGGTGTTCAACACGCGGTTGCGCCCGGTGCTGGAGATGGTTTGCGCCACGACGCCCGCCTCTGCCGAAACCTACCGACAGGCCTACGGATTTTCCCGCGCCACCTCTGATTGGCGTGTGCTGGTTGCCGATCCGCTGGTGCAGGCGGTCGTCATCGCATCGCCGCAGGAAACCCATCGCGCCATCGCCGAAGCGGCGTTTGCTCTTGGCAAGCCGGTGTTGTGCGAAAAGCCGCTGGGGGCCAGCCTTGGCGACAGCGCTGCCATGGTGGCGGCTGCCGAAATGGCTGGCGTGATCAACATGACCGGCTTCAACTATGTCCGCACACCCGCCACGCAGTTTGCCCGCCAGTTGATCGCTACTGGCCAGATCGGCGATGTGGTCTGGTTTCGTGGCGAACATACCGAGGATTTCTTCGCTGACGCAACCCTGCCCGCCAGTTGGCGCACCCGCGGCGACGCGAACGGCACGATGGGGGATCTTGCCCCCCACATTATCAACGCGGCGCTCGCTCTTGTCGGGCCAATCGCCACCCTGTCGGCCGAAATTGAAACCGTCCACCGTACCCGCCCCGGCCCGAACGGACCCGAGGCGGTGACGAATGATGATCAGGCCCAGATCATGTGCCGCTTTGCAAATGGGGCAATGGGGCATCTGTTTTTCAGCCGCGTGGCCTTGGGCCGCAAGATGGGCTATGCCTATGAAATCACAGGGACCAAAGGCGCCATCCGCTTTGATCAGGAAGATCAGAACGCGCTCTGGCTCTATCTCGCGGAAGGCCCCGAGGCGTTGCGTGGCTTTCGCAAGATTCTGACCGGACCCGAACACCCGGACTACCTGCCCTTCTGTCAGGGACCGGGCCATGGCACTGGCTATCAGGACCAGATCATCATCGAGGCGCATGATTTCCTGCGCGCCATCGACACCGGCAAACCCGTCTGGCCGACCTTCCGCGATGGTCTGGACGTCATGCAGATCGTCGCCACCGCGCGCCAGTCTTCGGCGCAAAAGGCCTGGCTGCCGGTTCCAACCGCTTCTCCCACGACAAGGTGACCCGAATGACGATAGAGATTGGCAATGCCCCCTGTTCCTGGGGCGTCGAATTTGCCCAAGACCCGCGCAACCCTGATTGGCGTTCGGTTCTGAAAGACTGTGCGGCGGCTGGCTACCGCGGGATCGAGCTGGGGCCTGTCGGCTTCATGCCCGAAGATCCGGTCATTCTGGCCGAAGCGCTGGCGGAAAATGGCCTCAGCCTGATTGGCGGGGTCGTCTTCCGCCCATTCCACGATCCCGCTGCTTGGGACGAGGTGCTGGATGCAGCGCACCGCACCTGCAAGGCGTTGACCTCGCACGGAGCAAAGCATCTGGTGCTGATCGACAGCATTTCGCCACGCCGCGCCCCCACCGCCGGACGCGCAGCCGAAGCCGAACAGATGGGCCGCGACGAATGGATCGCCTTCCGCGACCGGATCGCAATCATCGCCCGAATCGGGGCCGAAGACTACGGCTTGACCGTCGGCATCCACGCCCATGCCGCTGGGTTCATCGACTTTGAACCCGAGCTGGAGCGGTTGCTGAACGAGGTCGACGACAGCATCCTGAAGATCTGCTTCGACACCGGCCACCATTCCTACGCTGGCTTTGACCCCGTGGCTTTCATGCGCCGCCATATGGGGCGGATCAGTTACATGCACTTCAAGGACATCAACCCCGTCGTGAAAGCCAGCGCAATTGCCAACCGGACCGGATTTTATGACGCCTGCGGTCAGGGCATTTTCTGCAATCTTGGCAAGGGCGACGTGGATTTCCCCGCCGTGCGGCAATTGCTGATCGATGCGGGCTTTGACGGCTGGTGTACCGTTGAACAAGACTGCGACCCGACCCTCGATGTCCGCCCACTAGACGACGCACGGGCCAACCGCGAATATCTTGCCTCGATCGGCTTCAACTGAGGATTATGGACATGGCAATCTTGAATTGGGGCATGATCGGTGGCGGCGACGGCAGTCAGATCGGCCCGGCGCATCGCCTTGGGGCCCGGGTTGACGGGGAATTCGCCTTCGTTGCCGGGGCTTTGGACCACCGTCCAGACGAAGGGCGCGCTTACGGCCAGCGTCTTGGTCTGGCGGCGGATCGGGCCTATGGCAGCTGGCAAGAGATGCTGGCGGGCGAAAAGGACCGGCCCGACCGGGTCGATCTGGTGACCGTGGCCACCCCGAACGCCACACATTTCCCGATCACCAAGGCTTTCCTCGAGGCAGGGTTCCACGTCTTGTGCGAAAAGCCGATGACAATGACCGTGGAGGAAGGCGAAGAAATCGTGCGGATTTCCCGGGCAACCGGCGCGATCTGCGCGGTGAACTACGGCTACACCGGCTATGCCCTCGTGCGTCATATGCGGGCGATGGTGGCACGCGGCGACATCGGCAAAGTTCGCGTTGTGAACGCCGAATTCGCGCATGGCCACCATGCCGACGCAGCCGATGCAGAAAACCCGCGGGTGCGCTGGCGCTATGACCCGGCACAGGCCGGTATCTCGGCCCAGTTCGCCGATTGCGGCATCCACGCAATGCACATGGCCAGTTTCGTGACCGGCCAGGAGGTTGAAAAGCTGTCAGCCGACTGCGTCTCGGCGATCCCGAGCCGGGTGCTGGAAGACGACGCCATGGTGAACTTCCGGATGAGCGGCGGAGCCGTCGGGCGGCTGTGGACATCGTCCATCGCCATTGGGCGCCAACATGGCCTTGGCATTCAGGTGTTTGGCGAAACCGGCGGCTTGCGCTGGACACAGGAACAGCCGAACCAACTTTACTACATGCCGCTGAAGCAGCGCCTGCAGGTCATCGAACGGGGCGAAGGCAACCTTTCACCCGAAGCGGATAGGGCAAGCCGCGTCACCGTCGGCCATGCCGAAGGCATGCCGCTGGCCTTCGCCAACATCTACAAGGACCTCGCCGAAGCGATCCATGCCCGCAAGCAAGGCCGCCCGATGGACCCTGCCGCCGATCTTTTCCCCAAGGCCGAAGACGGCCTGCGCTCGATGGCAGCAGTGTTCGCGGTGGCGCAGTCAGGCAAAGCCAACGGCGCCTGGACTGACGCCCGCCCGCCTATGTTTCGCTGATCCCGGCGGGCAACGGGCGCAGGGTTCCGCGCTCGACCAACGCGCAAGGAAAGATCCGGGCTTCGGTGGACCGGCCCGGATCCTCGATCTGCGACACGATCACGTCCAACGATGCCGCGATAATCTCGGGGATAGGCTGGCGGATCGTGGTCAGATTGATCAGCGCCCACCGCGACATCTCCATATCGTTCAGGCCAAGTATGCCAATGTCTTCCGGCACGCATAACCCTGCCGTCCGGATTGCGCTCATCGCCCCGATCGAAAGCACATCGTCACCGCAGAAATACGCCTCGGCTGGCGTGCCAGTCAGCAGGCGTGCCATCTCCGCCTCGCCCGCATCGTAGGAATAGGCGGCGGCAAAGCTGTGGCTCAGGTGGATTTGCGGGTGGGCCGACAGCTCCTGCTGAAATCCCGTCCAGCGATCTTGCGTTGTGGTAGCGGTTGCAGGTCCGCCCAGAAAACCCACCCTCTGATAGCCTCGCGCGACAAGCGTCCGCGCCGCAATCCGCCCGCAGTCGATGTTGTCGATGCCCACGACATGAACGCCTTGCGAGGCCGAATACCGTCCGAACGAATGCACAATCGGAATGCCCGCAGCCGTGAAGGCGCGCGGGAATGCGGGCGGAACGGTCGAAGACGCAATGATTACCCCATCAACGGAGTACTGGCGCAACAGGCGCAGCAGACCATCCGGCTCCTCCACATCCGACAGGTTGACCAGCAGAGGCCGCAATCCCTTTGCTTGCAGCCCACTGGTAAACTGATCGAAAACCTCAAGGAAGACCGGGTTGTGAAAGTTGTTAGAAACCAGTCCGATCATCTTCGTGCGTCCGGTGGTCAGGCTGCTGGCCAGCACATTCGGGCTATAGCCCAACGCGGCGGCGGCGGTTTCAACCTTGTGACGCGTCTTGTCAGAAACCGAAGCGCCTTCGGTAAATGTGCGCGACACTGCCGAGGTAGAGACCCCTGCCTGCGCCGCCACCTGTTTCAGCGTGACCTGCATTCGTTATGACCTCTGCTGCCGGATCAACAGATAGCCGCTGACACCGCACGGCGCAACACAACGCCATGCCCATCGCCTGCGCAACCGGTTGCAAGAGTTTCATTGCAAAATGCTCTGCAGCACGCGGTTCCCTTGCGCCACGCTTCTGCGGCACTTGCATGAAGTTTGGTTCGGCCTTTCTGAAAAGCGCTTCGGAAAATTTCTGTTCACTATCGCGTTGCACGCCCGGGGGTCACCGAGAAATTCCAAAACAGGCTATAGACGGACCCCATTTCCGCCACACGAAACGCGCCAGAAAGACATCGCGCGACTGCAATACGTGGTCAAAGAACAAGCTGGCCAGTTGCAGACAATGGCCCGACTGCAGCGCTGCAGGTCAATGAGGCCGACCCGCGCACCTTGGGCAGTAAGGGCCACTACAGTCACCTCGCCGATACCGCTGGCACGGCGGATCATCCGGTGCGCCACCCGCCCTGTCACCATCAGCACCAGCGTGGCGACGATGGTTGCATGTCCAACGCTGCAGTCGGAAAGCCATTCCACGCGCCTCAAGATCCTGCCGATCATCACGACTTTGGCCGTCATGCTGGCCGCCTCGGGCACCACCCTGTTGCCGGCACATAAGGAAACGGTCTCCGTGCCTTACGACACTGCCTTTACCGGCTTGGGTCAGGGCGTCATCCTGACTGCTATTCGGGGCGAATGGGTAGACAGCGATAATTCAGACGTGTTCGGCCACCTTACTGGCTTTACCCTCGGCTTTCCAATCCCTGCCATCATTGCCCTTGCGGCCTATTTCGTCAGCGCGATCGTCTTGTCTCACGCCGCCTTTGGTCGCCATGCCTTTGCTGTGGTTGGGGGCGAAGATGCCTCGCGCCTGATGGCCCCGCCGTTCACTCGTACGATCTTTTGCCGCCACCGCATCTCGGGGCGCCTGCGCGGACGTGGCAGGGGTGATCCTTGCCGCTCAAATCGGCGCGGGCCAGCAGACCGAAGGTATGGGCCGGGGGCTGTTCATCATCGCCTCGGTCATAGCGGGGGGCGCTGCTCACCGGTGGCAAGGGGTCGATCTGAGGCACGCTGGCAGGCACAATGCTTTTGGGCATAACCTCATGATCCTCACCTTCAAGACCAGCATGGGTTGGATTTCGCTGTCAGCCTATTGGCAATCGGTGGTGCGGGGCGCAGTCCTGTTCACAGTGGTGGTCTTGCAGTCACGGCTGGCGAAACCTGCGCAGGCCTGACGCAGTTCACGCTAAAGGCGATGCCCCTGGAAACATCCTGACCTTACTTGCTGCCGGAGGGCTATGCGCCTCAGACAACTGCCTCCAGCGCGGCCACAATCTCGTCCACCACCCCGGTCATGAACACGGCATCTTCACATTCCGCCATCACCCGGATCAACGGCTCGGTCCCCGACGCGCGGATCAGAATCCGCCCCCGGCCCTGCATCCTGACCTCATTCGCCGCGATCACTGCCTGCACAGCCGCCGCCTCCAGCGGTCGCCCGCCATTGGCAAAGCGGACGTTCTTCAACAGCTGCGGCACTGTCTCGAAATTCCGCGTCAGCTCGGACGCCGCTTTGCCGCTGCGCACCATTTCGGCCAGGAACTGCAACCCTGCGATCAAGCCGTCACCGGTGGTCGCATAGTCGGTCATCACGATATGCCCAGACTGCTCGCCCCCCAGATTGAAGCCGCCCTCGCGCATCCGTTCCACCACATTGCGGTCGCCAACCGAGGTGCGTTCAAGCCTGAGCCCGCGCGCGGCCAAAAACCGTTCCAGCCCAAGGTTCGACATCACAGTCGCCACCAGCGCGCCACCGGTCAGGCGGCCCTCGTCGGCCCAGCGCCCGGCCAACAGCGCCATGATCTGGTCGCCGTCCGCCACCCGGCCATGTTCATCCAGAATCATCACCCGGTCCGCATCGCCATCAAGGCAAATGCCCACATGCGCGCCGTGCGCCACCACGGCCTCCGCCGCCGTCTCGGTATGGGTCGACCCAACCCGATGATTGATGTTGGTGCCGTTCGGACTAACCCCCACCGGGATCACTTCGGCACCCAGTTCCCACAGCACCTCGGGCGCGGCCTTGTAGGCGGCACCATTGGCGCAATCGATCACCACCTTCAGCCCGTCCAGCCTCAGACCCGCCGGAAACGTCGTCTTGGCATATTCCTGATATCGCCCGCGCGCGTCCTCGATCCGCTTGGCACGACCGATATTCTCGGGCTTCGCAGGAATGATCTCGCCTTCGACCATTTCTTCGATCTCGGCCTCGGCGGCATCCGACAGCTTAAAGCCATCCGGCCCGAAGAACTTGATGCCGTTGTCCTGGTGCGGGTTGTGACTGGCACTGATCATCACGCCGAGGTCAGCCCGCATCGACCGTGTCAGAAACCCCACCGCTGGCGTCGGCATGGGCCCCACCAGCAGCACGTTCATTCCCGTCGAGGTCAGCCCCGCCGTCAACGCGTTTTCCAGCATGTAGCCTGACAGCCGTGTGTCCTTGCCGATCACCACCCGGTGCGCGGAAGACCCATCCCGCCGAAAGAACCGTCCGGCCGCAGCACCCAGACGCAAAGCGACCTCAGCTGTCATCGGATAGGTATTGGCAAGCCCGCGCACCCCGTCCGTTCCGAAAAGCTTTCCTGTCATGCCTCGCCCCCGTTCATTGCCGCCCAAAGCCGCAAGGCCTGCCGCGTCTCAGCCGCGTCATGCACGCGTAGCATCTGCACCCCCTGCGCCACCCCGGCCAGCGCCACCGCAATCGACCCCGGCATCCTGTCACTGGCCTCTGCCGCCTGCCCAATGCTGCCGATGAACCGCTTGCGCGACGCCCCAAGCAGGATAGGGCAGCCAAGCCCGTGGAACAATGACAACCCCCTTATCAGCGCAAGGTTATGCGCCGACGTCTTGCCAAAGCCGATCCCCGGATCCACCGCGATCCGGCTGCGCGCAATTCCAAAGGCCTCTGCCGCCGCGATCCTCGCCGCCAGAGCATCGTAGACGTCCAAAAGCACATCGCCATAGCGCGGATCATCCTGCATCGTCGCGGGCGCGCCTTGGGCATGCATCAGGACCACCGGCGCGCCCTCACGCGCGATCAGCGGCCCCATGTCCGGATCAAACCCCAGCGCGGACACGTCGTTTACCACGTCCGCACCAGCCCGCAACGCCGCCTCGGCCACCGCCGCCTTGCGTGTATCGATCGAAACCACTTCCTGCAGCCCCCCGGCCCGCAGTGCGGCGATCACCGGCACGGTGCGGCTGAGTTCCTCTTCATCAGTCGCTTCAATCGCCCCAGGTCGCGTGCTTTCGCCACCTATGTCGATGATGTCCGCAGCCTCTGTCATGCCGCGCGCGTGCGCCTGCGCGATCTGTGGGTCCAGAAACAACCCCCCATCGGAAAAGCTGTCAGGCGTCACGTTCAAGATGCCCATGATGCGGGGGCGGTCCAGACTCAGACCGGCAAAATCGACGCGCGGGGCGCAGAGCCGCTCCAAATCCTCGTCCGGGCAGTCGACCGCCGCGATCACCTCGCCCGCCGCACCCCGGCGCAGCACTTCGACCCGGTCAAACCAGCACCAGCCTCCGGCCAGCGGCAATGCACCCTTGGGCCGGGCGGCATCCGTCATCGCAATCGGTCGCAGGTATCTCATGGCGTTGGCAGTGGCCGATGCCCCGCGTCTTGGCAAGCAAAAGCCTCAAGCGCGTTCAACCGGCACGCGGCTTCCTGCCGGGATTGCAACATTGCCGTGAATGACAATTGCGGTGGCCGCCAGCACCTCGGCCAGCCACAGCGCCAGCGTCACCGGCGCTGCCCCCTGCGGGCCATCCACGGCATCCAGCACCAGCTTTAACGGCGCCCAGACCACGGTTTGCCCGCGCCGCATCGCCCAGTCGATCTCGGTCCGGGTTGCCACCACCACACAGCGCGCGTCGCGCGCAGCCAATGCCCATGCACTCTGCTCAATGGCCAGCAGGTCGATCCGGCGTTGTGTCGGGCGGTGTCCGGTCACCGGACGCGGCAGGTCGGGCAGACCCGCCGTCAAGATCATCGGCAAGCCGCGCGCCTGCAACGCATCCAGCCGTTTCGGCAACCCCGGGTCGGCAATTGCCGCATCGTCCAGATACACCACCAATGGATGCACCGCAGTCTCTGTACCATCCGTCCCGGTAAGTGCCATCGGCACCTCGGCACGTGACCGCACGATTTCCACGCCCAGCGCATAGGGCCCGACATCAAGCTTTTCGATGCGCACAAAGATCCGCATCGCCGCAGGTTCCGCCAGCACCCGCTCAGCCACCCGCTCTGCCAGTGTTTCCAAAAGGTTAAGCCGCTCAGCTACCAATTCTGCAGCAATCGCTTCGGTGATCTTGTCGTAACTCAGGATGCGGTCGACATCATCTTCCAGTGGCGCAGGCGCGGGGCGTACCTCAACCACGACGTTGAACTTCAGCCGCTGCTTATGGCCGCGCTCTTGCTGAAATGCCCCGATATCGGCCTCGACCAAGTGATCGCGCAACGATATCCGGTCACGCGGGTCGGCGCTGGATGAGGCCTCCGCCCGTGCTTCGGGGTGCGCAAAGGCAAGCTCACTGTCGCTGATCATCGTGGCAGCCTCCGCGACCGGACGGAACCCGGCCGCCGGTGATCAAGCATAGCTCTTGTGTTGGGACGCCCTACCTCGAACGCGGCACTCAGGGCAAGCGCCGCGACATGCGCACGATCAGCCGCTGGCGCCCGGCTGGCGGTAAAACCGGTGCGCCCCGATCGAAGCGGTCATCGGAAACCGCTTGGCCCATGCAGGACGCACGTTGCCGGTATGAAAATGCGTGGCGCCTTCGGTCAGGTCGCTTGGCGCGCCATCCAGCATGGCCCGTGCGATCCGCCCGGCCCGGTCTTTCGCTCCGCGTTCGCTCATCCGGTCGGCCCGGCCATCGCAAACATAGGAAAACTGGCAACCGCCACCGCCACGTTGTTTGACCACGCCACAGACGGTGCGTGGATAAAGCGGGCTCTTCACCCGGTTCAGGATCACTTCGGCCACGGCAAACTGGCCTTGCAGGCTTTCGCCACGCGCTTCGAAATACAGCGCCTCGGTCAGGCATTGCCACTCGGCATCACCTTCGGGAGCGGGCTGTGCCGCCAGCCAGGCCGCCGAAACTTCGAACGGCATCTCGGCACTCTTGCCGGTCTTGACCCAGACGCGGGCCTTCGTCGCCTCTGGGCCAATGGCTATCTGCGACAGCTTGGGCGCGGGCAGTTTCTGCAATTGCAGCTTCTCGGTCTTCAGCAATGCCGTCATCTCACCAGCAAGCACAGCTGCCGGGTCGTTCTTTTCGCTAAGCGTTACATCCGCCAGCCCAGCATTGGCCAGAACGCCAATCGCCAGCAATCCCGCACACAGCGGCAATCGGAAACTCATCCGCATTCATCGTCCAGTCATTTCAAGGCCCGGCAATGGCTCAGCCGCCCGGCAATCGGACGGGGGGGTAGTCAACTTGCCAGGTGGGGTCCACACCTGTGGCCAAACTGCCACAAAAAATGGCAAAATTTAGGCGGAAACTCGCCGAGTTTCTTAATGTGCACTCTTCGCAATGTCTCGTAAATTTCTGTTATTACAAATTATTCTTGCGATCATTCAACGCAAGATGCGCTGCTGCCAGACGGGCCATTGGCACCCGGTATGGCGAACAGGATACATAGTCAAACCCGGCTTTCCGGCAGAATTCTATCGATTCGGGGTTGCCGCCATGCTCGCCGCAGATCGACAAGGTCAGATCCGAGCGCGTCTTTCGCCCGCGTTCCGCCCCGATCAGCAGCAGCTCTCCCACCCCGTCCACGTCCAGAATCTGGAACGGATCCTCGGGGAATACGCCCTGACGCACATAGGTGTTCATAAAGCGCCCGGCATCGTCGCGGCTCAGGCCATAGGTCATCTGCGTCAGGTCATTGGTGCCGAACGAAAGGAACGATGCATGCTGCGCAATCTCGCCCGCCCGCAATGCTGCACGCGGCGTTTCCACCATCACCCCCAGCTTGAAGTCGAAATCCGCTTTGGCCCGTGATTTCACCATCGCGGCGACAGCATCGATCCGGGTCTTGACCAGTTCCACCTCACGCTTGGCCGACACCAGCGGGATCATTATTTCCGGTACCACCGGCGTACCCCGCCGCGCCGATTCCAGCGTGGCCTCAAAGATCGCCTGTACCTGCATGTCGTAGATCTCAGGCAGCACGACCCCCAGCCGCACCCCCCGCATGCCCAGCATCGGGTTCACTTCGGTCAGCGCCTCGGCCCGCCGCACCACCTCGGACAACGGCCGGTCCAGCGCCTCGGCCAACTCCCGCAAGCCCTCGCGCGACTGCGGCAGAAACTCGTGCAACGGCGGGTCGAACAGCCGGATGCAGACCGGCAATCCCTGCATGATCTCAAATAGTTGAACGAAATCGGCGCGCTGCATCGGCAGCAACCGGGCCAAAGCCAGCGCCCTGTCCTGCGGCGTGTCGGCAAAGATCATCTCGCGCATCACGATCAACCGGTCTTCGTCAAAGAACATATGTTCCGTCCGGCACAGCCCGATCCCCTGCGCCTCGAACTTGCGCGCTGTTTCTGCGTCCGCCGGCGTGTCGGCGTTGGCGCGGATGCCGATGTCGCGCATCTCGTCAGCCCAGCTCAGCAGCCGGCGGAAACTGTCATCCAGCGCTGGTGGCAGCATTTCCGCAGCGCCCGCCAAAGCCTCGCCCTTCGATCCGTCCAGCGTGATCACGTCGCCCTCGTGGAACACCCGGCCATCCGCCGCTGTCAGCTTTTTGTCGCGCGCCTCCAGCCGCATTTCCGATGCGCCCACCACGCAGGGCAGCCCGAGGCCCCGAGCAATCACCGCCGCATGGCTGGTCATCCCGCCGCGTTCGGTTAGCACTGCCGCCGCCGAATGCATGCCGCGAATGTCCTCCGGCGCGGTTTCGCGCCGCACCAGAATACACGGCTCACCTTTCGAGGCACTGGCCTGTGCAGCCTGCGAGGAAAACACCAGCTTGCCCGTCGCCGCCCCCGGACTGGCCGCAATCCCGCGCGCAAACACATCGCGCGGCCCGGTCGGATCGACCTGATGATGCAGCAGTTCCGACAGCGCGCGCGGCTCTACTCGTAGCACCGCCTCTTCGCGCGTGATCACCTCGTCTTCCGCCAGCGCCACCGCAATGCGCAATCCCGCCCGTGCCGAACGCTGCACCTTCACCGCGTCCAGCACCGCCAGGCGGCCATCCTCGACGGTGAATTCGATCTGCATTTCCTCGCGCAGCCGCGCCCGGCAGACCGCGCCATGCGCCACCAGCGCCTCGAACAGCTCCGGCGCCACATCTTCAAGCGACGGCCCGCGCGGATCGCGCGTTAGATACAACGCTTCGGTCGTCTTCAGCGCATCGCGGCCCTGGCTTTGCCCCAGATAGCGCCCCTTGATCAGTTGCACACCGGTCACCGGATCAACGAACTGGATGACACCAGACCCGGAAATCCCCTGGCCGATGCCCTGCGCCATTTCCTGCACCACCAGGCCCAGCGCCGCCTCTTCCGGCGCACCCTTGGCCTGGCGCAGCAGTCGCGCCGATGTGCCCTCCCACGCCCGCGCCATGCTGCGCAGCACCTCTGAAAGCTGCACCGCCGGGTCCGCCGGGAACGGCTCGTCCGTCTCCATCTCATAGTGGCGCAGAACTTCGCGCAGCGCCCCCGGCCCCGGTTTGATGCTGTCAAACACATCCGGGTCCAGCCGTGCGACATGGATGGCATAGGCCTGCACGAACCGCACGAACAGCGCATCCGCCGCCGTCTCGCCATGGGTTTCGGCCAGCCGGGCATGGCGTTTGGTGTTCATCCCGATATTGAGGATGGTCGCAGGCCCACCCCAATCAGGGTTGGCGGGTGACGGGCGGACCGAGATCAGCGGCCCGTCGCCGAACCGTTCCAGAATGCCGCCCGCGTCAACCCCATGCCCCGCCGCAATCGCCCGCACCGTGGTGGCCGGCAGCGCCACAGATTTCGGCACCGGCAGCTCAAGCCGCACCAGCCGCTGCAGGCATTTCGCACGCCAGCCGTGGGTGGCCGCCGCGATTTGCGCGGTGGGGTCGATCAGTGAGAACTCTGGAATCGGGTCGTGTTTCTGCACCGCAGCACCTTTCGCTCGCGCGGAGGATACGCAGAAAGCGCTGTCATACAAGCGTGACATGTCAGCATTCGCAGAAAAATTGCTGAAGTACTAACCGTCGATGCGCGAAAGGTCGGCAACCCCGGAACAGATGGTGCGGATACGGCTGAGCAGATTCAACCGGTTGCGCCGGACAATCGCGCTGTCCGCGTTCACCTGCACTGCCGTGAAGAACGCATCCATCGGCGCGCGCAAGGCGGCCATCGCCGCCATCGCCGTCGCAAAATCCTCCGCCGCCATGGCGGGCGCGATCTTCGCCTCTGCAGCATCAAGTGCTGCAAAAAGCGCCCGCTCCTCATCATTGTCCGCGAACTTCACATCCGCGCCGTAGGAATATTCGACGCCATCCTTCGCCTCGGCCTGGCTCAGGATGTTGTTGGCGCGCTTGTAGCCGGCCAGCAGGTTCGCCCCATCCTCGGTCTTCATCACCGCCGCCAGAGCATCCGCGCGCTTCACAAGCAGCGTCAGATCATCATTCCCCGGCATTGCAAGGCAGGCGTCAATGATGTCATGGCGGATGCCCTGATCCTTGAGGTAGACCTTGAGGCGGTCGTGGAGGAAGGCGAGGAGGTCGGAAGCTACTGAGTTTCCAACTTCGTACAACGCAGCTGAATAACGATCAGTCTGAACGTCCTTGGAGCCTACACGATCGAGAATTTTGGCAGCGAATCCCAATTGGACAACAAAGTAGGCTACTTTACCACGAAGGCTAATCCGCACCCCGTTCCCCACCACCAACCGAATAACCCCCAACGCCGCCCGCCGCAGCGCGTAGGGGTCCTTGCTTCCGGTCGGCTTTTCATCAATCGCCCAGAACCCGGTCAGCGTGTCGATCTTGTCGGCCAGCGCCACGGCCACCGACACGGGTTCCACCGGCACCGCGTCCGAAGGCCCCAGCGGCGAATAGTGGTCGCGCGCGGCATCGGCCACCGCCTCCGGCATCCCCGCCGCGCGAGCGTAGTACATGACATCAGCCCCTGCAGCTCCGGAAACTCGCCCACCATGGCTGACCGCAGGTCCGCCTTGGCCACCCGCGCCGCCTGTTCGGCCAGCGCCGGATCAGCGCCCACCATCGGCGCAATCTCCCGCGCCAAGGCTGCAATCCGCTCCACCCGCTCGGCCTGAGACCCAAGCTTGCCATGGAAGGTCACCGCGCGCAGCCCCTCCACCCACTCGCCCATCCCCGCCTTCGCCACCCGCAAGTCATTCTCCCAAAAGAACTTCGCATCCGACAGCCGCGCCGACAGCACCTTCTGGTTGCCCTTCAGGATCGTGGCCCCGCCATCCGCCGCCTCGATGTTGGCGACGGTGACAAACCCTTCGATGCGCCCCGACTTCGCCCCGACCGAAAAGAACTTCTGATGCTCCTTCATCGACGTCTGCAGCACCTCCGGCGGCAGGTCCAGGAACTCCGGCGCAATCCGCCCCAGCAGCACCATCGGCCATTCGACCAGCCCCGCCACCTCGGTCAGCAGCCCCGCGTCCGGCACGACCTCCATCCCTGCTGCAAACGCCGCATTCGTGGCCGCCTGCCAGATCGCCGCCTCGCGCTCAGCACTATCCAGCACCACAAACGCCCGCTTCAGCTTGACCACATAGTCGTC
>NZ_JANMET010000365.1:0-5715 GCF_031377265.1 Tabrizicola sp. | reverse complement strand
TAGTCGACCCAGCCCTGACCACCCAAGCTGGGGTCCGCCACGATGCCAGTGCCGATGGCCCCAACGATCCCGCCGATGCAGTGCACCCCGAAGACATCGAGGCTGTCATCGTACTTGAACATCTTCTTCACCGTCGACACGAAGATATAGCAGATCGGCGAGACGATCAGGCCCAGCACCAGCGCCCCACCCGGCGAGGCAAAGCCGCACGCAGGGGTGATCGCAACCAGACCGGCAACCGCACCCGTTACCGCGCCCAGCAGCGAGGGGCGGCCGTGACGCAGCTGTTCCACGAGGCACCAGGACACCGTCGCCGCAGCCGTTGCGATAAAGGTGTTCAGGAACGCCAGCGCGGTGATCCCGTTCGATTCAAGGTTGGACCCGGCGTTGAACCCGAACCAGCCAACCCACAGCAACGAAGCCCCGATCATCGTCATCGTCAGGCTGTGCGGCGGCATCGGCTCTTTGTTGAAACCAACCCGTGGGCCGATCACAAGGCAACCCACCAGACCGGCGATCCCGGCGTTGATGTGCACGACCGTACCACCGGCAAAGTCCAGCGCGCCCATGCCCCACAGCAGGCCCATGTCGGTCGGGAAATCGACCAGGAAGTCCGGGCCAGCCCAGAACCAAACCATGTGCGCGATCGGATAGTAGGACAGCAGCGACCAGCCGATCACGAACAGCATCAGCGGCCAGAATTTGATCCGCTCGGCAAACGCGCCGATGATCAGGGCCGGGGTGATGCAGGCGAAGGTCATCTGAAAGATGACGAACGCATATTCCGGGATATAGACGTTGTTCGAGAAGGTCGCGCCATAAGTGCCAGTGCCGACCCCTGCCAGCATCGCCTTCGACAGACCGCCGATGTAGGGAGACCCCGCCGTGAAGGCCAGGCTATAGCCGACCGCCACCCACATGATGGCGCAGATCGACACGATCATGAACACCTGCATCAGCAGGCTGAGCATGTTCTTGGTGCGCACCAGACCGCCGTAAAACAGCGCCAGTGCCGGGATCGCCATCATCAGCACCAGCGCCGAGGACACCAGCATCCATGTCGTGTCGCCCTTGTCGACCATCGTCGCCATCTGTTCGACCGTCGGGTTCTGGATCGGCCCGGCGGCATCTTGCGCCCATGCGGGCAGGCCGGCCACAAGCGACGCGCCCAGCGCCGCCAATCCAGCAACTTTTACGTTCCCGGCAAATTTTGCGTTCATCGTCATGTCAGTGATTTCCCCTTGCCCCACACGCATCACAGCGCATCGTCATCGGTTTCGCCGGTGCGCACCCGCACGGCATGTTGCACGTCGAGGACGAAAATCTTTCCGTCGCCGATCTTGTCGGTCTTGGCCGTCTTCTGGATGGTTGACACCACCTGATCTGCAAGGCCGTCGCTGACCACGATCTCAAGCCGCACCTTTGGCACGAAATTCACCGCGTATTCGGCACCCCGGTAGATCTCGGTATGGCCAGACTGGCTGCCAAATCCCTTGATCTCGGTCACCATCATGCCGCGCACGCCAATGGCCGTAAGCGCTTCACGGACCTCCTCAAGCTTGAACGGCTTGATCGCTGCAATTATGAGTTTCACGTCTTTCCCCTTCTGCCGTGGCCCCCACGTCGTCGATCAGCTTGTCCGGAGGCAGGATCTTCCAAACCGATCAGGCGGCTTTTGCAGGCGCAGCACAATAAATCGGCTATGTAGAAATGACGTTTCACTCTGCAAACTGCACAGTTTTTCCACTTTCTCTCATAGATGCCGGAAATTTAATCACAAGCAGAACGCGAATCGGGCATGGCCAACCTTCGCTTTCCCACGAAAGCAGGCTATTCTGCCGGGCAATCAAATCACGCTAACAAGGCGGGCAGGCATGGCAGTTAAGGGTGGCGGGCGCAGGCCCCTGGTTGCGGACAAGCGCTATGTTGCGCCCAAGGCTTCGGCATCAGGCGGCCCCCGCAAACCAGCACCGCCAACACGCAAGGCCAGCCCCGCGCGCCGCCGCGCCCCGCGCCGTCAGCACGGGGTGATCGTTGGCGCGCTGCTTGGCCTGTGGCGGATGATCTGGGCGCTGGTCTGGCGGCTGACAGCCGTTGGCGCGCTGATCCTTGCGGGCATCGTCTTCTACTTCTACGCCCAGCTTCCCCCGGTGACCGAACTGCTGGATGCCCGGTCGCGCGGCTCCGTCACCCTGCTTGACCGCGATGGCAAGGTCTTTGCCTGGCGGGGTGAGACGTTTGGCGGCAACATCACCGCCGATACCGTCTCGAAAGACCTGCATGACGCGGTCGTTGCCACCGAGGACAAGCGCTTTTACTGGCATCTCGGGATCAGCCCGCGTGGCATCGCCTCGGCCATCCGCATCAACCTGGCCGAAGGCCGTGGCCCGCTTGAAGGCAACGGCGGGTCCACCATCACCCAGCAGGTTGCAAAACTGCTGTGCCTTGGCGTCCAGTACGATGGCACAAAGTGGAAGTCGGAATCCGACTATGAAAAAGACTGCCGGCAGGGCGGCATCTGGCGCAAGCTGAAGGAAGTGCCCTTCGCCATGGCGATGGAGGCGCGCTATACCAAAGAAGAGATCCTGACGATCTACTTCAACCGCGCCTACCTTGGCGCCGGGGCCCGTGGCTTCGAAGCCGCCGCCCAGCGCTATTTCGGCAAATCCGCCAACAAGGTCACCACCGCCGAGGCCGCAATGCTGGCCGGCCTGCTGAAGGCACCCTCCACCTATGCCCCCACCGCCAGCCTGGAACGCGCCCGCAACCGGGCCGGCGTGGTCATCGGCCTGATGCAGGCGCAGGGCTATATCACCAAGGCCGAGGCCGACGAGGCCCGCGCCAACCCCGCCACCCTGACCAAGGCTGCCGAACAGAAATCCGGCGGTTTCTTCGCCGATTGGGTGATGGACACCGCGCCGGACTTCCTTGCCGGCGACACCACCGAAGACGTGATCATCGAGACGACGCTGGATCAAGACCTGCAAAAGCGCGCCGAAGATGCGCTGGCCTACGTGTTCGAAACCAAGGTCAAGGCGGGGTCAAAGGCCCAGGCCGCCATCGTGGTGATGAGCGCGGATGGCGCGGTGCGCGCCATGGTGGGCGGGCGCAACCTGCCCAACGCGGGCGATTTCAACCGCGCCACCCAAGCCCTGCGCCAGACCGGTTCCGCCTTCAAACCCTTTGTCTATGCCGTGGCGATGGACCTGGGGTGGAGCCCGACCGACTATGTCGAAGACCTGCCGCTGACGATCAACATCCCCGGCTCAGGCCCGTGGACGCCGCAGAATTATGACAAGGAATACAAGGGCACCATCACCCTGACCCAGGCCCTTGCCGAAAGCCGCAACATCCCCGCAGTCCGCGTGTCCGAAGCGGTGGGGCGCGATCTTGTGCGCAAGGTCGCCACCGAATTCGGCATCGCATCGAACATGGCCGACGGCCCGGCACTGGCGCTTGGCGCATCGGAATCCACGCTGATCGAGATGACGGGCGCCTATGCCGGCATCCTGAACGGCGGGTCCGCCGTCACGCCCTACGGGCTGAACGAACTGCGTTTGCAGGGCGAGGAAGACCCCCTGTTCGGCGCAGGCGGCGGCATTGGTGAGCGGGTGATCTCCGAAACGGCGGCCCATGCGCTGACCTACATGATGTCCGAAGTGCTGAACTCCGGCACCGGCAAGCGCGCAAAACTGGACGGGCGCGATGCTGCGGGCAAAACCGGAACCACCCAAGGCGCGCGCGATGCCTGGTTTGTGGGTTTCACCGCCGATTACGTGGTCGGCGTCTGGATGGGCAATGATGATAACCAGCCGCTTATCGGTGTCACCGGCGGCGGGCTGCCCGCAGAAATCTGGCATGAGGTGATGGTGCGGATCAGCGAAGACCTGCCCGCCACACCCCTGGTGATGGAGATCCCGCCTTCGGCCTATGTCGCGGCCGACCCGAACTATCAGGAACCGGTCTACACCGACGCCCTGCCCGAAGCCTATGTCGACCCGGCACCAGATGTCAGCGGCGGCATGCGCGAAGAAGATCTGGTGGAACAGATCCTGCGTGAGGTGTTGGGAACCGGGGGGAACTGAGGGGGCTTTGCGGACGAAGCTGCCGTTCGGCGGCGTCGTTGCCGACTAACTCATGGATAATCAGCCAGTCATCCCGGCGGCGGCGTTCCGAGATCGGCGAAGACTGTGGTATCTCAGTGCCCGCTATTCAGGTTTGATCGTTCCCCGACCCTCGCCAGATGCTCTTGCTCTGTCGGCCTTGGGGTTTTCGCCACCGAAGATCTGGCGAACCACTTCGCGAATGAACGACGAAGTTGGGTGTCGCCCACGATCTGGAACTGATCGGACCGGAGAACCGCGTTGAGCGGGATATCACCCATCCACGCCTCGATGAGCAACTTCGAGGTGCTGGTTACATAGCAGTTCACGTCCTTGCCCGGGTCTTCGTAGCACAGGTCAATCTCTTGCCCCGAGCAGACCAGCCACCACCGGCCGAACTGATCGAGGTCGGGAAAAGTGAACTGAAGCACCGTCTCACCGTCCGGAAACGCCGATGTGTCGATCCCGCGCTGCATGTCGAACATCAGGCAGGTGATGTCGAGATCGTCCTGTTCCATCTCGTCTCGTGCCCATCGCATTCCCCAGACGGCGTAGGTCTCGATGAGGGCGGACAACTCCCGCCCCGCAGGCGTCAGCCGATATTCGTGTCCGCGCCGGCCACTGACGGGTCTTTTGGCGATCACGCCATTTGCCTCCAGCTCTTTCAGGCGCGTCGTCAGCACCGTGGGCGAAATACGCGGCAGACCGCGCTGCAGCCTGCTGAATCTGTCGCCCCCTAGAAGCATCTCCCGCACAATTAGGATCGACCACGGATCGCCGAGTATCTCGGCGGCTTTGGCAACCGGGCAGAACTGGCCATAACTCTTCATCTCTGTCGCCTCCGTCCGGGCGGCATCGTAATGCGGCCCTCGAAACTACGCAATGCGTAGCTGTTTACTGCGCTTCCCGCAGTTTTTCGAACGCCGAAGCCCGGCCATACTCCTCTTCGGAAACGGGTCCAAGGTATAGGAAAGAATTATGCTCAGGTTTTTAAGAAGTGTCCTTGAAGTGTTTGGGATTGTTTTTCTGAGGTTCAGACCGCTGCCGCGGATATGGTGCGTGTGGCTGGTCGGGGTTAATCTCGGCTGCCTTTTCTTCCTTGGGCATGTCGAGGCGCAGATGGTGCTTGGGGTGACAGCCTTGGCCGTGGTCGCACAGACTCTTATCTACATGAGGCTGGGCTTCACGCGGGTGCTGGGAACCACCCACCTTCTCTGGTTGCCGATGTTTGCCTGGATGGCCTTCAGGCTGGATACCATCGTCGTATATCCCGAGATGAGCCGCTGGCTCGCAGTGTTGTTGGCAACAAATGCAGTCTCGCTGATGGTCGATGCAACGGATGCCTTTCGCTTTGTGAAAGGTGAGAGGGACCCGCACTACGCATGGCGCTTGGCCGGATTCTAGTCAGTCTGCAGGAGCCAGAACGGGTCTGGTCACACGGCTTCCGGTATCAATTCTACTGTCGGCAATGGGCCGAGGCTGTGCGGAAACTCCCTGCCGTGGTAGACTTCTGCAGGTCAGCAGGGGTTCAGCATGGCAGGTTTCATCGAAGGTATTGAGCGTGGCCAGACCGTCCTTTTCCCGGAGCGGCTTGAGGATTGGATTGGCGAGG
>NZ_JANMET010000284.1:0-4787 GCF_031377265.1 Tabrizicola sp. | reverse complement strand
CGCATCGATGCGAAACGAGGGGCCGTTCATTGTGGAATGGGTGGCTTGGCAACGGCTGCTCGGGTTCAGCAATATCGTCATTGTCACCAATGACTGCACCGACCACTCGCCCGAATTGCTGGACGCGCTTGCCGCCGCCGGATGGTGCATCCATCTGCGCTGCGTCGTGCCGCCAGGCGGGCCCATCACCCGCACCAAGTTGCAGCAGGCGCATCAGCATGCGGCGGTACGGCAGGCTGATTGGGTTATGGTCTGCGATGTCGATGAGTTTTTGGTGATTCACGCGGGCGAGGGCCGGTTGAGCGACCTGCTGCCTCCTGCCGATGCGGCGCCATTTCTTGGCATGTCGATCAACTGGAGAGTGTTCGGCACTTCGGGGCATCAGACATGGGAGGATGGCCTTACTCATCGACAGTTCCTCTGGACGCGAAGCGGCGTGACGGGCCTGTCGGGGTGGGTCAAGTCGATCTTTCGCAGGCCGGGGTGGTTCAGGCGTTTGGGTGAACACGGGCCAAAAGGCTTGTCCATGGCCCATGCAACAAGCGCATGGGGCGCGCCGGGGATGGTCTGGGTGAATGGCGATGGCGTCAGGGTAGACCAGTGGTACCCTGCGGCACCCTATATGCAGCGGCTGCCGCCGGCGTTGTCCACCCACGCCACGGCGCAGATCAATCATTACATGCTGCGGTCGGTGGAGAGTTTTGGGCTGAAGCGCGGCACGCTGTCGCCTGTGGCTGGGCGGGACCGATACACCGACAGATATTTTGCCAACGCCAATCGCAATACGAGGCTCGACGAGTCCGCGCTGAAACATGCAGCCGCCTTTGACCGGCTGCATGCCGAGATGATGGGGCATCCGGGGATCGCGGTGCTGCACCATTTGTGCTGCGCGGATTATGTGGAACGGCTGTGCGCGCAGGCGGGCCGGCCTGTCGCAATGGACCAGCGCTATGCACATCACATCGCGGCGGCTGGCGGGGGCGGTGTCACGCGCCAGCCTGACCCAAAGCCCTGACTCCTGCCAACCAGCGGGCGCGGATCGCATCGGTGCTTTGCTCCACCGGCGCGCAGAGGGTAAAGGCCATGGGCGAAATGCCGGTATACCCAAGGATCTGGCGTTGCATTTGGTGGCGCAGGGCCGAACGGTACAGGAAACGGAAGCCCCATCCGGGTGTATCGGCGGTGAGGACCAGACGTGCGCTGCGGCCAGCGAGCAAAGGCTTTGGCAGGCCCATTTTGCGGACGCGAGGGTCGAAGGCGTAGCCGGGCAGGAACGTTCGGTCAATCAGCCCTTTGGCCTTGGCGGGCAGCCCACCCCACCAGAGCGGGCTGAACAGGACCACGTGCTCGGCCCAGAGCAGATCTTCGCGGAACTGCAGAAGATCGTCCTCCAGGGCAGGCGAGTTGCGAAAGCCCGACTGGCCGAAGTCCGGGTTGAACTGCATCTTCGACAGAGCGGCGCCACGCAATTGGTGCCCAGATGCCTTGGCCCCTTCTTGATAGGCTTGCGCAAGACCGGCACTGAGTGACAGACTCCCAGGATGAAGATCTACAGTAAGGATACGACGGGGCATTCAGGACTCCTAAATTGACTATGGTCAATATTTAGGATATAAAATGACTGCAGTCAATATAGTGAATCCATCGGATGGTCGAATGACTCGCAAACCGCAAGCACGTACGGCACAGACCCGCGAACGGCTGATCGCTGCTGGGCGCGACATCGTGGCGCGTGTGGGCCTTTCCGGGCTGCGAACTGACGAGGTCGTGGCGCTGGCGGACACGGCCAAGGGCACATTCTTTGCCCATTTTGCTGACAAGGATCATTTGCTGGCGCTGCTGCTGGCCGAACGCCTGGCCGCGACGCTGACCGACGTGCCACCCCCTGCCACACGCGGTGAACTTGGCGTGGCGCTGGACCGGATCTTTGCCAGCTTTGCCGCTGAGCCGAACACCGTTGTGCTGCTGACCCGGTTTAGCGGGCCAGCCGGGGTCGGGCTGGGGTTGGATCTGGTGATCTGCGACATCATCGGCAGGTTTGCCGAAGGGGTGGCGGTGATGCAGCATCAGGGTCAGATCACCAGCACGGTTGATCCGGCGATGCTGGCCGAGGGGTTGGTGGCGTTTTTGTTCTATGCTGCGGCTTCGGCGCAATGCCCGGCGGTGGGAGATCAGGCGGCGGCACAGCAGCGCGCGCAAGCGCTATTGCACCGGATGGCAGAGACGCTGCTGTGGCCGTCAAGCGCCGCTGGCTGAGGCTGGAAAACGAAAACGGGAGGCCAAGGCCCCCCGCTTCCTGATTTGCTGGATCAAAGCCTCAGGCTTCGGCAGCTTCTGCTTCTGCGGTCGCCAGGCCAGCCGGAGCGGCCACGTTGGCGATCACGAAATTGCGGTCGATCGTCGCCTTGGTGCCTTCGGGCAGGACCACATCGTTGATGTGGATCACGTCACCGATGGCAGTGCCAGTCAGGTCCACGGTGATGTGATCGGGGATGTCACTTGCGGTGACTTCCAGTTCCACTTCCGAGCGGACAACCGTCAACGTGCCGCCACGCTTCAGGCCGGGGCTTGCTTCGTGGTTGATGAAGGTGACGTGGATGAACAGCTTGATGCGGCTTTCATCGCCAATGCGCATGAAGTCGACATGTGTCGGCAAGTCTCTGACGACATCGCGCTGAACACCGCGGCAGATGACGTGCACATCCGGCATGCCTTCGACCTTGAGGTTGAACAGGGTCTGCAGGAAACGGCCCTGACGCAGGCGCTTCAACAGGTAGTTATACTTCAGGTTCAGCGGTGCGGGCTCAGTGCCGCCGCCGTAAACGATCCCGGGTACGTAGCCCTCACGACGAGCTTGACGAGCGGCCCCCTTGCCTGTCCCCGTCCGTACCTGAGCTTCAAGATCTGGGATCTCGCGTGCCATAGGTTCTCTCCATATATACATCCGCCATCCTCCAAGGGTGCATGGCGCGACCGTGGGCCTATAGCGGCGAATCAGGGTGAAGGGAAGGGCGATTGTCGGTGCACAACGGGTTGCCTGCCGGACATCAGCGCCGTTTGCGGCTTTGCGTGACCTTGTTGCCGCGCGGGCCGGTCTGCACCGGGGTATTGTCGCGGTTTTCAAGGCGCAGCTTGCGCCAGCGATCAAGGCGCGCGGGGTCCAGCGTGCCGGATGCCACCGCGGCCTGTACCGCGCAGCCGGGTTCATGCGCATGGGTGCAGTCGCGAAACCGGCAATGTGGGGCAAGATCGGTGATTTCCGAGAACAACTGATCCAGACCGGACGCCACGTCGCTGACATGCAATGTCCGCATCCCGGGCGTGTCGATCACCCAGCCGCCGCCGACAATCGGATGCAGCGAGCGCGAAGTGGTGGTGTGGCGGCCCTTGGCGTCATCTTCGCGGATGTCGCCGGTTTCCTGCCGGTCATCGCCGGTCTTGGCGGCAAGGGTATTTAGCAGCGTTGACTTGCCGACCCCGGAAGACCCGACAAGCGCCACCGTCTGCCCGGCACCGCACCATGGCGCAAGGACCAGCGCTGCCTCGGGCAGCAAGGCATTGACCGTCACCACCGCCAGCCCGCGCTGCAAGGCTGCGGCCTGCGCCTGGAAGTCTTGCGGGGTGTCGGTCTGATCGGCCTTGGTCAGCACGATCACCGGGGTGATCCCGGCCTCGTTGGCCAAGGCCAGATAGCGTTCCAGCCGGGCCGGGTTGAAATCAGCGTTGCAGGAGGTGACGATGAACAAGGTCGCCACGTTCGCCGCGATCAGTTGCGCCGCACCGCCATCCAGCCGCCGTTGCAGCAGGGTTGTCCGGTCCAGCCGCCGCACAAGGGTGTGGCTATGCGCTTCGGCCAGCACCCAGTCGCCGACCGCGAAATTCGCGGTGTTCACCTTGACTGGCAGGATCAGCCGCACCGTGCCGCCTGCCCCAACTGCCGTCATCCGTGACCGGTGCACGGTTGCCACACGCAGCGGAAGCAGTTCTGCGTCCTCAGGCGTAAGCTGGTCGTCCAGCGACGGAGACCAGCCGAGGCTGGCCAAAGACGGACGTGTGGGGTCAAGCGTTTGCATCGCCCGACTGGAATGCAGGCAGCGCGGGTGCGACGCAAGTCCCCGCCAGCAGATTCTTTCCATTCCTTGGGGCAGCTTGCCCGAAAGTCGCGGGAAGGACGGGCAAAGTCGCGGGAGGGACAGCGGAGCAGCGGCCTGGCAGCTATCTGTCGGGTCCGCTTTGAAAGGCCCTGCATGCGTGTCCTGCCCCTTCTTGCGACGGCCCGCGCGCCGCTGGCCGCCTTTGCGGCGATGGGCGTTTTGTGGGGCACTTTTGCTGCTGCACTGCCCGACCTCAAGGCAATGCTGGGGGTCGACGAGGCGCAATTGGGCCTGCTGATCTTTCTGACGCCGATTGCCGCCGTGACAGCGATGCTGTTTGCCCCGGCCTTCGGGACAGCGCTGGGGCGGATCGCATTGCCATCAGCGGCGGTTCTTATGGCACTGAGCTGTGCGCTGCCGGGGCAGGCGGCGGTGATCTGGATGTTTCCTTTGGCGATGGCCTGCTGCGGGGCGGCCACTGGCCTGACCGATGTGCTGATGAACGCACGGGTGGCGGCTTTGGAAAATGAGCGCGGGCTGCATCTGATGAATTTGACCCACGCCGGCTATTCCTTTGGCTATGCGGGGGCGGCGCTGGCCACTGGCGCGATGCGGTCGGCGGCTTGGGCCCCGGGGGCAGTGATGGGAACCATGGCTGCGGTCGCGGTGATACTGGCGCTGTGCACGATCGAG
>NZ_JANMET010000281.1:0-3093 GCF_031377265.1 Tabrizicola sp. | reverse complement strand
GTACAATTCCCCCGCACCACCGTATTGGCCCCGGCAAAAGCCCCCATGAACACCGCCGTCACCTCCTGCTGACCGGCCGAGGACTGCCGGTCCCCCCGCTTGCCCGCCACCTGGTCAATATCGTCGATGGTCCCGAACGCGATGACGGTCGGATCAATCACCGCATCAATGAACGCCTTCGCGTTCTGCCCCGACTTGCCCTGATAGCTGTCGATCTGATCAATCGAAAAGTTCTGATAGCGGAACGGATACCCCGCCACCTTGCAATACCCGTCGAGCAATCCCGCCATCATCTGGATCAGCGTGGTTTTCCCCGTTCCCGGCTTGCCATCCCCCATGAAGGTAAAGATGAAGCCCCCCAGTTCCGCAAACGGGTTCAGCCGCCGCTCGAAATCATAGGCCATCAGCATCTTCGACAAGCGAAGGCTTTGATACTTCGCGATGTGGTTGCCCACCACCTCGGTCGGCTTCTTGAACTGCATGCTCAGGACGCCACCCTTGGCCGCCCGCGCCGGTTTGAAGCCGGAAATGGTCAGCCCATCCGCCTCCACCTTCCAACTGCTGCTGGTAAACGCCCCCATCCGCGCCGCCCCCTCGGCCCGGAGCGCCACCTTCTTCATCAACGCTTCGCAAAAGGCCGCGACCGTCGCCACCAACCGCACCTCGTCGCTGGCAAAACCGCCGATATCCTGATCCAGCTCCCACAGCGCGCCCTGTAAGGCGAGCGGCGCGTTGTCGGTCAAAATCTCCTCGACCTCACCAATCTCGACCGTCGTCGACCCCAGATGCGGCGCCAATAAAAACGCAGTCGCGTTGGCAAAGGTAAAGAGGACCGCCAACGCCTCCGCCTGCAACGATTCAATAAACTCCGCCCGCTTGCCGTCCGGCAGCCGCGCCTCAAGGTTGGCCTTCTTCAACTCCGCCAGCCCCGATTGCGCCGCCAAAGTTTCCCCCATCGCGAGCGCAATCGCCACGCCGCGACGCACCGCATTCAGCACCGCCGCCTGCACCGGCGACATCAGCCCATCGCCCAACCCCTCGACCCGCTCGGCAATCCGCACCCCGCCCGGCCGCGCCGTCGATCGCGTCACCATCCCCGGCACGGTGGACCGAAACCGCGGCCGCGTCCCGATCCCCGGACTGCGCTCCACCGCCACAGCCTCCACCGCCTTGGCCAGACGCGGCGCGTGATCAAACCCAAGAACCATCCCCAACGCCGCCTCATACTGCGCGCGGATCGTCTCTTCCTTCAGTTCCATCGTGTCCCGCGTGCTCACCGGCAAACCCTTTCATCTGTCCATAAGTATCCCGGGGGTCCGGGGGCTGGCTCCCGGCTCCGGTCCAAGCTCACCGCGTCGGAATGATCCGCCCGCCCGCCCCTACCACAAACTTGCGCAGGTCGCGGAACCCCGCCGGGTTCTGTTCCACCATCACCTGATAGGGCCGCTCCGGCACGATGATCATCCGCTCGGTCCGCGTCGTTCCGCTGTCCGCCCCGGTCAAACCATCAAGCTTGTAGATCTGCCGCTTGGCGGATGAGAACCAGCCGTTGTCCACATCCTCTTCCCGCTCCGACACCAGATCTTCGACCGTCCAGACCAGCGCCCAATCCTCTTCATCCGGCGCCTTGGCATCCTCCAACACCTTGGAAATCGGCCCCGATTGCAGCGTGAACCCCGCCGAATACATCGGCCCCAGGATGATCCGCCGCAGCCGCTTGGGGTGCAAGTCGCTGAAGTCCTTGTCAAACCCGGTGGCGATGGTCAGCAATTTCAACCCGCCGATAGATTGCGCGATCAGCGCCGCCTGCGCCTGCGGCCATCGGCCTTCATCATTTGGCAACGGCTTGCGCCCCGAATCCTGAAGATCCATCAGATAGACGACAGGCAGGTTGATCTGGGTATCCCAGACCGCCCAATGCACCAGATAGTGCCGCCGTTCGCCCTCGGTGGCGATCCACTGCACGTCCGGATCGTTGCGCGCCCAGAAGATGCCGCCCGCCGTCAGCGCCTCATAGTAGTACCTCTGGCTCAGCGCAAATTGCAGCGCCGTCGGGATCTCCAGATCACCGACAATCGTCCGCACCATCCGGTCCTTCAGCTCCACCTCCGACGGCATGCCACCCAGATGCCGCGCCGCCTGCTGGGCATCGACCGCCATGGTCATCAGTTCCTGGGCCACCGGAAAGCCGCTCTCATGCCGGTCGATTGTCAGCCGTGCCGCGCCCTCGCCGCGCCCGGTCATCAGGTACTTGTGGCTCAGCGCCTGAAATGTCGTCGCCACCGCAGTCAGGTAATGCCCCAACAACCGCGTCTCCGTCCGGTTCAGCCGCCCCTCCGCCTCGAACTCCGCCGCGACCCTACCGAGATGGCCCGAGATGCGGCTGAACTTGGCAAAGTACCGCCGCGCGACAAGGGTGTCGTAAAGCTCGGCGTGATCGGACGTCAGCTGGTCCTTGACCTCGCTTGCCACTTATTCCCCATACGCGTTCTTGTCATGCTTCTCGACAATCGCCGCGAACCGCCGCGCAAACCGTTCGTCCGCCTTCGCCTTCTGCTCCAGTATCTCGCGGGCGAACACCATGTGCCCTTCGTGCGCCTCCAGCATGTCGGCCATCTTGTCGTTGGTCGCAGCCCCAATCGCAGCCATCGCGGCCTGGGCTTCCTGGTCGGTCTTGACGCCAATCTCGTTGATCCTATGCGCCACGTCCTGCTGCTGGGCGGTTTTCAAGCTGGAGGTCAGCGCATCATACAACACCACCCGCTGCTTGGTATCCGTCTGCAGCTTGTTGATCAGCACCAGCTGCGTCGCGGCCTGATTCTGCAACGAATCCACCCAGGTCTTACCCTTCTCAATATAGCGCTCCAACGTCTGTGATTTCGCCAGCTTTACCTGTTCGTCCTGCACCAAAGCGTTGTACTTGGCGTTCAGGTTGGCCAGTTCCGTCTCCAGCTTGGTCCGTGCCGCCGCGTCCTGCTCGACGCTGATCTTGTTCTCCAGCTCGATGATCTTGGGGTCCATCCCCGCCACTTCGGCGCGCACCGCCTCCAGCGCGCCCACGGTTTCTTCGCGCTCGGTCAGCGTCGACGAAAG
>NZ_JANMET010000237.1:0-3127 GCF_031377265.1 Tabrizicola sp. | reverse complement strand
CCCGGTGCTGGCCAAGCCGGGTGATCTGGCGGCGATCCTGACCAATCTGGAACCGCGCGATGTGCTGTTCATCGACGAGATTCATCGCCTTTCCCCGGTGGTAGAGGAGGTGCTGTACCCTGCGTTGGAGGATTTCGCGCTGGATCTGGTGATCGGCGAGGGGCCTGCGGCGCGGACGGTGCGGATCGATCTGCAGCCCTTTACGCTGGTCGGGGCGACGACGCGGCTTGGCTTGCTGACCACGCCGCTGCGTGACCGGTTCGGGATTCCGACACGGCTGGAGTTCTATTCGGAGGCCGAGCTGTTCGAGATCGTCACGCGGGGCGCGCGGCTTTTGGGGGTGGAGGCCGAACCGGAGGGTTGCCGCGAGATTGCCCGGCGGGCGCGGGGCACGCCGCGCATTGCGGGGCGGCTGTTGCGCCGGGTGGTGGACTTCGCGCTGGTCGAGGAGGGCGGGCGGATCAGCCGCGCCCTGGCCGACCGGGCGCTGACACGGCTGGGGGTGGACCATCTGGGGCTGGACGGGGCGGACCGGCGCTATCTGATCCTGCTGGCAGAGAATTATGGCGGCGGGCCGGTCGGGGTGGAAACCATCGCCGCGGCGTTGAGCGAGCCGCGCGACGCGATCGAAGAGGTGATCGAGCCGTATCTTTTGCAGCAAGGCCTGATCCAGCGCACGCCGCGCGGCCGGATGCTGGGGGCCAAGGCCTGGCGGCATCTGGGGCTGGATGCGCCGAAAGGGCCGGGGCAAAGCGATCTGTTCGAGGCCTGAGCGTGGCGCGCTTGTTGGGCGCCTTGCAGAGAGTATTTGTGCAAAGAGCAAGCTGGAGAAGGCAGGAACGATGACCGAGGCAGAAGTTCGGGCGCTGTTTACGCGCAGCGACGGCAGTTTTCTTTGTGCCCGCTGGGGGCGGCCCATCGTGCCGGTGGTGTTCGGCGTAGAGCCGGAAACGTTGCCAGTGATCAAGGGCGCGTTGGAGGCGGTGGTGCTGCTGGCGGGCCACAAGATGGCTGAGACGGACCCGGAGCTGGGCGCCAACCTCATGGTGTTTTTCATCCGCGACTGGGCGGAACTGCCGCGGGTGCCTGATCTGGACCGGCTGATCCCGGATCTTGCCACCCTGTGCGCAAGACTGGCGGCGGCCGAGGCGAACCAGTACCGGATTTTCCGGTTTGACCCGGATGGGGCGATCAAGGCGGCCTTTGTGTTTCTGCGCATGGACAAGCATTTGTCTGAGTTGCCCGCCGAAACGTTGGCTTTGTCGCAGGCGGTTCAGACCATCCTGCTGTGGTCAGACCGCGCGTTTGCGGATGCATCGCCCATGGGTCGGGCTGGGGGAGTGGTGATCCTGCGCCCCGAGGTTGCTGCGGTGATCCGCGCCGCCTACGACCCCACGTTGCCAGGGTGCGCGCAGGATGCGAGCCATGCCTTGCGTTTGATAGCACGGGTTTCGATGCAACACTGAGGGTGTTTGGCGTTAGGCTGGCGCGGTCAGGCTTATGGCGCCGGCCGGGTTGCCGCGTCCAGCGGAATGACCGATAGCGACATCTTGGCCGAGCCTTGCGTCAGTTCGCTGGCATGGGCCAGGTAGAGAAGGCTGTTGTTCGCGGCGTCGTAAACGCGCGTGACGATCACCGACTTCAGGATCAGGGACTGGCGTTCGGAAAACACCGCCTCACCCTCTGGGCTGGTGTCGATGTTGCCGAGCTTGATCGGGCCGGTTTGCACGCAGTCGACGGCGGAATAGGACGGGTCTTCAAACCAGTTCCCCTGTTGCAACCGGTCGAAGACCGAGCGTTCGAAGTAGGCGATGTGACAGGTCACGCCAGCCACGTCGGGATCCTGGAAGGCGTCGATCACCACATCGTTGCCAACCCAGTCGACGCCGACGCGCCCAACCTCCTCGGCATGTGCGGCAGTGGTCAGAAGCATGGCGGTCGCAAGAACAAGGCGCATGATTTAGGGCTTTCCGGCAGATGGCTTGCACACGGGGCGCGGCGGACGCACTTTGCGGCAAGGCGCTGCACCTTGTAACGCCGTGCTTGCCTGAAGGTTCCGCATGATTTCTTCGTTCGCTGTCCGCGTCTACTATGAAGATACCGATCTTGCGGGGATCGTCTATTACGCCAACTACCTGAAATTCATCGAGCGGGCGCGCACCGAATGGGTCGCATCGCTGGGTGTTGACCAGATGGCATTGCGGTCGGTCGAGGGTATCGTCTTTGCGGTAAGGCGGGTGGAGGCGGATTATCTGCGTCCGGCACGATTTGGCGATGATCTGGTCGTGCAGACCCGGCTGCTAAGTATCGGCGGTACACGCCTTGTGCTGGAGCAGGTGATTGATCGTGGAAGCGAACGCATCTTTGCGGCGGAGGTCACGCTGGTGTGTCTTTCGGCCGCAGGAGGAGCGGCGCGGCTGCCGGCGAATGTCAGAGCCAAGCTTCAAGCGATCTGAGCAAGGCGTGGCTTCCTAGACCATGCATCCGATGACAGGTCCGGCTGCCGTGACACCGTCTGGGGTCTTCGACCGCTGGATGAAACACTGTTTTGGCGGGAACCTGCCTCCCACACAGTTGTGTTGGCAATCCGCTTGTAACCTTGATAGAATTGCCTTTAACGGAGCCGATTAACGGCCCGACAAACAAGAGCAGGCGTATGGAAACGGACACCCTTGCGATGGCGCAGGAGATTGATTTCTCCATGTTCGCCCTTTTTGCACGTGCAACCCTGACGGTGAAGGTCGTCATGATCATGTTGATGATCATGTCGTTCTGGAGCTGGGCAATCATCATCCGCAAACACATTCTGTTTCGCGCGGCGCGCAAGGAGGCCGGGGTGTTTGACCGGGCGTTCTGGTCGGGTGAACCCCTGGACGAATTGTTCGAGAAAATCGGAAGCGAGCCGCAGGGTCAGTCCGAAAAGATCTTTGCCGCAGGGATGCTGGAGTGGCGGCGCAGTCACAAACAGGATGGTGGGCTGATCGCGGGCGCGCAGGCGCGGATCGACCGGGCGATGGATGTGGCGATCAACCGCGAGAGCGAGCGGCTGAACAACGGGTTGGCGTTTCTTGCGACGACCGGGTCGACCGCGCCGTTCATCGGGCTGTTCGGCACGGTTTGGGGCATC
>NZ_JANMET010000236.1:0-8615 GCF_031377265.1 Tabrizicola sp. | reverse complement strand
GCGACGCTGCTGGAGATGGCGGAACATGCGACGGTGCCGGTGATCAACGGGCTGACCAACCGCACGCACCCCTGCCAGATCATGGCCGACGTGATGACCTATGAGGAACATCGCGGGCCGATCGCGGGACGCAAAGTGGTCTGGTGCGGCGACGGCAACAACGTCTGTGGCAGTTTCCTGCATGCGGCGGGGCAGTTTGGCTTTGACTTCACCTTTACCGGACCGGAGACGCTGGACCCCGAGGAGAAGTTCATCGATTTCGCCCGGTCCAAAGGATCGAAGGTGATCACCCAGCGCGACCCCTATGCGGCGGTCGAGGGGGCCGATCTGGTGGTGACGGACACCTGGGTGTCCATGCATGACCCCGAAAGCGCCAAGGAACGGCGGCACAATCAACTGCGCCCCTACCAGGTGAACGAGGCGCTGATGAGCCGGGCAAAGCCCGACGCGCTGTTCATGCATTGCCTGCCCGCGCATCGCAATGACGAGGCGACGAGTGCGGTGATGGACGGACCGCATTCGGTGATCTTCGATGAGGCGGAGAACCGGCTGCACGCGCAGAAGGCGGTAATGCGATGGTGTCTGGGGGTTTAAGCTCGCGTGACTGGAGGTCGGATCATGGTTCGCCTGCGTCTCCCGCTGACCGCCGATGCCGAGGCGCGCGCGGCCTTGGGGGTCTCTGCCGCGATCAACCGGATGTATGGCGCCCAGACGGAAACCGTGCGCGTGATGCCCCGACGTCAGGCAACCCGCTGGTTGAAAGGCCTGCAAAAGCATCCCAACGCCTGGATCATCGAGGCCGACGGCGCGCTCGTCGGCGAAGCACGCCTTGACGATCTCAATCCGACCGACCGCCGTGCGCGGCTTGCCATCGGCCTTCACAGCGAATGCGACCTCGGGCGCGGGATCGGTCGCAGGGCAATCGGCCTTGTCCTTCAGCAGGCTTTCGGTCCCTTGACGTTGCAGCGGGTAGACCTTCGGGTACTGGCCTACAACGTCCGGGCCATTCGGTGCTATGAAGCCTGTGGCTTCATCCGCGAAGGCGTCGAAAGAAACGCCGCACTTGTCGGCGGTGAGTGGCATGACGACTGGATCATGGCGATCCTCGAACCCGAATACCGGGAGCGCTTTTACGACGGTTCGGCCTAAACGGCCCGCACCTGTTGATCTTCGACGAGGCGGAGAACCGGCTGCACGCGCAGAAGGCGGTAATGCGGTGGTGTCTGGGGGTTTAAGCTGATCCGGCCTTGCAACTGCAGGCGGCAAGGCCGGACCCTGCGACAGCACCGGCCAGATCAGGCGACCGCGTCTGCCGGTTCGCCGCCGAAATGCGCCCAGAATTCGTCGCGGGCATTTGTCTCCGGGAAAGGCGTGTCGGGCACGGCGACGCCGAGGAGCTTGCAAAGCGGTGCCCAGCCGTCGGCAGGGGTAAATACCAGCAGGCGGTCGGCGGGGATTGTGGCGCGGACCTTGGCGTTGTTGGCGCGATAGGCGGCGATGCTGGTTTCGCGATCCAGCCCGCCCAACGCATTCTGGATCACCACCTTGTCCATAGTCTCGAAGATAGCGGCAATCGGCGGCGGTAGGGGAATGCCCGGGCGCAGTGCAAAGAACTTGCCGATCGTCTTGGAATAGCTGGCCCACCAGTCATCCTCGGGACGTTCGGTATGGATCACCTTGGCGTCTGGAAAGGCGATGGACAGTTCGTGCCAGACGGTCGCCCCTGGAAAGTCGACCTGAGAGGTGTAGCCGGTAAAGACCTCTTCCCAGTCCACCTCCTCACCCGCGGCAATCGCGTCCCAATGCGGCGGCTGGGCGGGGTTTCCCATCACCTCGACCATGTGGTGGCAGGGGCCGAAGCCCACTTGCTCCAGCGCAAGTTTGGTCGACATCGTGCCGGTCCGGCCAAAGCCGGAGCCAATGACTTTCAATCCCATCGGAGCGGGTCCTTCTTGCTAAATGGTTGATTTCGGTTGACGTATGGGAAACCTGTCGCAAATCGCGCCCGCACTCAACCGAACCGATTTCAGTGGCCATGCACGAAATTCAGCTTCACCGCATAGACCTGAACCTGCTGGTGGTCTTTGAGGCGTTGATGCTCGAAGGCTCGGTCGCCGGGGCGGCGGACACGTTGGGCAAGACGCCATCAGCGGTCAGTCATGCGCTGGCGCGGCTGCGTGAACAGGTGGGCGATCCCTTGATCGTCAAGGTGGGGGGGCGAATGCAGCCCAGCCCCTTTGCCCTGACCCTGATCGAAGAGGTGCGCCCGATCCTGCGTTCGGTCAAGCGGGTGCTGGTGCGGGCGGCGCCCTTTGACCCTGCGACGAGCGGGCGCGTCTTCCGGATTGCCATGCCAGCGATCGCCGCGGTGATCAACCGGGTCATGGGCGCAGTCCGGGCCGAGGCGCCCGGGGGTCAGGTTGGAATGGTTGCGCGCCGAAAGTGCGACCTATCCTGCCGTCGCCGATGGGCTTTGCGACCTTGCCCATCTCGGCGGCGAAACGCGGCTTCCCGAAGGTCTGGACGAAGTCGAATTGCCGCCGGTTCTTTGGTCTACATTCCTGCGCAAGGATCATCCGGCGTTGCAGGATTGGGGGCCGGAGGTCTGGTCACGTTGGCCGCATGTGCAAGTGTCGATCGACAACAATGTCCGCAGCCCGATGGCCGATGACGCGGCAAAGCCCGGCACATCCCGGCATATCGGCGCCGTGATTTCCGAGTTCCTCGGCCTCGGCAGCCTTTTGGCCCACAGCGATTTCCTGGCCACATTCCCGCCCATAATCATGGCGCAGCAGATGCAGGTCTGGGATCTTGCCGTGCGGCGAGCGCCGGTCAGCCTGCCGCAGTTCCGGATGCGCTTCTTCTGGTCGACGCGACTTGCCCGCGACCCCGGCAGCAGCTGGCTGCGCGAGATCGTGCTGCGGGTCTATCGTGAAGAGCACGCAGCCGCCGAGGCGCTGGTCGCGGCGGCACTCGGGGTGCCCTGAAGGACGACCTGACCGGCAAATGACGGCACTTTCCCGTCTGGCGAGGACCGTGCAGGGGATACATCTGGCGTAATCGGTGTCTGGGCGGGCCGGCCTGCGGGTCAGCCGCTGATCCAGACCTCCAGCAGGCCGGGCCGGGTCTGGGCGTATTCCCCTTCGGTTACATCCAGCACACCGACTGCGGGCGATCCGGGGAGGCTGGCCGAAACCTCGGCCGCGAGGGCCTGCGCCCGCGGCTTGTCAGCGGGGTGAAAGAAGCGGACTTCACTCAGGCCAGCGGCGTGGGCATATTCCTCGCCGCCGTTCTGCAGGCCCCAGCCCTTGGCCTCAAGTGCGGTGGCAAGGGCACCAACAGTGTCGCGCGGCAAAGCGGTAAACTGGATGTAGACCTGTGTGCCGGTGCGGTCTATTGGCCCGGGGTCGGCGGTGGGGGTTGCGGGTTGCGCGGGCACGGTGGCAACGGGTGCTGTTCCAACCACGGCGGCGACAGGTGCGGCCTCGACTACGGCGGCGGACACGTGGCATTCGTTGCTGCGGTAAAAGCTGAGCAGGCATCCCGCCGATGCGATGGGCAAGCGGTTGCCGCTGATCATCTGCGCGGTGAAGGCTGCGGCCCACAGCAGGAACAAGACCGTCAGCACCCACGACACCAGTACCGCAACGCCGCGCTGCATCTGGGCAAGGATCGCCACGACCAGCGATAGACCGACCAGTGCGGCAGGGATCTGCCAGAACGGCAGGCCGGACTCCTTCAACTGGCTGGCCAGAACCGCAGCAAGGCCAAGCACCAGAAAGCCGCCGGTCAGGAACACGGCGGCGGGCCGGTTGATCCTGAGCGCGGCCTGCAAAGTCTTGATCGGGTCTAAGGCCATATTGCACCCTCAGAATTGAGGTGAAAAATCAGAAATAGTGGTAAAGTTGCAAAGCAAAGTGTGCCATAGCGCGGATTTCCGTGCAAACGGGAATCGGGGGCGCCTTAGCCGACGCGATGTTTCAGCACGACAGGCAGCACGAGGTCTTCTTCGTCATCAAGGTGACGGGTGAGCATGTGCCGGAACGCCTGAAGGTCGGTGAGGAAACGGGCCGTTTTATCGCGTTGGCGGGCCTCGTCGGGTTCTTGCAGTGCGGCATTGGCGCCTTTGGCAAAACGATCGATCAGATCGTGCAAGGCGTGGTGGTCGGCATCCAGCATGTCGAAACCCTTCGCAATGCGGGGTTCCAGCCGCGCCAGTTTCGGGAAATAGGCGTCATCCTCGATCTGGTGGTGGCCGATCAGGTCGGACAGCATGCCCGACCCCTGGCGCACAAGGCGCTGGGCATAGGCTTCGGGGGCGAGTGTCCGGTCAAGGCGGGCCTGCGTGTCTGATGTCAGCCGTTGCAGGGTCTGGCGAAAGGCAAGGTGGCGATCCAGCCAAAAGGCGGCCAGACCATTGAAGTCGCGGTGCTGCGACCAGCCGGTACGAGGGTAGTCGGCAAGGATCAGCTGGAATTCGGTTGGAAGTCCGCTGCGGGTGGCAAGGGCAAGGGTGGGTTTGTGCATGGCCGTCACCTTGCCCGTCGGGCGCACTGGGGGCAAGCCCGCCACTGGACGCGCATTCGCAGGCGGTCTAGGCATGCATGATCTGCGGGCCTTGAATGGCCTGCCATGCCGGAGAGCCCCAAATGATCCACGCCACATCGGTTGTTGCCATGGACCGCACGCTTGGCGCGCTGTCAAAGATCCTGGAAAAAGCCGAGGCGCATTGCGCCGCGCGCACTATCAAGCCCGAGGCGTTGCTGGGATTCCGGCTGTTTCCCGACATGTTGCCGTTGACCCGGCAGGTGCAGTTGGCCTGCGATTTTGCCGCCCGTGCAGCGGCGCGGCTGGCTGGGGCAGAACCCAAGAGCTTTCCCGACACGGAAACAACCTTTGGCGAATTGCAGGCGCGAATTGCGGCAGTGCGGGCCTATGCGGCCAGCTTTCCGGCGGCGGCCTATGATGACGCGGCAACGCGGGACGTGACGATCAAGATGCGCGGGCAGGATGTGACCTTGCCGGGCCTGCAGTACCTGACAATGTATTCGCTGCCACAGTTTCACTTTCACGCCACGACCGCCTACAACATCCTGCGCCATAACGGAGTGGAGATCGGCAAGGCCGACTACATGGGGACAGCATGACCAGCGCCGTCCTGACGTTCGGCATGCAGACGGGCCGACATGCAGATGGGCACGGCGGGCCGGATTGCGGTTGGGCGGGTGCCGACGGTGGATCAGTTGGCGGGGCTGCTGGCGGCCTGAGACGGGGCGTCGCGGTTCAGGCGGTCGGCGTCCGCCGTCCGTCCGGCCAGCAGCGCCACCGCAACCAGCAGCAGCGACAGCGCGGCATAGGTCGGACGAAAGCCGAAGTGTTCCGCGAGGTAGCCGATGGAGGACGGGGCGACGAGAATCCCGCAATAGCCGACCATGGTGACCGTGGAAATCCCCACCGCCGAGGGCAGGCGGGCGTGATTTCCGGCGGCGGAAAACATGATCGGCACCATGTTTGCAATGCCAAGGCCGGAGATCGCGAAGCTGGCGATGGCCACAAGATCGTTCGGTGCCAGCGCCCCGCCCATCATGCCCGCAGCCCCCAGAAAGCCTGAGACCCGCAGCGTCTGCACTGCGCCGAACCGGTTGCGGACATGGTCGCCCATGAAGCGCATGATCGCCATGGCGCCGGCGAAGAACGCGAACGCAAGGCCCGAGCGGAACACGTCGGAGCCAAGTTCCTTGGACAGATAGATCGCCGCCCAGTCCAGCACCGCGCCTTCCGGAACCATCGAGAAGAACGCCATGAAGCCGAGAATCCAGATGCCTGCGTCGCGCGGCAGCAGGTGCTGCTTTGGCGCGGCAGTCACGGTCAGCGGGGCGGGCGCGGTGGACAGAAGAAACGGCATTGCGGAAAAGACCAGGAGCGCAGTGATGGCGGCGGTGATCAGCGACTGAACTTCGGAGCCCCAGACCAAAATCACATAGCTGCCCGCCGAGCCGCCAAGAAATCCGCCAAGGCTCCAGAACCCGTGCGAGGACGACATGATCGCCCGGTTGAGGCGCTTTTCCACCTCGACCGCCTGAGCGTTCATCGCCACGTCCATGCAGCCCGCCATGGCCCCGAACGCCGCCATGAACAGGGCCAGCGCCGGGATCGAGGGCGAAAAGACCACTGCAGGCAGCACCGGGATCAGCGCGAGGGAAAACACCGACAGAACCCGGCGCGCGCCAAAGCGGGCAATCAAGCGGCCCGAAAACAGCATCGAACCGACCGCGCCAATGCCAAGCACGAGGATGAGCAGGCCCAGCACCGATTCCGTGATCTGGTGGCGCGGCAGCAGCAGCGGGATCTGCGGTGCCCAGGCCCCCATGACAAAGCCATTCGCCAGAAACATCGTGGCGACGGCCCAGCGGGCGTTGCGTGCCTGAGTGAGAGTATCGTGCATTTCGGCCTCATACCGTGGTTTGGCGAATGGTTTGCTTGGCTGGCGTCTGGAGGGTTTCGCACCCTCCAGACCTCCCGCGGGATATTTGGAGAAGAGGAATTTGGTAGGTTGGAGCAATTACGTTCGGGGCGATGCTTATCTGGTGGCAGAGGAAAGGGGAAGGTGGTGATGGGGCACCGGTCTGCGCCGGTGGTCTGGTTGCGTATGGTCAGGTGCCGCGGGGTTTGGCCTTGAGCGTGGGTTCGGCAATCGTCGGATCGTCGGGCCAGGGGTGGCGGGGATACGCGCCGCGCATGTCTTTGCGCACCTCTGCGTAGGAGGTTTTCCAGAACCGTGGCAGGTCGGTTGTGACCTGTACCGGGGCACGGGCGGGAGACAACAGCGTGATCTTGAGCGGCAGCCGCGCGGCGCCGATCAGCGGGTGGCTGGTGACGCCGAACAGCTCTTGCAGGCGGATCTCGATGGCGGGGGTGTCGCTGTCGTAGTCGATGGGCACCTGACGGCCGAGGGGGGTGGTAAAGGCGGCCGGCACCAGTTGGTCGAGGGTGGCAAGGCGGTTCCAGCCAAGGTGGGCTTTCAGCGGTTCGGTCAGGTCAAGGGCGGCGAGGTCGGAGGCGGTGCGGCAGGTGGCAAGATGGGGCAGGAGCCAGTCTTCAGCGCTGACAAGCAGCGCCTCGTCGCTGACCTCGGGCCAATCGGCGGTGCGGGCGAGGGCTGCGCGGGCGCGCAAGCGGCGCGCGGCGGGCGTCCAGGGCAGGCCGAGCTGGCGCAGGCCGTCCAGTGCTGCGCGGGCGATGGCATCGGGCGGCGCATCCCACGGGCGATCGTCGAGGATGAGGGCACCGAAAAGCTCTTGCCGGCGGGCCAGCACCCGGCCATCGCGGCGCGACCAGAGGCAGCTGTCTTGCCAGCTGATGCGGGGGGCGTAAATCTCGCGCAGCTCCGCTTCGGGCAGGGCGATTGCCTGGTGGATCAGCGCTTCGCGGGCATTGCCGTCAAGATCGGTGGCCACGATTAGTCTGGCGTTGGCAAGGGGCGTGCCGGGGGCCATGGCAGCGCCTTTGCCACCGGACAGCACCCAGCGCGGGGCGTCGCCCTTGCGGCGCAGACCGATGCGGTCGGGATAGGCGAGGGCCGCCATCTGCGGGGTGGTCAGGCCGGGATGGGTGGCCTTTGGGGCGACGGAGGTCAGGCGGCGGGCCTCTTCGCGGATCCGCTCCACCGTTGGGCGGTGGGCGTTTGGGCCGGGGTGGGCGATGGCGGCAAGGCGCAGGGCGAGGTCGGGCGGGGCGTCGCGCAGGGGGTCGCGTTCGGCCATCAGGGCGGCCAGGGGGGCGGCAGCGGGTCCGGCAAGAGCCAGCATGTGGCCGAGCCGGGGGTGCAGGGGCAGGGCCGCCAGTTGCGCGCCATGCGGGGTGATGCGGCCTGCGTCATCCAGCGCGCCGAGGCTGCAGAGCAGCGCCCGCGCTTCAGCAAGCGGTCCGGGCGGTGGTGGCGTGAGGAACGGCAGGTCTGACCCGCCCCATTGCGCCAGTTCCAACGCCAGGGTCGCGAGGTCGGCGACCTCGATCTCGGCTGGGGGGAAGGGAGCCAGGCCGCCGTCTTCGCCGCGCGTCCAGAGCCGGTAGCAAACGCCATCGGCAACACGGCCGGCGCGGCCACGGCGTTGTTCGGCCTCGGCCTTCGTCACCCGTTCGGTGACCAGGCGCTGCATGCCCGAGGCAGGGTCGAACCGGGCGCGCCGGGCGCGGCCCGCGTCGATCACCACGCGGATGTCTGGCAGGGTCAACGAGGTTTCGGCGATGGCGGTGGCCAGCACGATCTTGCGATCAGCCGCCGGGGCAAGGGCGGCGCGTTGGGCGGCAAAGTCCATCGCGCCAAACAGCGGGCGCACGGTGCAGCCTTGCAGGTCTGACAAAAGGGAGGCCACGCGTCGGATCTCGCCCTCACCGGGCAGGAAGACCAGCACGCCGCCCGTCGTCTCAGTCAGCGCCAGACGGATGGCTGCCGCGACCACGGCCTCAAGCCGGAGTGTGGTATCGGGCGGACGCGGCAGCCAGCGCGTTTCGACCGGAAACGCGCGGCCTTGCGACGTGATGATCGGCGCATCGCCCATGAGCCGGGCCACCGGGGCTGCATCAAGGGTTGCCGACATCACGAGCAGTGCCAG
>NZ_JANMET010000229.1:0-8675 GCF_031377265.1 Tabrizicola sp. | reverse complement strand
AGCCCGGCACCGGCAAGACCGAACTGGCCCGGCAAGTGGCGGGGGCGCTGGACCTGCCGCTGATTGAATGGCATGTGAAGTCCACAACCAAAGCCCAGCAAGGTTTGTATGAATACGACGCGGTCAGCCGCCTGCGCGACAGCCAGCTTGGCGAAGCGCGGGTGCATGACGTGTCCAACTACATCAGGCGCGGCAAACTGTGGCAAGCCTTCACCGCCTCTGCCAAGGTAGTGCTGCTGATCGACGAAGTCGACAAGGCCGACATCGAATTCCCGAATGACCTCCTGCAAGAGTTGGATCGGATGGAGTTCCACGTCTATGAAACCGGTGAAACCGTGCGTGCCATCCACCGCCCAGTGGTCATCATCACATCGAACAACGAAAAAGAGCTGCCGGACGCGTTTCTGCGTCGGTGTTTCTTTCACTACATCCGCTTTCCCGAGATGGAGACGCTGCGCGCGATCGTGGAGCTGCATTTTCCGGGCATCAAGGAGGCGTTGCTGACCACCGCGCTGACGCAGTTCTTCGAGGTGCGCGAGACGCCTGGGTTGAAAAAGAAGCCGTCGACCAGTGAAGTGCTGGACTGGCTGCGCCTGCTGTTGGCCGAGGATCTGGCGCCTGAAGATCTGCGGCGGGACGGCAAGACCAGCCTGCCAAAGCTGTACGGGGCGTTACTGAAAAACGAGCAGGACGTGCAACTGTTTGAAAGACTGGCATTTCTGGGACGGAGCGGGCGATAGGGTAGCGAATCGGGTGGTGGCACGGGCTTTGCGGCTGCGAAATCTGACGCGGGACATCACGGATTTCTGTCGTTTTGTCGCAATGCGTAACACTACGTGAAGATCAATCGAACATCTGGGCGGGGCGCAAGCATTAACCGCGAGGGGTAGTGTTCAGAAAATTCAATGAAATTCCTGGAATTGACAGAATGCCACATCGGTCCTGACAGTTGGTCTTGCGCCCTGTCTGCCTCGGGTGCGCTGTTCCGATTGCGAGCCTGCCCGCATGCAATTCCGCGTTGCCCATATTCGCGCTGCACATATCGGTCTGGTGCTTTTGGCACTGTCCGCTTGCGCGCCTGCGCAGGTTTCGAAGGACCAGCCAGTGCTGCTGGAAGGGGTGTCATTTGCCCCTGCCCGGTCCTATCCGGCGGCCGGCGCGGTTGCGCATGGCAATGCGTCAATCACCCGCGACTTTCTGGATCTGACCTTTGCGATGGAGAACGGCCGCGGTCTTGATACGCTGAGCCGGTTTGAAGGTAATGTGACCATCGGGCTGGCGGGGAGTGTGCCAGCTGGTGCTGCGCGGGATCTTGCGGTGCTGATCGCGCGGCTGCAGGGCGAAGCGGGGCTGAATGTTGCCGCTGCGGCACCGGGCGAGGTGCCCGCCATTACCATCGAATTCTCGCCAAAATCGGCATTGCAGAGGGTGGCGCCGTCGGCTGCGTGTTTTGTGGTGCCGAATGTGTCTTCACTGGCCGAGTATCGGTCGCGACGGGGAACCAACGCGGTGGATTGGGGTACGGTGCAGGTGCGCACGCGCGCCGCGATCTTTGTGCCAAGCGACACCAGCCCGCAAGAGGTGCGCGATTGCCTGCACGAGGAGGTGGCGCAGGCGCTGGGGCCGCTGAACGATCTGTACCGGTTGCCGGATTCGGTGTTCAACGATGACAATTTCAACACCGTCCTCACTGATTTCGACATGCTGATGCTGCGCATTTACTATGCGCCGCAGTTGCGGTCGGGGATGACGCGCGACGCGGTGGCGATAGTGGTGCCGGGTGTGGTGGCCGCGTTGAACCCCGGCGGGGCGGGCATGGGGGTCGACCGGGCTGGGCCTACGCCGCGCGCATGGACGGTGGCAATTGAGACGTCGCTTGGCAAACAGGGGTCGCTTGCGGCACGGCGCACGGCGGCGGAGCGGGCCTTGAGCATCGCCAAGTCCGCGGGCTGGACCGACAACCGCATGGCCTTTAGCCATTTCGCGGTGGCACGGATGACGGCGGGCACAGATCGCACCCGCGCCCAAGCCGAATTCATGGCGGCGGCTGCAATTTATTCGCGCCAGCCGGGCGGCGATGTGCATGTCGCCCATATCGAGATGCAGTTGACCGCAATGGCACTGGCATCTGGTAATCCGCAAGACGCGCTGCGGCTGGCCAATCAGGCAATTCCGGTTGTGCAACGCCATGAAAATGCGGCACTTCTTGCCACATTGATGCTGCTGAAGGCAGAGGCGTTGGAGCAGCTGGGTGACCCTGCAGCTGCGGCGGCGCTGCGGCTCGACAGTCAGCCTTGGGCGCGCTATGGCTTTGGCAGCGAGGCCGTGGTCAAGGCCCGGATGCGCGATATTGCAACCGTGGCCAAGCGCGGCACCAAAAGCTAGGTTCAGGGCGGCGACTGCCCTTGGAAAGGGGCGTCATGATCGTTATCGGCGGGTTTGTTCTGGGGGCCCTGATCGGTGCGTTTACCGCCCGCAAGCGTGGTGGCAAGCCAGCGGACATGGCGCAATATGCCGCCGGTTACGGAATTGCGCTGTGCCTTGTGGGGTTGTTCCTGACGATCCTGCTTGAGCGGCTGCTTCTGAGGTAACGCCGATGTTCCTGCCCTTCTTCCAGACCCTGCGGAAGGAAGGCGTGCCGGTATCCTTGCGCGAATATCTGAGCTTTCTGGAGGGCGTGGCCGCAGGGCTGGCCACCTATGACCCTGAGGGGTTCTACTATCTGGCGCGCACCGTGATGGTGAAGGACGAACGCCACCTTGACCGGTTCGACCGCGCCTTTGCCAGCGCCTTCAAAGGCTTGGAGACAATCACCGCCGAGCAGGTGCTGGACGCGATCGACCTGCCCCGTGACTGGCTGGAAAAGCTGGCCGAAAAGCACCTGAGCGCCGAAGAGCGCGCCGCGATTGCGGCGGTTGGCGGGTTCGAGGCATTGATGGAGACGCTGCGCGCGCGGTTGGCCGAACAGACGGGCCGGCATCAGGGCGGCTCGAAATGGGTGGGCACGGCGGGCACCTCGCCGTTTGGCGCCTATGGCTACAACCCCGAAGGCGTGCGGATCGGGCAGGACCAAAGCCGCCACCAGCGCGCGGTCAAGGTCTGGGACAAGCGCGAGTTCCGCAATCTGGACGGCGATGTCGAACTGGGCACCCGCAACATCAAACTGGCGCTGCGCCGCTTGCGCAAATGGGCGCGCGATGGTGCGGCGGAGGAGTTCGATCTGGAAGGCACCATTCGCGCCACGGCGGAACACGGCTGGCTGGATGTGCAGACCCGACCAGAGCGGCGAAATGCGGTGAAGGTGCTGCTGTTTCTGGATATCGGCGGGTCGATGGACCCTTATGTCAAGGTGATGGAGGAGCTGTTTTCGGCAGCCAGGGCCGAATTCAAGCACCTTGTGACCTTCTACTTTCACAACTGCATTTACGAAGGCGTGTGGCGGGACAATCGCCGCCGCTGGGATGCGCAGACCGCGACGCTGGAGGTGATGCGCACCTACGGCCATGATTACAAATGCATCTTTGTGGGCGATGCGGCGATGAGCCCGTACGAGATTCTGCACCCCGGCGGCGCCAACGAGCATTGGAACGCCGAGGCCGGGCAAGTCTGGTTGCAGCGCGTCTGTCAGACGTGGCCGCAGCATCTGTGGATCAACCCGGTGCGTGAGGCGGGCTGGTCGCACAGCCATTCGACCCGGTTGATCCGCGAGATTTTCGACGGAAAGATGGTGCCGATGACATTGGCAGGGATCGGCAAGGGGATCAGGGAGCTGCGATGATCAGGATCTGGCGGGCGCGGCCGTGGCTGACCTCGGCCTTTCTTATGGCCTGTGCGGTGACGCTGTTCTTTGCGGTGCGCATCGTGGTGCAGGCGGTCTACTGGCAAACGCACCGGGAGGTGCCGGTCGAGCCGTGGATGACGGTCGGATATGTGGCGCGGTCCTGGGGCGTTGACCCGCGCGCGCTGGACGCAGCGGCCGGTCTGCCCCTGCCCGAGGCCAAAGGTCATCCGCAACCCCTGCGCGAGATCGCGCGGGATCGCGGGGTCCCGGTGGACGCTGTCATTGCCGAGGTGGAGCGCGCGGTCGCAGCACTGCGGGCCGGGGAACCGGGGGAATGACCGACTGGCTGCTGGCACTGGTGCCGCAATACGGGTTGTGGCTGTTGGCGGCGACCACGTTCCTGTCCTGCCTGGCGCTGCCGCTGCCCGCCTCGATCCTGATGCTGACGGCAGGCGGGTTTGTGGCGGCGGGCGATCTGGCGCTGATGCCGGTGTTTGCGGCGGCGGCGGCGGGCGGAATTGCCGGGGACCAGCTGGGCTATTGGGCGGGCAAGCGGTTCGGGGCGCGGATGATCGCACGGCTGCGCCACGATCCGGCACGCGACAAGGTGTTGGACCGTGCCGTCGCAATCATGGACCAGCGTGGCCTGATGGCGGTGTTCCTGACGCGCTGGCTGTTCAGCCCGCTGGGGCCTTGGGTCAACCTGACCGCAGGCAGCACCGGCTATGGCTGGTGCAAGTTCACTGGTGCTGGCGTGGTGGGCGAGGCGGTCTGGGCGGCGATCTATGTCGGTGGGGGTTACGTCTTTGCCGGCAACGTCGCGGCGGCAAGCACAATGCTGGGATCGGTCTTGGGTGTCGTGGCCGGGGGCGCGGGCGTGGTGATCCTGGGCTACTGGTTGTTCATCGCGACCCGGCAGGGGCTTTAAACCGATGCGCCGAACCCCATATTGCACAGCATGATCAAGCTTCTGCCCCTTATCCTTGTTGTGGCCTATGCGTTTTTGATGATGCGCTTTTCGGTTTGGCGCACGCAGAATATGCTGGACCAGAAGTCGCAACCGCTGACCGATCCGTCGATCACCCGGCTGGCCGACCGGATGGCGGCGGTGCTGGAGATCCCCGCGATCAAGGTGCATGTGTTCGAGGTAGAGGCGGTGAACGGCCTTGCTGCGCCGGATGGACGGATCTTCCTGACGCGGGGGTTTTTGAACCGCAAGATGCGGGGCGAGGTGACCGCCGAGGAAATGGCCAGCGTCATCGCGCATGAGATGGGGCATGTGGCGCTAGGGCATGTCCGGCGGCGGATGATCGATTTCACCGGGCAGAACGCGGTCTTCGTGATGCTGTCGGCGCTGTTGAACCGGTTCCTGCCCTTTATCGGCATCTGGATCGCCAATCTGATTTCCTCGGCACTGATGGCCCGCCTGTCGCGCCGCGACGAGTTCGAGGCGGATGCTTATGCCACGGCTTTGCTGATCAAATCGGGCATCGGAACGGGGCCGCAGAAAAGCCTGTTCGCCAAGCTGGGGGCGTTGACGGCGAACCATGCCGAAGGTGTGCCCGCGTGGCTGATGAGCCACCCGAAGGTTGAGGACCGCATCGCGGCGATCAAGGCCAACGAGGCGCGCTGGCTTCAGGACGCGTGAAGCGCCTTTGACAGCCGGTGCAGGCGACCGCGCTTTAACAGCACCTTGAGCGGCATCGGCGCGCCAGAGAGCGCCTCGGCCTTGGCGCGAACCGCCTCGACGATCTGGCTGACCTGGGCCGGATGGCGCGAATGCAGTTCCCAGAGAAATCCGTCAGGATCGCGGCGGGTCAGACCTTCGGCGGCGAGGACATGGCCCGGGAAATCGACCGCGTTGTAGGTGACGATGGCATCGGCATGGCCCGCAATCGCCACCGCCAGCACATGCACGTCATTCGGGTCGGGTAGCATGAGGCGCGCTTCGATGCCCGGTTGTTCGCGGATGATCGCGCGGGGAAAGGCAGCGCGGACAAGGGCCGCCTCGCCTTCGGCAACCGCCTGTTCCACCGGGCCAAGCTTGGCGGTGGCGCGGGTCCATTCCCGCAAGATCCGGTCGGAAAACACCGGGTCGTAAAGGCCAGCCGCGGCAACACCGAGCAGAATCTCGCGCAGCACGGTGGGGTAAAGCACGCAGGCGTCGAGAACCGCCTTCATCGCGGCGTCAACCATCCAGCCGGAAGAACAGGGCCTTGAGGTAAGCGCTTTCCGCCAATTGCAGCAGCATCGGATGATCCGGCCCGGCAAAGCCGGTGTTGATCAGCTGCGCCCGCCGCCCGCCGCGCCCGATGCCACGCGCCGAGGCGTTGCGGAAAGCCTGCAGATCAGCGGCGTGCGAACAGGAACACAGCACCAGATAGCCGCCCGGTGCCACGACATGCGCGGCCAGCCGGGCCAGCCGTTCGTAGGCGCGCAGACCTGCCTCAAGGGCCGGTTTGGCGGGGGCAAAGGCGGGCGGATCGCAGATCACCAGATCATACCGCTGCCCTTCCAGCGCCAGCGCCTCAAGCACATCGAAGGCATCGCCTTGGCGGGTGGCAAAGCGATCGGCAAAGCCGGAGCTTTCAGCGCCTTGCACCGCCAGCGCCAAGGCCGGTGCCGAGGCATCGACGGCGAGGGCGGACACCGCACCCGCCGCAAGGGACGCAAGGGCAAAGCCGCCGACATGGGCGAACACATCAAGCACCGTCGCACCCTTGGCCAGCCGGGCGGCGAAGGCGTGGTTCGGACGCTGGTCGAAGAACAGGCCAGTCTTCTGGCCGCCAAGCACATCGGCCATGTAGGTGGCGCCGTTCATCGGAACCGGCAGCGGCGCGGTAATCTGGCCAAGAACGACTGCGGTTTCTTCGGCCAGACCTTCAAGCCCGCGCGAGCGCCCGGTGCCATTCTTGACCACAGTCGTCACCCCGGTCAGGGCGACAAGCGCCGCTAGCAGCGGTTCCAGATGCGCCTCGGCCCAGGCGGCGTTGGGTTGCACCACCGCCACATCGCCATAGCGATCAATGATCAGGCCGGGAAGACCGTCGGATTCGGCATGCGCAAGGCGGTAGAACGGCTGGTCATAAAGCCGGTCGCGCAGCGCCAGGGCCTTTTTCAGCCGGGCCTCGAACCATGGCTGATCAATCACAGCCTCTGGATCGCGGTCCAGCATCCGGGCGATGATTTTCGACTTGGTGTTGACGGTGACCAGGCCCAGAGGCCGCCGCTCGTCATCTTCCAGGACGGCAAGCGTGCCGGGCGCAAGCGACGAGGTGCGACGGTCGGTCACCAGTTCGTCGGCGTAAACCCAAGGGAACCCGTGGCGAATGGCCCGCGCCTCGGCCTTTGGCTTCAGTCGGACGATTGGTCGGCTGGTGGCATCGGTCATGGCTGGCCCTCTGGTTGCCCTCCCCCTCTAGGTCAGGCAATCAGGCCAGCGCAAGCCCCGGTGAACGCGTTGGTTCACGGGGGCGCCGATTTGGCGGGCTGGGCCGGGGGTCGATATTCAGTTCTGGACTGCAATCTGGTAAGCTAGGGCGCGGTTCGGCGCAGAGTTCGCATCGGCGTCGGACTGAGCGCCACGCGGGCCTGCGAACACAGTGGCTGCAACCAGAATTGCACCAACGACGGCAGGGATCAGGATCACTTTGTTCATTACGTCTACTCCAATGCAGGGGCTATTGATGCTTAAAGTCGCATAAGTCTGGCTGGATATTGGCCTTGATCAGCATATCCCCTGACCATACGACGGCATTTGCGTGGCATTGTTTCCGAGCCAGCCATTGCAACCTCAAGGGAAATGGATTGTATCGCTGGCGGAGTATTGTGGTTGTTAGCGCTAACATGTGTTGTTATAAGCTGCCCAACAGATCGAGACAGAGGACGCCATGCCGCTTCACCCGATGATTGACCGTGTTACTGACAGAATCCGCGCCCGCTCTGTGGCAAGCCGGAGCGGCTATCTTTCCCGCATGGCGCAGGCGGTTGCGGATGGGCCGGCGCGGTCGCACCTGTCGTGCGGCAACCAGGCACATGCCTATGCAGCAATGGCTGAGGACAAGGATACGCTTGTGTCCAGCCGCGCCCCGAACATCGGGATCGTGACGGCCTACAATGACATGCTGTCGGCGCATCAACCGTTCGAGCGGTATCCGGACCTGATCCGCGCGGCGGCGCGCAAGGCGGGGGCTACGGCGCAGGTTGCAGGCGGCGTGCCTGCGATGTGCGATGGCGTGACGCAGGGGCGTGCGGGGATGGAGCTGTCGCTGTTTTCGCGCGACGTGATCGCCTTGGCCGCCGGCGTGGCGTTGAGCCACAACACCTTTGATGCCGCGCTGTATCTGGGCGTCTGCGACAAGATCGTGCCGGGCCTGATCATCGCGGCTGGGGTTTTCGGCCATGTGCCTACGGTCTTTGTGCCTGCGGGGCCGATGCCGTCGGGCCTGCCGAATGACGAAAAGTCGCGGGTGCGCAACGCTTATGCCGAAGGCAAGGCCACGCGCGATGATCTGATGCAGGCCGAGATGGCAAGTTATCATGGCCCCGGCACCTGCACGTTCTATGGCACCGCGAACACCAACCAGATGCTGATGGAGTTCATGGGCCTGCATTTGCCCGGTGCGAGCTTTGTGAACCCGGGAACACCGTTGCGCGACGCCCTGACCACCGCAGCGGTGCAGCGGGCGGCGGAGATCACCGCGCTTGGCAATGACTTCCGTCCGGTGGGCGAGATCCTGGACGAGCGCGCCTATGTGAACGGTATCGTCGGGTTGATGGCGACGGGGGGGTCGACCAACCTGGTGCTGCACCTGCCCGCGATGGCGCGGGCGGCGGGGGTGATCCTGGACCTGCACGATTTCGACGATATCAGCAACGTGGTGCCACTGATGGC
>NZ_JANMET010000211.1:0-42045 GCF_031377265.1 Tabrizicola sp. | reverse complement strand
CACGAGAGATCAAGCAATGATGATTGCGGGTGACGCAGTCGCTGGACTCGGGCAATCGGCAAGGGCCGAAAGACTGCGTGGCGTGATCGAGTGGTCTGACGCTGCAATGTTGCCAATGTTGGGCTTCATCGCTCGGCGGTGGAGCCACGCGCAAGCAGAGGCAATCGCCATCGCGCTTAAAAATGACAATCAGACGCAAGCAACCATTGCCGCGAAACTTGGTATCACACGCCAAGCCCTAAATCTGCGACTGACCGGTGCAGGGTATGGTCCGATTCTAGACGCGATCAAGCTTACCGAAACCTTTTTTGAGGACACCAGCAACGAAGACGGACATAACGCATGATCCAAACCCTCACAGCCCTGCTCCTCGCCCATGCCCTCGCCGATTTCCTGTTTCAGACCGACTGGATGGTCGCGAACAAAAGCCGGCCCACGGCCATGCTGGCGCATATCGCGGTGGTGCTGGCGTCTGCGATCCTGATCACCGGATCATTGCATCCGCTGATCTTTGCGCTGGCCGGGGTGCACATGGTGGTTGATGCCGTCAAGGCGGGGTATTTCCCGAACCGTCTGGGCCCGTTTCTGGCGGATCAGGCGGCGCATCTGGCGAGCATTGTTGCGCTGGCAATGTTCCAGCCAGACCTGTGGTCTGGGGGGATCTGGGCAAGCATTCAATGGCTTCCGAGTGTGATGCTGGCCCTGGCAGGGCTGATCCTGGCAACCCAGGCGGGCGGCTTTGCGGTGGGCCTGTTGATGCAGCCATGGGCAGATGCCACACCGGCGGGCCTGCGCAACGGTGGCCGGGTCATCGGAACGTTGGAACGCGGGCTGATCTATCTGCTGGTGCTGACCGGGCAAGCCGCCGGGATCGGCTTTCTGATCGCGGCAAAATCGGTTCTGCGCTTTGGCGCGGTCAAGGATGAAGGCAAGCTCAGCGAATATGTGATCATCGGCACGCTGGCCTCTTTCGGTTGGGCGATTGCAGTCTCGGCGGGCGTCATCTGGATGATGAAACTGCTGCCTTCTCTTGGAATTCCCGATCTGCTACCTTAACTAGAGGAAAAGCGAGGTTTCCATGTTCGGCATTCCCGGCAAAGCAGCAGTGACCATCACCCCATCCGCCAGTCGCCAGATCGCGCGACTGATGGAAAAGCAAAGCGCGACCGGATTGCGCATTGGCGTAAAGAAGGGCGGCTGCGCGGGGATGGAATACACGATGGACTACGTGTCCTCGATGAACCCGCTGGATGAGGTGGTGGAACAGGACGGAGCGCGGGTGATGATTGCACCCATGGCGCAGATGTTCCTCATCGGCACCGAGATCGACTATGAAACCGGGCTTCTGGAGGCCGGGTTCAAGTTCCGCAATCCGAATGTGGCCGAAGCCTGCGGATGCGGCGAATCGATCAAGTTCAAGGACCAGCCCGCCGCCTGACGGGTTTGCGGCCGTCTGACGGGTTTCGGCGCCTGACGAGTTCCGGGCGGAGCGGCAGAGCCGCAAGCCGTTTGTCTCGCCGCAGCGCCAAGGCGCTTTGGCTCGGGGTTAGGGGGCGTTCCGCCCCCTCGCCGTTCCGGCTCACCCCCTGAGGATATTTGTGGAAAGGGAAGGGCACAGGTCTTTCCCTTTTGCAGGTGAGGCGCTACGCCTTGCGGTACCTTTGGGGGAGACTGGCGATGAAAAAGCTTGCAGCGGGAAACTGGAAGATGAACGGCACGGCGGCGGCTTTGGCCGAGGTTCAGGCGCTGATCGCTGCGCACCCTGCCCCGGCCTGTGAGATGCTGCTGTGCCCGCCCGCCACGCTGATCGGGCATATGGCCAGCCTCGCAAAGGATAGCGCGCTGTGTGTGGGCGGGCAGGATTGCCACCCCAAGGCATCTGGTGCGCATACCGGCGACATTTCTGCGATCATGCTGAAGGATGCCGGGGCCAGCCATGTGATCGTCGGCCATTCCGAGCGCCGCACCGATCATGGCGAGACGGATGCATTGGTGCAGGCCAAGGCTGTGGCGGCGGTTTCTGCGGGGCTGGTCGCGATTGTCTGCGTCGGCGAGACCGAGGCCGAGCGTGACGCGGGCCGCACGCTGGCGGTGATTGGCGGGCAGTTGGACGGATCGGTGCCTGCGGGTGCGGTGGCGGCCTCGCTGGTCGTGGCTTACGAGCCGGTCTGGGCGATCGGCACCGGGCGCACACCGACCCTTGCCGAGATTGCCGAGGTGCATGCTTTCATCCGTGCCCGCCTGACCGCCCGGATCGGGGTCGAGGCAGCCGGGGTGCGGCTGCTGTATGGCGGGTCGGTGAAGCCGTCCAACGCCGCAGAAATCTTTGCCGTGCCCGATGTCGATGGTGCGCTGGTGGGCGGGGCGAGCTTGAAGGCCGCAGATTTTGGAGCAATCGTGGCAGCCCTGGGCACCTGACGAAACGATTTCCGCATCGTTCTTTCGACGACACCGGCTGTCGCGCGCATGACAGCATTTCAGCACCTGTGGCGCTAAGGCTGACCCATGACACTCACTGACATTGCGGCACGCCGCTCGCTTCTTTCGGCCAATCTGATCTGTCTTGCGTCGATGGTGACGTGGGCTGCAGGTTTGCCCGCGGCTGATCTGATCGTGCCGCACATGCCACCGATTGCCCTTACGGCAGGGCGGGCGACGCTTGCAGCACTGGTGCTGCTGCCGATCTGGTGGGCCGTCGAAGGGACCCAGGGCCTGCGCCACGCCAACTGGCTGCGCGGTGCTTGGGTTGGCTTTGTGGCGCTTGGGCTGGCGTCGTTTTTCGTGATCATCGCGCTGACGCTGACCGATGCGGTTACGGTCGCCATCGTCACCGCCATCATGCCGGTTGCGGGGATTGCGCTGGAATGTGTGGCTGACCGGCGGCCGTTGACGCGCGCGGTGGTGCTGGGGCTGGTATTGTCGCTGGCCGGGGGGCTGATCGGGCTGTCGGGCGGGATGACGTCGGTCAACCTTGGATTCGGGGCGCTGGCGGCACTGGCATCGGTGCTGTGCTATACTTGGGGCTCGCGGGAAACGGTGCGGGCCTTGCCGCAGATGACGGCGCTTGGTCGCAGCACGGTGACGGTGACAGGGGCGGCGGCAGTGATGCTGGTCGCAGCGCTGGCCGATGGCGTGATACGGGACGCCTGGCCGGACTGGTCAGCCATCGGGATGAACGAGATGGCGGGACTTGCGATCTTCGGCATTGGCTCAATGGCGGTCAGTCAATTGCTGTGGATCATTTCGGTCGGGCGCATCGGCATCGGGGCGGCCAGCCTGCATATGAATGCGGTGCCGTTCTATGTGATGGCAATCGTGTTTGCGCTTGGGGGCGCGTGGAACTGGTGGCAAACCGCGGGGGCGGTGGTTGTCGTGACAGGGGCGCTGGTGGCGCAGGGGTTGTTGAAGGTGACCCGGTAAGTCAATGGAAACGCTGTCGCAATCTCCGCAAGACCCCAGGTTCGTGCAAGACCCTTATCCGTTTTACGAGACCGCCCGCAGTCATGGGCCGTTCTTTCGCTGGGCCGAGTATGGGATGGTTTGCACCGGCAATGCGGCTGCCGTGAACGCCATCTTCCGCGACCGCCGTTTCGGCCGCGAAGCGCCCGTTGAATTGACCCCCGTCTTCCCCCCGCATCTTGTGCCGTTCTTTGCGGTCGAGGCGCATTCGATGCTGGAGCTGGAGCCGCCGCGCCATACCCGCCTGCGCAGCCTTGTCTTGCGGGCCTTCACCTCGCGCCGGATTGCCGCCCTGCAGCCCGAGATCGAAAGCCTGAGCCACCAGTTGGTCGACCGCTTTCCGTCCGGCCCGTTTGACCTGCTGCAAGCGTTCGGCCAGCCGCTGCCGGTAATCATCATCGCCCGGCTTCTGGGCGTGCCCGAAGCGATGGCCCCCGATCTGTTGCGCTGGTCCAACGCGATGGTCGGCATGTATCAGGCCAGCCGCACGCCCGCGATGGAAGCCGCCGCCATAGGCGCGACAGAGGCCTTCGTGGCCTTCCTCACCGGCTACATCGCCGAACGCCGCGCCCGGCCCGCCGACGACCTGATCACCCACCTCATCGCTGCCGAAAGCGAGGGCCAGCGGCTTTCGACCGAAGAGCTGATCTCCACCTGCATCCTTTTGCTGAACGCCGGTCATGAGGCGACCGTGCACACCTTCGGCAACGGGGTGAAGGCGCTGCTAGAGGGCGCCACGTCCCCGCAGCTGCTCGCACCCGAGGCGGTTGAGGGCACGGTGGAGGAAATCCTGCGCTTTGATCCGGCGCTGCACATGTTCACCCGCTGGGCTTATGAAGATGTCGAGGTGATGCGGCATACCTTCCGGCGCGGCGATCGCGTGGCGCTGCTCTTGGCTGCGGCAAACCGCGACCCCGGCCAGTGGCATCATCCTGACCGGTTTCAGCCTGACCGTCGCATCAAGCCGCACGCAAGCTTCGGGGCCGGGTTGCACTTCTGCGTGGGCGCCTCTCTGGCCCGGCTGGAACTGCAGACCGCATTGCCGATCCTGTTCCAGCGCCACGCTAGCCTGCGTCTGGCAGAGCCACCGCGCTATGCAGACGTTTACCATTTCCACGGGTTGCAGCGCTTGATGGTCAATACCTAACGCTGAATGGCTTCCTGTTCCCCAAGTATCCCGGGGGTCCGGGGGCTGGCCCCCGGCTTGCAGTCACAAAGGCAATACGGTCGTCGATTTGATCTCTTCCATGCTCAGCAGCGCAGTCACGTTGTAGATCCGCACCTCCGAAATCAGCGCCTGATAAAACGTATCGTAAGCCCGCGCGTTCTTGACCCTTACCTTCAGGATGTAGTCGATGTCGCCCGCCAGCCGGTGCGCCTCCAGCACCTCAGGGCGGGACCGCAGGGCGTTCAGGAACTTGCGCTGCCATTCTGCCTCGTGTTCGCTGGTGCGGATAAGCACGAAAAAACACGCCTCAAGCCCCAATGCCTCAGGATCAAGAATCGCGGTCTGCCGGGTGATGACGCCCTGCTCTTTCATCCGGCGGATGCGGTTCCAGACCGGGGTCTTGGAGGAGCCGACTTTGCGGGCAATCTCGTCCAGCGATTGCTCGGCATCGGTTTGCAGTTCGGACAGGATTTTCCGGTCCAGATCATCCAGCTGGGCAGCCATTCGCCTGATCCTTCCGCTTGCGGAACCACGTTCCGATCCGGGGCAGTATCGGAACAAACATCCTTATCTGCAAGGCCCCCTCGCCTCAGGCCGGGAAAATCTTCTATATTGAGGGTCTAATTCAAGGAAATTCCGTCATGTCCCGCCTACCCGCCCTGTCCCCGGTTACCTTTGTTGGCGCAGGCCCCGGTGCGGCTGCGCATCTGACATTGGGCGCCTACCGCGCGCTGACCGAGGCCGAGGTGGTGATCCATGACCGGCTGGTCGGATCGCAGGTGCTGGCGCTGATCCCCGCGCATGTGACCCGCGTCGATGTCGGCAAGGAAGGTTTCGGTCCCTCGACCGCGCAGGCCACAATCAATGCAGCCATTGTCGCACGTGCGCTGACCGGCAAGCGCGTGGTGCGGCTGAAGGGCGGCGATTGCGGCATCTTCGGGCGCCTGGACGAGGAGATCGAGGCGCTGGAAGCGGCGGGTCTGACCTTCACCATCCTTCCCGGCCTGACCTCTGCCACTGTGGCCGCAGCCAGCATCGGCCAATCGCTGACCCGGCGCGGGCGCAACGCCAGCCTGCGTATCCTTACCGGCCACGATATGGCGGGGTTTGCCGAACAGGACTGGCGCGGTCTGGCGCGTCCGGGCGAAGTGGCGGCGATCTACATGGGCAAGAAATCGGCCCGCTTCATTCAGGGCCGCCTGATGATGCACGGCGCCAGCGGTGATACGCCTGTTACCGTTGTCGAATACATCTCGCGGCCTGAGGAGCGGGTGATCCCCGCCACCCTTGCCACCCTGCCCGAAGCAGCGGCCAAGGCGCAAGGCCCGGCAGTGATCCTGTTCGGCCTTGCCCCGCGCCGCGCCGCCGCTGCCCTGTCAACATTGAAGGAGGTCCGCGCATGAGCCGTCGATTCACCCCGAAGATCGTCACTGCCAACCTGCTGCGCGAAGGCGATGTCGTCTACCTGACCGCCGATGACCAGTGGTCCCCCCTGCACACCAAAGCCGAGTTGATCGAGGATGAGGCCCATGCCCAGATGCGGCTTTTGCATGCGTCCGCGCAGAAATTGCTTGTCGTCGGCGCCTATCTCGCCGATGCAAAGGCCGGGTCGAACGGCCCTGAACCAACGCATTTCCGCGAGGAGTTCCGCACCCGCGGCCCCTCCAACTATAACCACGGCAAACAGGCCGATCTGACGAGCTGAGGCGAGCGCATGTATTCCTATTCCGATTTCGACGAGGCCTTCGTGCGGTCGCGCGTGGCGCAGTTCACCCAGCAGGTGGAACGCCGCCTTGACGGTTCGTTGACCGAAGACGAATTTCGTCCGCTGCGCCTGATGAACGGGCTGTATCTGCAACTGCATGCCTACATGCTGCGCGTGGCCATTCCCTACGGTACCGTCAGTCCGCGGCAGATGCGGCAACTGGCGCTGATTGCCGACACTTGGGACAAGGGCTATGGCCACTTTACCACCCGGCAGAACATCCAGTTCAACTGGCCGAAACTGCCCGACGTGCCCGCAATCCTGGGCGCGCTGGCCGATGTGGAAATGCACGCGATCCAGACCAGCGGAAACTGTGTGCGCAACGTCACCGCTGACCATTTCGCCGGGGCTGCCGCCGATGAGATCGAAGATCCGCGCCCCTATGCCGAGCTGCTGCGCCAATGGTCCACTGACCATCCCGAGTTTCAGTTCCTGCCACGCAAGTTCAAGATCGCCATCACCGGCAGCCCCAATGACCGCGCCGTGACCAAGGCGCATGACATCGGCCTGCGCATGCACCGCAATGCCGCGGGCGAACCGGGGTTCGAGGTGATGGTCGGCGGTGGCCTTGGCCGCACCCCGATGATCGGCCATACGGTGCGTGATTTCCTGCCCGTGGCCGACCTGTTGCCCTACGTTGAAGCGGTGCTCAGCGTCTACAACACGCTCGGGCGGCGCGACAACAAGTACAAGGCGCGCATCAAGATCACGGTGTTTGAGACCGGGGTGGAAGAGATCACCCGGATGATCGAAGACCGCTTTGCCGACCTGCGCCCTGAATTCCACGGCAACGACATCAAGCTTTTGGCCGAAATCACCGAGGCTTTTGCCCCGCCGGCCTTTCGTAACGCGCCGGTCGATGCCTATGACGCCTTCTACAAGGCCGACCCGACGTTCCGCGCCTGGGCCGACACGAACCTCGCCCAACACCGCAATGCGCAATACGCCATTGTCACCATCAGCCTGAAGGCGCATGGCGAAACCCCCGGCGACGCGACCAGTGCCCAGATGCGGCTGATGGCGGATCTTGCGGAAACCTATGGCTATTCTGACCTGCGCATCAGCCATGAGCAGAACGTGATCCTGCCGCATGTCCACAAGTCCGACCTGCCGGCCGTGCATGCGGCGTTGATGCAGGCGGGGCTTGGCACCGCCAATGTCGGGCTATTGTCCGACATCATCGCCTGCCCCGGCATGGATTATTGCAGTCTGGCCACGGCCAGCTCGATCCCCGTGGCACAAGAACTGGCGCTGCATTTCGAAGCGCTGAAACTGGAGCATGAGATTGGTCCCCTGAAGATCAAGATCTCGGGCTGCATCAACGCTTGCGGGCACCACCATGTCGGCCATATCGGCATCCTTGGGCTGGACCGCGCCGGGGTGGAGAATTACCAGATCACGCTGGGCGGCGACGGCACCGAAACCGCGGTGATTGGCGACAAGATCGGGCCGGGCTTTTCTTACGAAGAGATCACCCCTGCGATTGAGCGCATTCTGCGCGCCTATCTGGCCCTGCGGACAGAGCCGACCGAGACCTTCTTGCAAGCCTACCGCCGCGTCGGGCTTACGCCGTTCAAGCTGGCCCTTTACGGGGCCGAGGGAGCCCAGGATGCCGCGTGATCTTCATTTAGGTGCGGTGGCCGACCGGGTCGCGGCGCTGAATGCCCGCTATCGCCACCATTCAGCGACGGCGGTGCTGGAGCATTCGCTGAACGACGCTGATCTGGGCCAAGTGGCGCTGGTGTCGTCTTTCGGCGCGGAATCGGTGGTCTTGCTGCACCTTGTCAGCGTGATCGCGCCGGAAACGCCGGTCTTGTTCATCGACACCCGGATGCTGTTTCCCGAAACCCTGGATTACCAGCGCGAGGTGGCCGAGAAGCTGCACCTGTGCGATCTGCGCACCATCCGCGCCGCCCAACCCCGTGTGGCGTTTGAAGACCCCGACAACACGTTGCACCAGTTCAACACCGACGCTTGCTGCAACGTGCGCAAGGTCGAACCGCTGGAGCGGGCGCTGTCCTCCTTTGACGGCTGGATCACCGGTCGCAAACGCTATCAAGGCACCAGCCGCGGATCAGTGGAGTTCTTTGAGGCGGAAGGTGACACCCGGATCAAGGTGAACCCGCTGGCCCACTGGGGCCGTGAAGATATCGAAGAATACATGGTCGAGAACCGGCTTCCCCGCCATCCGCTGGTGGCCAAGGGCTTTCCCTCAATCGGCTGCGCCCCCTGCACCACGGCGGTGAAACCGGGCGAAGATCCCCGCGCAGGTCGTTGGCGCGGCAGCGAAAAGGTCGAATGCGGCATTCACTTCATTGACGGCAAGGCCGTTCGCGTCCCCCTGACCAAAACGGAGTCCGCCGCATGAGCGTTCTTGTCACCGACACTGGCTTTCACCCCGCAACGCAAGCGCCAACCGTCGCCTTTGCGGACATTGCCACCCATCAGGGCGCACTGGACATGGCCAACACCGATGATCCGGCGCTGCTGGAACCCTATCTACCCGCCCTGACCCTGATCCGCGTCGCCTTTCCCGCCTTCAATGATGGGCGCGCCTTTACCATCGCGCGCCGCCTGCGGATGATGGGCTATACCGGCAGGCTGATCGCCCTTGGCCCGGTGATCGCCGACCAATATGCCATGGCGCGGCGCGTCGGCTTTGACGCGGTGGAAATCCCGGATGACCTTGCCGCCCGCCAGCCTGAGGATCAGTGGAGATTCCGCGCCGACTGGCGCGCGCATGACTATCAGTCGCGCCTGCGCGCCTGACACGCAGGCTTTCCCCCGGCGCATATTCGCCCTATCACACAAAGAACGCATGCAAATGAACGAAGTCCGCGCCATGACCACCGACGCCGCCAAGCCGCATCTGCCCGACGCCCAGACCGTGACCGCCGTCACCCACTGGACCGACCGGCTGTTTTCCTTCCGCGTGACGCGGCCGCAGTCCTTGCGCTTTCGGTCCGGCGAGTTTGTGATGATCGGCCTGTTGGGCGACACCGGCAAACCGCTGCTGCGCGCCTATTCCATCGCCTCGCCCGCCTGGGATGAGGAGCTGGAGTTCTATTCGATCAAGGTGCCGGACGGCCCGCTGACGTCAAGGCTGCAGCACATCCAGCCGGGAGACGAGATCATCCTGCGCCCCAAACCGGTGGGCACGCTGGTGCATGACGCGCTGCTTCCGGGCAGCCGGCTGTGGTTTCTGGCCACCGGTACCGGGATTGCCCCCTTCGCCAGCCTGATGCGAGAGCCGGAGACCTATGAGAAATACGATCAGGTCATCATGATGCACACCTGCCGCGAGGTGGCGGAGCTGGAATATGGCCGGCAGCTGGTGGAAAGTCTGAAGGATGACCCGCTGATCGGCGACATGGTGGGCGACAAGCTGAAATACTACCCGACCACTACGCGCGAACCGTTTCACCATATGGGCCGGATCACCGACAACCTCACCTCGGGCAAGGTGTTCGCCGATCTCGGCCTTGCCCCGATGGACCCGGAAGACGACCGTGCGATGGTCTGCGGCAGTCTTGCCTTCAACCATGACGTCAAAGCGGTTCTGGAGACATTCGGGCTGCGCGAAGGTGCCAATTCCGAACCGCTGGAATATGTGGTCGAAAAGGCCTTCGTCGGCGACGGCATCTGATCGTCAGCAGAGCACCCGACCGCGCAGACATGAAAACGGCCGCAGGATCGCCCCTGCGGCCTTTGTCGTTTGCAGTGCCGTCTGGCTTACATGCCGAGCGCGGTTTTCACCTGAGCGATGGTGTCAGCCACCAGTGCCGGGTTGGTCCTTGCAGCTTCGACAGCGGTCTTGAGCGTGGTTTTCGTCGCATCATCGAGGGTCGATCCGTCGATCAGCGCAACAACTGCGTCGGCGTTGAAGTTTGCCGGGTCCAGTGCAGCGGCTGCGGCAGGCGCTGCATCAGCAGCGGCAGCGGCAGCGGCGGCAGCCTCGTCAGCAGCGGTCTTTGCGGCGGCGGCGGCAGCGTCTTCCGCGGCCTTTGCAGCAGCAGCGGCTTCTTCTTCAGCCTTTGCCGCGGCGTCAGCAGCAGCCTGAGCGGCTTCTTGTGCCGGCTTGTAGCTGAATTGATAATATCCGCCGGCGGCCAGCAGAACAATGATGGCACCGATGATTACATTTCTGTTCATGTCTAAGACTCCCATAACCGGAGGAAGGATCCGGATGGCAGTTGATATGGCAGTTTGGCGGCCAGTTGAAAAGACCGCAGCGCAGGATCGGCAGGAAAAACCGCGCATTGACACCCATTCGCGCCATAAAAACGCCCGGTCGCGGGTTGAAGTGGCGCGCCCAGCCGTTTAGATTGCGCCCGCAAGCGACAACAACCCGAAGGACGCACACCATAGCCCGCAGACCCCACAATGCGCCGCCCCAGCGCGAAACCGGCCCAAGAATCAATGACCGCATCCGGTCTCCGGAAATTCGCCTAATCGGCGCAGATGGCGAAAACGTTGGTGTGGTCACGCCTGCCCGGGCGATGGCCCTGGCCGAAGAAGCCGGGCTGGATCTGGTCGAGATTTCTCCGAATGCCGAACCGCCGGTCTGCAAGATCATGGACTTCGGCAAGTTCAAGTATGAGAACCAGAAGCGCGAAGCCGAGGCCCGCAAAAAGCAGAAGATCATCGAGATCAAGGAAATCAAGTTCCGTCCGGGAACTGATACCCATGATTACGACGTGAAGATGCGCTCGGTGATGAAGTTTCTGGATGAGGGCGACAAGGTCAAGGTGACCCTGCGCTTTCGCGGCCGCGAAATGGCCCACCAGGAACTGGGGCTGGAGCTGTTGAAGCGGGTTGAAGAAGACGTGGCAGAGGTCGGCAAGATCGAATCTTTCCCGCGCCTTGAAGGCCGTCAGATGGTGATGATGATCGGCCCGCGCTGACGGGCATCCACAGCATGGATAGGCTGCGGGGGCCAATCGGCCCCCGTTTTCATTAGCGGCCCACCCCCGCAGGTCTAATCCAACTGGTCTAATCCGCCCGGGCCTCGCGTGGGCGCCCCCGCGACGGGATTTCCTTCAGCAGCCCGCCGACCCCCATCGCCATGATCTGTTCGGGACCGACCGCCACGCCGCATATCACCCGTTCCATCACCCAATCGGCCCCGTTCAGGGCCGGGCTGCGCGCGCAGCCCGGCAGGCCGATCACCGGGATCACCCCCAAATGGCCCAGAAACAGCAGGTTTCCCGGATCCACCGGCATCCCGAAATGGGTCAGCACGCCACCTGCGACGCCCAGCGCCTGCGGTGCCACGTCACGATGGTCCGACGTGGCAGAGCTGGTCAGGATCAGGATCAGTTCCGTCCCGGACGCCGCCGCATCGCGGATCGCGGCTGCCAATGGTGCGATCTGGTGCGGCACCACCCGTTTCGGCGCAAGCGTCACCGAAAGGCGGTGCAGGCGGTCTTGAATGGCGCGGTGGCCTTTTTCCCCGTCATCCATGGCTGGAGACGTCTGGATCAACGTGGTCCGCGACAAGGCAACCGGACGCATCCGCAATGCCGCAGCCCCTGCCGCACAGGCGGCCAGGACCGCCGACCGCGCGACGCCATAAGAGATGATTTTGACTGTGGCCATCATCTCGCCCTGCGCCAGCCGCTGCCATTCCGGCACGGTGGCCACGGTGATCATCGGGTCTACCGCGTTCATCGCATCGATGCGGGCGGGCAGAATTTCCGCCAGTCCGGTGACATCGGCGTGTATGTTCACCCGCCCGGTGCCGACCGCCCGCAGGCTCAGCCCCGCCGCAAGCGGACCGGGCACCAGCGCTTGGGCCAGCAGCAGCGCCGCCTCATCCTCGGCAATATCATCCGGGCCAAGCCGGGCTACGGTGACCTCACTCAATCCGACGGCGGCCAGACGCCCGAGATCAGCTTCGGTCAACACCGCGCCCTTGCGCAAGCGGCCTTCGGGCAGCGGAACCGAATGGGCCAGCACCGCACCCAAGGCCTGCACCAAAGGAACCGGGCCGAAGTCCATCACTGCCGCAGCACGGCGGTAATCTGGGCCAGCACCGACACAGCAATTTCGGCGGGGGTTTTCGCGCCGATATTCAGGCCGACCGGGGCGTTGATCCGCGCGATCTCGGCTTCACTGAAGCCAGCCTGCAGCAACCGGTCAACCCGCTTGGCATGGGTCTTTTTGGAGCCCAGCGCCCCGATGTAGAACACCGGGGCGCGCAGGGCAAAGCACAAGGCGGGGTCATCAAGCTTGGGATCATGGGTCAGCGTCACCACAGCGGTCCGCGTGTCGGGGGCAAGGGTCGCCAGCGCATCATCGGGCCAGTCATCCAGGATCGTCTCGCCCGGAAACCGTGCGTGCGATCCAAAAGCCGCGCGCGGGTCGATCAGGGTGCAGGCATAGCCACAGGTCCGCGCAATGGTCAAAAGCGGTTGGGCAATATGCACAGCCCCGACCACGATCAACCGCAGCGGCGGGTTGTGGACTGCGATGAACCGGCCGTCCTCTTCCATCCCCGATCGGTCAGCACGCAGCCGCGCATCCACCGCAGCCTCCGCCCCCGCCGACACAAGAGTGCGGGCCCAGCCTTCGGGCCGCGTCACCAAAGCCACGGCCCGGGCACTGGCGCGGGCAGCCACCAGTTCGGCCAGCAGTGCTTCTGGCAGCGCCTCTGTCCCCTCGCCCACCGGTTCCACCAGCACCCGGATCGTGCCGCCGCAGGCAAGGCCCACGTTGAACGCCGTCTCGTCGCTGACGCCATAGGTCAGCATCCTTGCACGCCCGTCGGCCAGCGCCTCCAACGCCTCGGTGACCACTGCGCCCTCGACGCAGCCGCCTGAGACTGAGCCGACCATTTCGCCAGACCCGGATATCGCCAGTTGGCTGCCCGCCTGACGTGGCGCTGATCCCCAGGTTTCCATCACTGTCGCAAGCGCTGCCCCTTGGCCGGCGCAATGCCAGGCAAGGGCGGCCTCGGGGATGCTGTCATGTGCGGCTCGGGTCATCGATCATCCTCCGTCACGCCGAATATGATCCCGCCGCGACCGTGCCGCCAGTGGCAAATGCAACCGCCGCGGACCATTGGCCCGCGGCGCAGCTGCTTTCTTATGGCAGGTGGCTTAGTTCCGGGCCACGTTGCGCAGAAGCGGCGTGATCACGCGCACTTCCACCCGCCTGTTCAGCGGCTCGTTTTCCAAGGTGTCGATCAGCAGTTCGGTTTCACCGTAGCCTTGGATCACCATGTTTTCCGGCGGAATGTCGAAGTATTCCGTCAGCGCCAGCGCTACCGATTCCGCACGCCGGTCTGACAGCGCAAGGTTCATCGCAGCCTTGCCGGTGGCATCCGTGTGGCCCTCGATGAGGAACATCTCGCCGGGGTTTTCATCCAGCAAGTCCTGCATCACCCGGCCAAGATCGGCCAGATTGCGCGCTTCGGCTGCAGCAATTGCCGCCGATCCGCTGGCGAAGGTCACGCTTTCGACGTCGATCGTGGCCGCAAGCGCCCGCACTTCCGGGATCTCGCGGATCTGACGCAGCGAGAACTTGCGCCCCGCCTTGTCAGCCTCAAGCCCAGCCAGTTCCCGCTTCAGCGCCGCGTCATTGTCCTTGGAGGAGATCACGATGCGCTCTTTCGGTATCGGCAGGTCACGGATCACCACGACCTCTTCTTCGGCCAGATCATCGATCAGAATAATCTCGCGGCCAAGCCGGTCATATTGCGCACGGCGCAACACACGGCCTGTGGCGTCACGAATGGTCACGACCTGAGTGCCGTCCGCACGCTCTACAATGGTCCGGGTCGAACCGTCGCGGTAGGTTTCAGTCCGCACTGTCGATCCGGGCTGGCGGATGATGCTGTCGTCATCCCGGTAGACCTGGTAGGTGCCGTCCGGCTTTAGCACGATCACCCGGTCGCCAGTGTTCGACACGACGCGGCTGTCGCCAACCGGGCCTTCGTTGACTGAATTGTTAATCCGATTGTTCTTGATGATCGCGCCGACGACAAGCGCCCCCAGCACGATCAAGCCGGCCTTTTCCAGATCCGACAGTTTGTTCTTCTTGCCGCTCGCCAATGCCACCGGCGCTGCACCAAATTCTTCAGCCGAGGTGCGGCGGCTGTCTTCGGTCAGCACTTCGGTCACCGCACTCACCGCATCGGCGGGGGCTGCGGTTTCCAGCAGGGATGTCCCTTCGGCAGGCGGCGCTTCGGCCAGAGTTTCGGCAGCACCCAGCGCCGTCGCATCGCCAAGGGCCGGGTCGGCTGTCAAAAGCTCGGTCAGCGTTTCGACTTCGGTTTCGCTGACGACTGGTGCATCGACAGGTTCCACCACCACCGAAGCGTCAACTTCGGCGGTTTTCAGGCCGGCAGCCGGGTCCGCAACGGTTCCGTCATCGGTGATGGCAAGCTCTGCCTCAGCCGCAGCAAGCGCCTCAGCTTCAGCAGCCAGAACAGCCGGGTCTTCAACAACCGGCGCTTCGGCCACAGGTTCTTCGGTGACCGGCTCTTCAGTTACAGCCTCCTCGGCAACCGGCTCTTCAGCAACTGGCTCTTCAGCCACAGGCTCTTCGGCCACAGGCTCTTCGGCAACCGGTTCTTCAGCCACCGGTTCTTCAGCAACAGGCTCTTGCGCGGCGGCGGCGGCTGCATCTGCTTCGGCCTGCGCTGCAGCGGCTGCATCTGCTTCAGCTTGCGCTGCGGCAGCGGCGGCGGCTGCGTCTGCCGCGGCCTGTGCGGCGGCTGCATCTGCTTCGGCCTGTGCTGCAGCGGCTGCAGCGGCTGCATCTGCTTCAGCTTGCGCTGCGGCAGCGGCAGCGGCAGCGGCAGCGGCATCCGCTTCGGCCTGTGCGGCTGCGGCTGCATCAGCTTCCGCTTGCGCAGCGGCAGCGGCGGCCTCTGCTTCAGCTTGTACTGCAGCGGCAGCATCTGCTTCCGCTTGCGCTGCGGCAGCTGCGGCAGCTGCTTCAGCTTGTTCTGCAGCGGCAGCATCTGCTTCCGCTTGCGCAGCGGCAGCGGCATCAGCTTCTACCTGTCCGGCGGCAGCGGCATCTGCTTCGGCCTTTGCAGCTGCGGCTGCGTCGGCTTCCGCTTGCGCTGCGGCCGCAGCTTCGGCTTGGGCTGCGGCGTCTGCGGCAGCGGCGGCCTCTGCGTCTTTCAGAATGGCCATGATCGCGTCAAGATCGCAGGGGGCCTCCGCCGTCGGCACACAGAGCACCGATCCATCCGGGCCGATGACCGATCCGTCCTCGGCCACGGTTTGGGCAAAGCTGGGAAACGTGCTGAACGGGGATAGCGCCACAGACAATGCCGTGGTCGAAATCAGAAGCTTTCTCATACCAAATCCTCTTGCTGGCAGACCCTTGGTAACGCGGACCGATTCGATCTGGTTCCCTCGTGGGTCTCTACCCGTCCTAACAAAGCGCCAATTGATCCGATATGCGATATCACCCGGCGGCAATGCGATAGCATTGGGCGGGCTGCCGCTTAGCCAAGCGCGGTCAGGCGGCCCCGATCATCGCCATCAGCCGTGCCTTTTCACCGGCATCACCGGGGTCGGATATGGCACGCCCCAGGTCCTCCAGCGAGGCAATCGAATGGCCCGCGCGAAAGCTGTCGACATGCGGCAGCATGGCGCGGATGCCGCTGGCCTTTGGCGCAAAGCCGGTCCAGCGCAACAAAGGGTTCAACCAGATCAGCCGGCGGCACGACAGATGTAGGCGCTGCATTTCGCCACCCAGCAGATCGGTGGCGTCGCGGTCCAGCCCGTCGGTGATCAGCAGGACCACCGCCCCCTGCCCCAGAACCCGGCGCGACCAATCGCGGTTGAAGGCCCGGAGCGACGCCCCGATCCGGGTGCCGCCAGACCAATCCTGCGCCTCGGCCCCCGCCGATTTCAGGGCTGCATCCACGTCGCGGCTGCGCAGATGGCGGGTGATGTTGGTCAGCCGGGTACCGAAGGTAAAGGCATGCACCCGTGCCCAGCCCTGCCCTTTGCGGTTGGCCACCGCATGCACGAAATGCAGCACCATCCGGCTGTAATCCGACATCGAGCCGGAAATGTCACAGAGCACGATCAGGTTCGGCCAGCGGATTGCCGGGGCCTTGTGCGCTAGTGCCGTGATCTCGCCCCCGGTCTGCAGGCTGGCGCGCAAAGTGCGGCGCACATCAATGCGGGGGCCGTGCACAGCTGCGCGGCCACGCCGGGTGACCAGCGGCTTCACCGGCAGCGACAACTGCGCCAGCATGCGCTTGGCATCCGCCATTTCGGCCATCGACATCAGTTCGAAATCCAGCGTGCGCAGCCTTTCGTCCGACGACATCGTGACCGAGGCGTCGATCTCGATCTCGTCGCCGTCCTCGGCGGCAGTGTCGGGCTTTGGCGGTGGCGGCTGGGCACCGTCAAGCAGCGCTTCGGCGGCGCGGCGCTCGGCGGCCTCGGCGGGGCGGTCCTCCTGCACGCCACGGATCTGCGGCAACAGCAGCGACATCATGTGTTCCAGATACCGCGGGTCGCGCCAAAAGAGGCGAAAGACCTGTTCGAACACCCGGCGTTCCTCGGGCCGGCTGACAAGGCAGGCTTGCAGCACATGAAAGAAGTCGCGCCGCTGGCTGAACCCCGCAGCTTCGACCGCGCGGATGGTGTCGATCACCCGGCCGGGGCCGATGGGCAGCCCGGCCTTGCGCAAGGCGCGGGCAAAATGGGTGATGTTATGGGCCAGCTTGCCATCCTCGGGGATGTCGAGGGGGGCATAGTTAGCGGGCATTGCCAGACAAGACCTCGGTCACGTTCGATGTGTGTACCCGCGCGTAGGGTTCAAACCAGTGCAGATCGCCAGCGGCAAGATCTGGGGCGAGAATGTCTTGCAACGGGGTATTGCCGCGTTCGGGATGATCCTTCAGAGCGACCAGAAAGCCCACATAGCGCGCGGTGGCCGCAATCAGGCCCGGCCCGTAGCCACCTTTGGCGATGATATCCGGATCGCCATGGCAGGGCAGGATATGCGCGGGGCCAAGGGCTGCGAGCCGTGCAAGATCGGCCAAGTGGGTGGCGAAATGTTCAGGTTCGCCGACATAGGTCAGCGTGTCTTCCATCGTGTCACCGGCAAGCAGGATGCGCGCGGCGGGCAGCCACAAGACCGTGGCATCGTCGGAATGGATGTTCACTTCGATCAGCTCGACCGCGAGGGTGCCAAGGGTCAGCGACAGGTGGTTCGAATAGGTGGTGGTGGGCAGGACCAGCGGCTTGATCGGCGGCCACTCAGCCCCTCCCTCGATCTGTTCCCGGCGGGCGGCAAGATGGGCCGCCGTTTTGGCCGTGGCAATCACCTCCACCCCGGCGAATGCCGCCGTGCCGGCCACATGATCCTTGTGCCAATGGCTGAGGATCACGCGCATGTGCCGCACGCCAAGCCCGTCAAGATGCGCCCGGATCGCCTGGCCGTGGGCGAGCGTTGTGCCGGTGTCATAAACCAGCGCCTGATCGCCCTGCACCAGCGCAAAGCTGGCGATTCCCAGCGACAGCGCGCCGTCATCAACCCAGTTTTCACGCAAATCGAAGCGGTAGCCGGGAACACGGCCGTCGTAATAGGCATAGAGGCCGGGATGCGCGGTCAGGATGCGCAGGTGTGGCGGGTGCATGGCGGGCCTTTGTGCGGGATGAAAGTGCGGATGCCTCCGGCGGGGATATTTTTGGACGGATGAAGACCTAAGCGGAGGGCAGCTCCTTGCGAACCTCGTCAAGGATGCGTTTGGCTTCAGAGCCTTGCAGTTTCTCAATGTCGTCCTGGTATTTCAGGATGGCGCCCAGCGTATCGGCGATCACCTCTGGCGACAGTTGCACGCAGTCCAAAGCGAGCAGGCATTTCGCCCAGTCGATGGTTTCGGCCACCCCGGGGCGCTTGAACAGATCCTCGCGGCGCAAGCGCTGGACGAAGGCCACCACCTCGCGGCTGAGCCGGTCTTGCGCTTCGGGGGCGCGGGCCTGCAGGATCTGCAGTTCGCGGGCAAAATCGGGAAAATCGACCCAGTGATAGAGGCAACGGCGTTTCAGCGCGTCATGCACTTCGCGGGTGCGGTTGGAGGTGAGAATGACGATGGGCGGTTCGGGGGCCTTGATGGTGCCAAGTTCGGGGATGGTGACTTGGAAGTCCGACAATGCCTCCAGCAGGAAAGCCTCGAACGGTTCATCGGTGCGGTCAAGTTCGTCGATCAGCAGCACCGGCGCGCCGCCCACCTGCGGGCGCATTGCGGCCAGCAGCGGGCGTTCGATCAGATATTCCTCGGTGAACAGCTCGGTCTTCAGGGCGTTGCGGTCGGCCCCGCCGCCTGCCTCTGCTGTGCGGATGGCGATCATCTGGGCAGCAAAGTTCCATTCGGCCACCGCCGAGGCCGCATCAAGCCCCTCATAGCATTGCAGCCGGATCAGACGGCGACCAAGGCCCGTGGCGATGGCCTTGGCGATCTCGGTCTTGCCGACGCCGGCCTCGCCTTCCAGAAACAGCGGCCGACCAAGCTTCAGCGCCAGAAAGACCACCGTCGCCAGGGGGCGCGAGGCGACATAGTTCTGCCCGGCCAGCATGGTTTCAACTGCGTCGATGGAGGTTGGGGCGGCGGTCAAGGTCTGCTCCGGTCAGGACACGCCATGCTTGGCCGCACCTTGCGGCCCGGTCAAGGCGGCATTCTGCGCTTCGGCTTCGGCCCAGCGGCGGAAGGAGGCCAAGGGCGCGCGCGGCGGCTGATCCTTTGGCCAGACGAGGTAGTAGCTGCCCAAGGCAGGGATTGGCCCGCCGAAGGCCGGAATCAGGCGGCCTTCGGCCAGCTCACGCGCAATCAGGAAGGTCGGCACCAGCGCCAGACCCAACCCGTGCACCGCGCCCTGCGTCATCGTGGCGAACTGGTCAAACAGCATGCCCGGCGGCTTTTGCCCCGCCACCCCATGATGCGCGAGCCAGCGACCCCAATCCCCGGTGCGGCTTTCCATCTGCAACAGCGGAAGGCGCAGGATGTCCTCGGCGCCGGCAAGCGGGGCCGAAAGCAGTCCGGGCGCACCCACCGCCAGGATCGCCTCGTCCATGAGTTTCAGGTAGTCCACCCCCGGCCAATCCTGCCGCCCGTAATGGATGGCGGCATCAAAGCCGGAGCCCGCGAAATCAAACGGGCGCAGCCGGGTGGACAGATTCACCGTCACCTCGGGGTGGCGCTGCGCAAAGCCCGCTAGACGCGGTGCCAGCCAGTGCATCCCGAAGGCGGGCAGGATGGCTAGGTTCAGGCTGCCGCCCGTAGGGTTGGCGCGCAGGGTCAGCGAGGCGGAGGCCAGTGTTTGCAGGGCGCGGCGCACCTCGCGGACGTAATCCTCGGCAGCCGGGGTCAGGCGCAGGCGCTGCCGCTCACGCATCAGCAGGGGCACGCCAAGTTGGTCCTCCAGCACTTGCAGCTGGCGGCTGATCGCGCCTTGGGTCAACGCCAGTTCCGCGGCAGCGGCAGAGGCGGTTCCCAGACGGCCGACCGCCTCCAGCGCCATCAGCGACGGGATCGAGGGCAGATAGCGGCGTGGTAGCATTATGAGTTTTCCTCATGACTCTGCGACCGGCTTTCGATAGCGCGCGGCGGCGTTTCATGCAATCCTAAGTGTAACAGATACCGGAGGATGCCATGCTTGATGCCCCGCAACTGAAATCCAAAGATGCGCCCGACCTTGCCAAGTTCGATTGGGAGGATCCATTTCGCCTGAATGACCAGCTGACCGAGGAAGAGCGGCTGCTGCGGGATGGCGCGCGCGCCTATGCGCAGGAAAAGCTGCAACCCCGGGTGATTGCCGCCTACCGCGAGGAGAGCACCGACCCCGCGATCTTCCGCGAGATGGGCGAGATGGGCCTTCTGGGCACCACGATCCCCGAGGAATACGGCGGGTTGGGTGCAAGCTATGTCGCCTACGGCTTGATCGCGCGCGAAGTGGAGCGGGTCGACAGCGGCTATCGCAGCATGATGTCGGTGCAGTCCAGTCTGGTGATGTACCCGATCTACGCCTATGGCACCGAGGCGCAGCGGCAGAAATTTCTGCCTAAACTCGCCTCAGGCGAGTGGATCGGCTGCTTTGGTCTGACCGAACCGGATGCAGGGTCTGACCCCTCCGGCATGAAAACCACGGCGAAGAAGACGGCCAATGGCTACGTGCTGAATGGCGCAAAGATGTGGATTTCCAACGCGCCGATTGCCGATGTCTTCGTGGTCTGGGCGAAATCCGAGGCACATGGCGGCAAGATCAAGGGATTTGTGCTTGAAAAGGGCATGACCGGGCTGTCTGCGCCGAAAATCGGGGGCAAGCTGTCGCTTCGCGCCTCGGTCACCGGCGAGATCGTAATGAAGGACGTTGCGGTCGGCGAGGACGCGCTGTTGCCCTTTGTCGAGGGGCTGAAAGGTCCGTTCGGCTGCCTGAATCGGGCGCGCTATGGCATCAGCTGGGGCGTGATGGGCGCGGCGGAGTTCTGCATGCATGCCGCGCGCCAGTATGGGCTGGACCGCAAGCAGTTCGGCAGGCCACTGGCACAGACGCAATTGTTTCAGCTGAAGCTTGCCAACATGATGACCGAGATTTCGCTGGGCCTGCAGGCCAGCCTGCGGGTCGGTCGGTTGCTGGACGAAGCCAATGCCGCGCCCGAGATGATTTCGATCATCAAGCGCAACAACTGCGGCAAGGCGCTGGATGCAGCCCGCATGGCACGTGACATGCACGGCGGCAACGGCATTCAGGAAGACTACCAGATCATACGCCATATGGTGAACCTGGAAACCGTGAACACCTATGAAGGCACGCATGACGTGCACGCGCTGATCCTGGGGCGGGCGATCACCGGGCTGCAGGCGTTTTTCTGATTTTGTCAGCCTGCGAGTGCCGTGCTAGGCCTGCACCGGTGCGCGCGGTGGTGGCTTCGGAAGCCTCTGGCGGGGATATTTGGGGACAGATGAAACGGGCAGGCAAATGCGGGTGACGGCCGTTCTGACGGTGCGCAATGAAGGCGCATTCCTGCTGGAATGGCTGGCGCATCACCGCGCCTGCGGCATTACCGATTTTCTGGTGTTCTCCAACGATTGTGACGACGGTACCGATGCCATGCTGGACCGGCTGGCCGCGATGGGCTGGCTTACCCACCTGCGCAATGACGGGCCGCATGACGGTGGCCCGCAATGGGCGGCGCTGAAGCAGGCGGATCGGCACCCGTTGGTGCGGGAGGCGGATTGGCTGCTGCCGATCGACGTCGACGAGTTCGTCAACATTCATGTTGGCGACCGCACCGTCACTGCCCTGCTGGGTGCTCTGCCCGAGGCGACTGCCATTCCGCTGACCTGGCGGCTGTTCGGCAACGCGGGCGTGGTCAGTTATGAAGACCGCCCGATCACCGAAACCTTCACCTTTGCGGCCCCTGCCGTGCTGCATTGGCCGTGGCGCGCGGCGCTGTTCAAGACGCTTTACCGCAACGACGGCACCTATGCGAAACTTGGGGTGCATCGCCCGCGCAGCCCCAAGACGGACCGGTTGGCGGCCCAGCGCTGGTTTGACGGTGCCGGGCGACCGCTGTCCGATACATTTCTTACCAAACGGATCTTCTCCGATTTCGGGCGTGACAACCACACTCTCGTCCAGTTGAACCATTATCCGCTTGGCGCGATGGAAAGCTTCTTGCTGAAATGTGACCGGGGACGTGCCGTGCACGAGGACACGGGGCTTGATGTGGGCTATTGGGTAGAACGGAATTTCAATCAGGACGAAGACGCGTCGATCCTGCGTTTGAACAGCGCCGAGATCCGGCGCGCGTTGCACAGCGATCTGGTTTTGGGGCCATTGCACCGTGCCGCAGTGCAGTGGCGGAGGGACCGGTTTCTGACGCTGATGAAGCAAGAATCATGGCGTTCGATCTTCGGTAAACTTCTGATGACACCCGCCTCACGTGCCATCAGTCGCGCCGAGGCGGAACTTGTCTGGCAGCATGGCAAAACGTGAATACAATCCTGAGTTGTACGGATCATTCCGTACCGTGATCTTTTCGCCTTAAGCGGGAAAATCTGGAACCTGACGAAACAATGCTGGTTCGTTGTTCGCTGCCTGCGCAGGCCGGAAAGCCGGTGGCACCTTGTTCGCATCGACGCAACAGGCGAAACTCTTGGCTAACTGCTTGCAAGTAGGATGGAAAGCCAAGTTCTCGATGACGGACGTCCAAGACCCAGGACCTGAGGCCGTTGTCGACTGGCAACGCGCCATGGAAGTTGCGACCGTCGAGAATGGCGATCTCTTGCCTTTGGGCAATCGCCACTGGGCGTTCTTTCTGGAGCAGAAGCCGATCCTATTGGTGACTTTCGAGCTGGCCGAAGACATCCGCAGCCGCGAAGGCAACATGCCCGCGCATCAGGCTTTGGCAAACGCCCGGGGCTGGTCGCACCTGTGCATCATCGCCGAGGGTGAGACGTGGTGGCGTGACCCGGCGGTGTACCGCTATTTTGACAGGCTGGTCGACGACGGATTTCTCGAGGAGTTCGACCACGTGCTGTTTTACGGGTCGGGCCCGGCGGGCTATGCGGCCGCAGCCTTTTCGGCGTCGGCCCCCGGTGCCGAGCTGGTTCTGGTCGCCCCGTGCGCGACGATGGACCCCGCACGCGCAGGATGGGACAAGCGTCATCTGAAAGCCCGCAAGTTCAACTTTACCGACCGCTACGGCTATGCCCCTGACATGACCGAAGGCGCCAACCGGGTCTGGCTGATCCATGATCCGCTGAACAGCCGCGACGCGATGCATGCCGCCCTGTTCGACCGTCCATGGGTCACGCAGCTGCGCGCCCGCCATACTGGTGAGGGTACCGAGGATACACTGATCGAGATGCAGGTGCTTGACCGCATCCTTGCCGCGGTGATGGACGGCAAGATGACCGCTTTCGGCTTTTCACGGCTTTGGCGCGGGCGGCGGTCCAACGCCAGCTACCTGCGGGCGTTGCTGTATGCGGCCGAACGCAGCGGCCATCCTGCCCGCGAGGTGATGATCTGCCGGTCAGTCACCGCACGGCTACGCGCACCGCGATTTGCCAAGCGGCTTGCCGATCTGACCGGCGGCTGAACCCGTTCAGAACTGGTTCAGCTCGGCCAGTTCTTGGGTCCGATCGACAGTCATCCGGCGCAGGCAGCCATAGACCAGCAACGCCTCGGCAGACCCGCCCCGCATCTCGAACCCGGCCGCTTCGCAATTTGCGTCGCGAAACGCCACCCAGGCGCGCTGCGCCTCGCGCAGCGCCGCCTCCGCGCCTTGCAGCTCTTCCGGCAGACCTTCATCCATTGCCTTCATTTCGGCCATCACCTCTTTGTAGGTAATGTTCAGGGCGATGTCGGCCTTCTGCCAGTCCTGTTCAGCGCAGATGTTCAGCTCTTGCTGGGCCATGGCGTTGGCGCAATCCACCTCTTGCGCGGTGGCGGGCGCACAAAGCAGGCAAAGCAAGGCAGCAAGGCGCAGGCTGTGGGTCATGGGATCTCTTTCATCATTGGTTTCAGCGGTTAGGAACACCGGAAAGCTCTGCCGTCCGCCGTTTGGTTTCTTCGATCTTGCAGCTCAGCGCATTGACCGGGGCGATAGTGCCACCATCGTCCCAGGCAACCATGAAATGGCACTGCGCATCCCGATAGCGAAACCAGTTTTCCTGCGCGATATCAACATTGAACGCATATTTCGGAAAAGCCGCGCGGGCGTCATCGGCAGCTAGTGCCAATTCGCGCTCTGCTTCGGCCAGCCAGAACTGCTGGCACTCAATCATTTCCAGCGTGGTCTTTTGGGTGATGCAGGCGGCAGGCTCGGTCTGGGCCGTTGCCTGCCCTGCTGCCAACACTGCTGCAAACATCACTGGAATGCGCATGTTCCCATCCTCGTTTGCGGCCTATCATAGCCGGAAATTGCGCCACGAAGCCACTGGCCTTGGGGTCTGGTTTGCGCTACCCGAGGGGCATGCAACAGATCACGATCCGCCGCCCCGACGACTGGCACCTGCATCTGCGCGACGGGGCGATGCTGCGCGCCGTATTGCCCGAGACCGCCCGCGATTTCGCCCGCGCGATCATCATGCCGAACCTTGTGCCGCCGGTGGTGACGCTGGCCGATACAGTTGGCTACCGTGACCGGATTTTGGCGGCGCTGCCCAAAGGGGCGGTGTTTGAACCGCTGATGACGTTGTATCTGACCGAAGACACCGATCCCGCCGATGTTGCCGCCGCAGCAGCCTCTGGCGTTGTGAAGGCGGTCAAGCTGTACCCGGCCGGGGCCACCACCAATTCCCACGGCGGGGTGCGCGATCTGACCCGCGTCTTGCCAGTGCTGGAAAAGATGGCCGAAGTCGGTCTGCCCCTGTGCGTGCACGGCGAGGTTACCACGCCCGAGGTCGACATTTTCGACCGCGAGGCCGTGTTCATCGACACCGTGCTTGATCCCTTGCGCCGCCGCTTGCCCGGCCTGCGCGTGGTGATGGAGCATATCACGACAGAGGAAGGCGTGGCTTACGCCAGCAGCGCCGGCCCGACGCTTGGGGCGACCATCACCACGCATCACCTGATCCTCAACCGCAACCACATCCTCGCAGGCGGGATCAGGCCGCATTATTACTGCCTGCCGGTGGCCAAGCGCGAAAAGCACCGCCTTGCCCTGCGCGCCGCGGCGACCTCGGGCAATCCGCAATTTTTCCTCGGCACCGATTCCGCGCCGCATACTGACGCGCTGAAGGAACAGGCCTGCGGCTGTGCCGGCTGCTTCACCGCGACCAACACCATGCCGCTCTTGGCCCATGTCTTCGAAGAGGACGGCGCGCTGGACCGGCTGGAGGCCTTCACCTCGCTGAACGGCCCGGCCTTCTACCGGCTGCCCGTGAACCAGACGACGTTGCGCCTGGTCAAACACGCCACCCCCCCGCCTTTCCCCGACAAGATCGTTACCGAGGCAGGCCCCGTCACCGTCTTCAACCCCGGTTTCCCCGTGCACTGGCGCGTCGAAGCCTGATCCTTGCGAGCCCTGCCATGATCCCCAGCGCCTTCCCGCCCCGTGACGAAATCGCCCGCCTGACGGCCCGCGCCTTGCTGGAAATCAAGGCCGTGCATTTCAACGCCGAAACCCCGTTCACGCTGGCCTCCGGCCTGCCGTCGCCGACCTACATCGATTGCCGCAAGCTGATCAGCTACCCGCGTATCCGCGCAACTTTAATGAATTTCCTGACCATCACCGTGATGCGAGACGCCGGGTTTGAGGCGTTTGATAACATCGCGGGGGGCGAAACCGCAGGCATCCCGTTTGCAGCGCTGGTGGCTGAACGGATGGCCCTGCCAATGACCTATGTGCGCAAAAAGCCAAAGGGTTATGGCCGCAACGCCCGCATCGAAGGGGTAATGACACCCGGCCAGCGCGTGCTGTTGGTCGAAGACCTTACCACCGACGGTGGCTCTAAGCTTTCGTTCGTTGACGCAATCCGGGAAACCGGTGCCACCTGCTCTCATACGGCGGTGATCTTTTACTACGGCATCTTCCCCGAAACCACCCAGCGGCTCGCCGATCACGGCATTGCCTTGCACCACCTCTGTACCTGGTGGGACGTGCTGGCCGAGGCTCGCGCGCAAAATAGCTTTGATGCCGCCACGTTGACCGAGGTCGAAGCCTTCCTCACTTCGCCCCGTGCCTGGCAGGATGCGCGCAAACCGGCCTGACGCGGCAGTCAGCGCAAACAAACCGGTGGGCGGCGCTGTGGGGCAATTGTGGATAAGCCTGGTTCCGAATCGATATCGTTGCGGCGGACTTCGCCTGCCTCGCAAGATGTGGTAGGCTAACCCGCAAACCACGGGCAAAAGCCCCAATCGACCCCGGCTTATCCCCAGACTTGTCCTGATTGCAGGAACAGGCGCGGATCAGGCAGAGAAGGCGCTTGGCAGGAGGCAGAGATGACCGAGATCACCGCATTCAGACCCCTCGTCCCGGCCCCCCCCGCCGACGCCGACGTGCTGCCGCACAACATCGAGGCCGAACAGCAACTGCTCGGCGCGATCCTCACCAACAACGACACCTATGATCGGGTGTCCTCGGTCATCAAGGCCGACCATTTCTTTGACCCCGTGCATCAGCGCATTTTCGAGATTGCCGCCGCTCGCATCCAGAAAAACGCCCTCGCCTCCCCGGTCACGCTCAAGGCGTTCCTTGAGGATGACGCCGGCCTGAAGGAACTGGGCGGGCCGTCCTACCTTGTACGCCTCGCCGGGGCCGCGATTTCGGCCTATGCGGCGCGTGATTACGCGCAGATGATCTATGACCTCGCGGTGCGGCGCGAACTGATCCAGCTTGGCCGCGATATCTCGGCAATGGCGGCAAAAGTGGATATCGAGTCCGAGCCGAAGGACCAGATTATCGAGGCGGAACAGCGGCTCTATCAGCTGGGCGAACAGGGTGTCACTGAACGTGGATTTCAAAGCTTTCTCAAAGCGGTAACCGACGCTGTTAACATGGCCAACGCCGCCTACCAGCGCGATGGTGGCATGGCAGGCACCGCCACCGGCCTGATCGATCTGGACAAGAAACTGGGCGGTTTGCACCCCTCTGACCTGCTGATCCTTGCCGGACGCCCGTCGATGGGCAAGACCTCGTTGGCCACCAACATCGCCTTCAACATCGCCAAGGCGCATCGCCGCGGCCGCCTGCCAGATGGCAGCGATGGTTCTGTCGAAGGCGGGGTCGTCGGCTTTTTCAGCCTCGAGATGTCGGCCGAACAACTGGCCGCACGGATCCTGTCCGAAGCCTCCGAAGTGCCCTCCGAACAGATCCGCCGCGGCGACATGACCGAAATCGAATTTCGCCGCTTTGTCGAGGCCGCCAAGGCGCTGGAGGCCTGCCCGCTTTACATTGACGACACCCCCGCGCTGCCGATCAGCCAGGTCGCTGCCCGTGCGCGGCGACTGAAACGCACGCATGGCCTCGACGTGCTGATCATCGATTACCTGCAGCTTCTGAAAGGCTCCTCCAAGGAAAACCGGGTGCAGGAAGTCTCCGAGATCACCCAGGGCCTGAAAGCCATCGCCAAAGAGTTGAACATCCCGGTGATCGCCCTCAGCCAGCTGTCGCGCGCCGTGGAAAGCCGCGACGACAAGCGCCCGATGCTCAGCGACCTGCGCGAATCCGGCTCGATCGAGCAGGATGCCGATGTGGTGATGTTCGTGTTCCGAGAGGAATACTACCGCGAACGCGAAAAGCCCGCGGATCACGAGCTGGAGAAGATGGCGCAATGGCAGGTGCTGATGGAAAATGTGCATGGCAAGGCCGAAGTGATCATCGGCAAGCAGCGGCACGGTCCGATCGGCACAGTGGAACTGAGCTTCGAAGGCCGCTTCACCCGCTTTGGCAACCTTGCCAAACCCTGGCAGGGATCGGGCGGGCCGGACGTCGGGTTCTGATGCCAAGGTGTTGGTGGTGACCGCGCGCCAAAGATGAGTATTTTCGCAAAGAGCAAGCCCATTTGCCTTTCGCCCAAATACTCATGCTGCAACTTGCGCCGCCAGACGCCATCTCTCCGTGGCAACGCCGCCGCGCGGGGCTCGATGCCCGGCGCGGTGGCTCCCCCTTTGCAAGCAGCGCCGTCTCGGCCATGGTTTGGCAAAGGGGAGACACAGCATGGATCTGGGACTTCAAGGCAAGGTCGTGATTGTGACCGGTGGCGGCGCCGGCATCGGCGGGGCAATATCGCAGGCATTGGCCGATGAAGGTGCGATCCCGGTGATCCTGTCACGCCGCGCGCCAGAGCCAGAGTTTCTGCACGCCCTTGCCGCAGTCCAGCCGCGAACCACCTGGATCAAGACGGATCTCGCCCACGACCAGGATTGCCGTGCCGCCGTCGTGGAAGTCCGCGCCCGCTTTGGGCGCATCGACGGGCTGGTCAACAACGCTGGAACCAATGACGGCGTTGGGCTCGATGCCGGGCCGGAGGCGTTCCGCGCGTCACTGGACCAGAACCTGGTGCATTACTACACACTTGCGCATCTTTGTCTGGAGGATCTGAAGACTGCTACTGGCGCCATCGTCAATATCTCGTCGAAAACGGCGCTGACCGGCCAAGGCTCCACTTCGGCCTATGTTGCGGCCAAGGCGGCGCAACTTGGCCTCACGCGGGAATGGGCTGCGGCCCTGGCACCATTCGGCGTCCGTGTGAACGCGGTGATCCCGGCCGAGGTGATGACGCCGATGTATGCCCGCTGGCTGGACAGCCTCCCCGATCCTGACGCAGCCCTTGCCAGCATTACCGCCCGTATTCCGTTGGGCCAGCGGATGACCGAGCCTGCCGAAATCGCCGCCACGACGATCTTCTTGCTGTCGCCGAAATCCGGCCACACCACGGGGCAGTGGTTGTTTGTGGATGGCGGCTATGTCCATCTCGACCGGGCGCTGGGGCGTTAACCGCCCCGGTGGATGTCATCCGCCAGGCGGCGCTACCCCGTTCGGCAGCACTGCCAAAGAGCCGCCAGACCACCGCCGATGAACCTTTGTCCGCGCCAACACTCAGTGGATCACCACCACAAAGCGGCTTGCCGTCACCTGCAGCAGAACCACCCGGCTCGGCGCAGCGAAGACCACCCAGCAGGCGTTGGTCGCGGTGTCGCGTCCGGCGTGGCCAACCGCAGCCCGATCCACTTCGGCGCGGCCAGCGGCGCATCCGTGGCAGTGTCTTCCGTGGCGGCAACGGCTCTGTCATCCTGCCGGTGCACCATGAAAGTCATCTCGGCCGAATGCCGGGATGCTTGCACAAGTCCGCGCAGACACCGGCACCATGGAGCCAAGCCTCGGCCCGCACCATGTTTTCCCTTGACCCGGCCCGTCTGCCAGTCAAAACACGCAAAATGGCTTCAGCAATCCTCACCATTGATCTCGATGCCGTCGGCGCAAACTGGCGTGCCCTTGACCGGCTGTCTGGCCCCGAAGTGCAGACTGCGGCAGTCGTCAAGGCCGATGCCTATGGTCTTGGCGTCACCCGCGTCGCACGGGCGCTGGCGCAGGCCGGGGCGCGCAGGTTCTTTGTGGCCCAGGCCGAAGAAGGTGCCGCCGTGCGTCAGGCACTTGGCCCCGGCCCGCAAATCTCGGTGCTATCCGGCCACATGTCGGGCGATACCGAGATGATCCACGATCTCGACCTCACGCCGATGCTGAACAGCCTAGAACAAATCACCCGCCATCTGGAATCGCTGCCCGGCCATCCTTTCGGGGTGCAACTGGATACCGGGTTGAACCGGCTGGGCGTGGAAATGCTGGAATGGCAGGCCGTTGCCGCCATCATTATCGACGCTGGTCCGGCCTTGCTGATGAGCCATCTCGCCTGCGCAGACGAGCCTGACCACCCGTTGAACCTGGCGCAGCTTGAGGCGTTCCACGAAATGACCGACGGCACTGGTCTGCCCCGCAGCCTTGCGGCCACTGGCGGCATTCAGCTAGGCCCGAAGTACCACTTCGATCTGACACGCCCCGGCATCGGTCTTTACGGCGGGCTGCCGTTTGCCACAGCCGCCCCGGCGGTCACCTTGTCGCTGCCCGTCATCCAGACCCGCGAGGTCGATCCCGGCGAAAGCGTTGGCTACGGCTGCACCTGGGTGGCAGAAAGCACCGCAATCATCGCCACCCTTGCAGCCGGCTATGCCGATGGGCTGCCCCGGACCCTGTCGAACACCGCGATGTTGTGGGACGGTGACATCCCTTGCCCGATCGTCGGCCGGGTTTCGATGGACCTGATCACCGTCGACATCACCCACCTGCGCGAAATTCCTCGCAGCCTCGATATTCTGGGCCCGCACCAAACGGTCGATGAACTGGCCGAGGCTGCGGGCACCATTGGCTACGAACTGCTGACCGCGCTGGGCCCGCGCTATACGCGCCGCTATCTGGAACATTCGGCATGACCGCCACAGGCGCGCTTGCCTCGCTGGGCCGCCCGGTTTTGGCCGCCTTTGCGGCCATCGGGCGGGTGACGCTGTTTGCCGGGGCGATCCTTGGTCACATCCTGCGCCCGCCGTTTTACCTGCGCGAATTTGGCCAGGCTGTGCTGCAAATCGGCTGGTTTTCGCTGCCGGTGGTCGGGCTGACCGCAATCTTCACCGGCGGCGCACTGGCGTTGCAGATCTACGCCGGTGGCTCGCGCTTCAACGCCGAAAGCGTGGTTCCCTCGATCGTCGCCATTGGCATGACGCGTGAACTTGGCCCCGTCCTTGGCGGACTGATGGTGGCGGCCCGTGTCGCAAGCTCCATCGCCGCCGAAATCGGCACGATGAAGGTCACCGAACAGATCGACGCGCTCGTCACACTGTCGACCAACCCATTGAAATACCTTGCCGTTCCGCGCGTTCTTGCGGCAACGCTGACCATGCCGGTGCTGGTCGCGGTGGGCGACGCCATCGGCATCATGGGCGGCTGGCTGGTCGGGATCACCAGGCTCGACTTCAACTCGGCCACCTACCTGAAGAACACTTCGGATTTTCTTGAGACCTGGGATGTCGGCTCCGGTCTGGTCAAGGGTGCGGCCTTCGGTTTCATCGTGGCACTGATGGGCTGCTACCATGGCATGGCTTCGGCGCGCGGCGCGCAAGGGGTGGGGGCGGCGACCAAATCCGCCGTCGTTTCCGCCTCGGTGCTGATCCTTGCCGCGAACTACGTGCTGACCGAACTGTTCTTTACCTCATGATACAGCTGTCCCGCGTCACCAAGACCTTCGGGTCCAACCGGGTGCTGCGGGGGGTGGATCTCACCCTGCCCTCCGGCTCGTCGATGGTGATCATCGGCGGCTCGGGCACCGGCAAGTCGGTGCTGTTGAAATGCATCCTCGGCCTCGTGCGCCCGGATGCGGGCACCATCACCCTCGACGGCGAGGATGTGACCAAGACCGACCGCGATGCCTTTCTCGCCCGCTTCGGGATGCTGTTTCAGGGCGGCGCGCTGTTTGATTCGCTGCGCGTCTGGGAAAACGTTGCCTTCCGTCTGCTGCGCGGCGCGAAAGCACTGCCGAAATCGCAAGCCCGCGAGATCGCCATCGAAAAACTGCGCCGTGTCGGCCTCAAGCCTGAAACTGCCGACCTTTTCCCGGCCGAGCTGTCAGGCGGCATGCAAAAGCGCGTGGGCCTCGCACGCGCCATCGCAGCGGAACCCGAGATCATCTTTTTCGACGAACCCACCACCGGCCTCGACCCGATCATGGCCGGCGTGATCAACGACCTGATCCGTGAAATCGTGGTCGAAATGGGCGCCACCGCGATGACCATCACGCACGACATGTCCTCGGTCCGCGCCATCGCCGACCGCGTCGCCATGCTGCATGACGGGGTCATCCAATGGACTGGCCCGGTCGGCGAAATGGATGCCACCCCGGACCCCTACGTGCAACAGTTCATCCATGGCAGTGCCACCGGCCCCATCGCCACCGTCCGCTAAGCGCCAACACTTTGAATAAAATTTGACTTCCTCTTCGCCAAATATCCCACGGGTGGTCCGGAGGGTGTGAAACCCTCCGGTCCCGCAGCCAACCAAAGGGCCAAACGATGAAATATCTCAACCTCACCCTCCTGATCCTGTTCCCGATCTCCTGGTTCGCGCCGTTGCTGCGTGCAGCCCTCCTGCCGATCTTCGGGATGGACGAAATCTCGGTCGTGACCGGCCTGCAAAGCCTTTGGGAATCGGACGCCGCCCTGGCACTCCTTGTCACCTTCCTTGCGATCTTCGCGCCCTACGCCAAGACCATCGGCCTCGCCCTGCTGCACTTCGGCCTGCTCAGCCCGAAAACCCTGCCGACGCTCAATTTCCTTGGCAAACTGGCGATGGCCGACATCTTTCTGATCGCCATCTACATCGTGCTGGTCAAAGGTGCTGGCTTTGTCACCATCGAAACCGCCTGGGGCCTGTACCTGTTTTCCGGCTGCGTCCTCGCGTCGATCCTGATCTCGTGGCAAAGCCGCCCCGATTCAAGCCAACCTTGACGCAAGCCAGCCTTGATGCCACGCGCCTTTCCGGGCACTAAAGCGGCATGAGCAAATCCTCCCCCAGTTTCACCTGCACCACCTGCGGCACCGCCTATCGCAAATGGATCGGCAAATGCGAGGCTTGCGGCGGCTGGAACACCATCATCGAAGAGGCGCCGCTGTCCACCGGGCCAAAGTCGCTTGGGGCCAAGGGGCGCACCATCCCCCTCACCGATCTTGCGACCGAGGAAAACCCGCCGCCGCGCGCCTCCTCCGGCATTGACGAGCTGGACCGCGTGCTCGGTGGCGGCCTTGTGCCGGCCTCGGCCATCCTTGTCGGTGGTGATCCCGGAATCGGCAAGTCGACGCTGCTCTTGCAAGCCGCCGCAAGTTTTGCCAACATGGGCCTGAAATGCCTGTATATTTCCGGCGAAGAGGCCGCCGCTCAGATCCGCATGCGTGCCCTGCGCCTTGGCTTGCAGGACGCGCCGGTGATCCTTGGCGCCGAAACCAACCTGCGCGATATTCTGACCACGCTTGATGCCGAACGTCCGGCGCTGGCCATCATCGATTCAATCCAGACCATGTGGCTCGATTCCGTCGAGGCCGCACCGGGTTCGGTCAGCCAGGTCCGCGCCGCCTGCCATGAGCTGGTGACCTTCGCCAAACGGCGCGGCGTGGCGGTCATTCTGGTGGGCCACGTGACCAAAGATGGCCAGATCGCCGGTCCCCGCGTGGTGGAGCACATGGTCGATACCGTGCTCTATTTCGAAGGCGAGCGTGGTCACCAGTTCCGTATCCTGCGCGCGGTGAAAAACCGCTTCGGCCCGGCGGACGAAATTGGCGTGTTCGAGATGACTGGCGCGGGTCTGGCGCAGGTTCTGAACCCGTCGGCGCTGTTTCTGTCCAACCGCGACCAGCCCGCACCGGGATCGGCGGTCTTTGCCGGGATCGAGGGCACGCGACCGGTCCTCACCGAGATTCAGGCCCTCGTCGCGCCCTCCACCCTTGGCACGCCGCGCCGCACCGTGGTGGGCCTCGACAGTGGCCGCCTCTCCACCATCCTTGCGGTGCTGGAAGCGCGCTGCGGCATCCCCTTTACCGGCCTTGACGTTTTTCTCAACGTTGCCGGGGGCCTGCGGGTTTCCGAACCGGCAGCCGATCTGGCCGTGGCCGGGGCGCTGCTTTCGGCACGAGAAGATGTGGCAATTCCGCCAGATATGGTGCTTTTCGGTGAAATCAGCCTCTCTGGCGCGCTGCGGCCGGTAGGTCAGACCGAAAACAGGTTGAAAGAAGCCTCAAAACTTGGTTTTTCACAGGCGACAGTGCCGAGCCACTCCAAGATCGAAGGGGCTAGCGGGATCAAGGTTCGCCAGATGCCAGATCTCACGGCTTTTGTCGGCGAAATGTTCGGGGCTGGTTGAGCCTTTGCAAAAAGACGGAATGGGAACGGAACGATGGAAAACTTGACTGCAGTTGATGGCGTGGCCGCGCTGATCGTCGTAATCTCGTCTGTTCTCGCCTTCTCGCGCGGGCTGGTGCGCGAACTCCTGGCCATCCTCGGCTGGGTCGGTGCGGCGATCGCCGCCTTCATCTTCGCCCCTTCAGTGCAGCCGCTGGTCAAGGAATTGCCAATCGTCGGCGATTTTCTGGCCGACAGTTGCGAACTCTCCGTGGTCGCGGCCTTCGCTGGCGTCTTTGCCATCGGGCTGATTGTGGCGGCATTGTTCACACCGCTGTTTTCCTCTGCCGTGCAACGTTCGGCCTTGGGGGGCATCGATCAGGCGCTGGGCTTTCTGTTCGGGGCGCTGCGTGGCGTGTTGCTGATCGCCGTCGCGTTCATCGTTTACGACCGCGTGTTGTCTGACCAGAAGATCGCGATGATCGACGATTCCCGCACAGCAAAGGTCTTTGCCAACTTTCAGGCGAACATCGACGAGAACATCCCGACCGACGCGCCCGGCTGGATTGTCGCGCGCTACAACGAATTGACCACCCTGTGCTCCGGCGGCGCCGCGCTTCCCGGCGAAACCGCCCCCGCTCTAGGAAACTGATCCCGCCGCAGCGCGGCAATGGGGGCGTGACACCGGGCAACCGGTGCCCTAAATCAGTGGCATCTTCCCGAAAGGATTCGCAAAGCCATGCGGCCATTCCTGTCCCACCCCTTCGATGACGACAAGCTGAAGGAGGAGTGTGGGATTTTCGGCGTGACCGGCGTCGCCGATGCATCCAACTTCGTGGCCCTCGGTCTGCACGCCCTGCAACATCGGGGCCAAGAGGCCGGCGGCATCGTCAGTTACCATCCGGACCAGGGCTTCAATTCCGCGCGCCGCTTTGGTTATGTGCGCGACAACTTCACCAAACCCGACGTGATGGATACGCTGCCGGGCCCGCTGTCCATCGGCCACGTGCGCTATTCCACCGCCGGTTCCAAAGGCGCCACCGCGATCCGCGACGTGCAGCCGTTCTTCGGTGAATTCTCGATGGGCGGCTGCGCCATTGCGCACAACGGCAACCTGACCAACGCCACCGCCCTGCGCCGCGAACTGATCGAGCGCGGCTCGATTTTTCAATCGTCCTCCGACAGCGAGTGCATTATCCACCTGATGGCGCGCTCGATCCAGAAGACCCTCGCCGAACGCATCAAGGATGCGCTGCGCCGCGTCGAAGGTGCGTTCTCCGTCGTCGCCATGACCCGCACCAAGCTGATCGGCGTCCGCGATCCGCTGGGTGTCCGTCCCCTCGTTCTGGGCCGGATCTCCGATCTCGGCTGGGCGCTGTCCTCGGAAACCTGCGCCCTCGACATCATCGGTGCCGAATTCATCCGCGAGATCGAGCCGGGCGAAATGGTTGTTATCGAAGGCAACAAGGTGGAATCGACCCGCCCCTTCACCCCCGCCAAGTCCCGCTTCTGCATCTTCGAGAACGTCTATTTCTCGCGCCCCGACAGTATTCTTGGCGGCCGCTCGGTCTATGAGACCCGCCGCCAGATCGGCGTGGAACTGGCGCGCGAGGCCCCGGTCGACGCCGTTCTCGTCTGCCCGGTGCCCGACAGCGGCACCCCCGCGGCCATCGGCTACAGCCAGGAATCCGGCATCCCCTATGCGATGGGCATCATCCGCAACCAGTACATGGGCCGGACGTTCATTGAACCCACCGACCACATCCGCAACATGGGCGTGCGGCTGAAGCTCAACGTCAACCGCGCGCTGATCAAGGGCAAGCGGGTGATCCTGGTGGATGACAGCGTCGTCCGCGGCACCACCAGCCGCAAGATCAAGGACATGATCCTCGAAGCCGGCGCGGCCGAGGTCCACTTCCGCATCGCCTCGCCCCCCACCGCCTGGCCGTGCTTTTACGGCGTCGACACGCCCGAACGCTCCAAACTCCTCGCCGCCACGATGAGCGAAGAGGAGATGCGCGTCTGGATCGGCGTCGACTCCCTGAAATTCGTCTCGCTCGACGGCCTCTACCGCGCCGCAGGCGAAGCCGCCGGCCGCGACGCCGCCAACCCCCGCTTCTGCGACGCCTGCTTCTCGGGTGACTACCCGGTGGCACCGTCAGATAAGATTGAGGAAGGTTTCGAGATGAAGGCGGCGGAGTAGCATGTCGGACGACCGTTTGCGGCAGCTACTGGACAACGGCTTCACCTGCGCGACATGTGGCGAACATCACTCCGGCCTTTTCGACATCGCCTTTGACCATCCGGACCCCTGGACCGGATCGGTCGAGAAAGAGCCAAACGGTGACGTCCGATTTGCGCTGGAAGAAGGGCGCGACATCCTCAGCGAGGATTTTTGCCTGATGGGCGAGCATCGCTTCGTTCGAGCCATTCTTCCGCTGAAGCTGATTGGAACCGACGACAGCTTTGCGTTTGGCGTCTGGGGTACGCTCTCGCAAACCAGGTTCCTAGAGTATGCGGAGATTTTTGACGCTCCCAACGGTAGCCGGATGTCTCCGGCATTCAGTTGGCTGTCGAACCGGCTTCCAAGGGCCGGTCCCGACCCCATTCGAGCCCAGCTTCATCCCCAAGACAATCGACAGCGCCCAAACCTGGAGATTGGCGACGAAGATCACCCTTTTTTCCAGGCACAGTCTGGCGGTTTGTCCTGCGACGATTTGCTGGCTATCTACGAAAACTATGGTCACAGTCCGCTGTTGAATTGAAAGGGGGGCCTTGCGACGTGTCCGCAGGAATCGATGCGTTTATCGCTGCCCTTCCGCACGACCAGCGCGACGCCCTCACCGACCTGCGCGCGCGCCTTCGCGCCCTCCTGCCCGACCATATCGAATGCATGTCCTATGCCATGCCCGGCTTCCGCCAGCCGGGACCGAAGGGCAAGATGGTGGCAGGTTACGCCACCTTCGCCAGGCATCTCGGCCTTTACCCCCATTCCGGCACCGTCATCCCACGGATCGACTGCACTCCGTTCAAGACCTCGAAATCCGGCGTCCTCTTCACCCCCGGCCAGCCGCTTCCCGACGCGCTTCTCGAGCAGATCATCCGCACCCGTCAGGCCGAACTTGCCGCAGGCTACGGCAGGCGCTGACCACTTGCCCTTTCATCCGTCCTCAAATATCCCCGCCGGAGGCTCCAACCTCTGCCATAAGGCCCCAAGATGACCCAGAAGATCGCCCTCGTCACCGGTGCCTCGCGTGGCCTTGGCGCCGCCCTTGCCGAACAGCTTGCGGCGCGCGGCTGGCATGTGGTGGCCGTGGCCCGCACCGTCGGCGGGCTGGAAGAGCTGGACGACCGGGTGAAGGCCCTCGGCCTGCCCGGCGTCGGCGCCCTGACCCTCGCACCGATGGACATCACCAACGATGACGCGATGCGTCACCTCTGCCTGAGCATCCACGACCGCTGGGCCGGACTTGACCTCTGGGCGCACGCCGCCATCCACGCAGCCCCCCTCGCCCCGGCAGGTGCGCTCGACGCCAAGGACTGGGACAAGTCCGTCACCACCAACACCCGCGCCACCGGCAGCCTGATCCCGATGGTCGAACCGCTGCTGCGCGCCCGAAAAGGTCGCGCGCTGTTCTTCGACGATCCCCGCGCCGGGGCGCAATTCTTCGGCGCCTATGGGGCGTCCAAAGCCGCCCAGATCGCCCTTGCGCAAAGCTGGCAGGCCGAAAATCGCAAACACGGCCCGCAGGTCAGCATCCTTACCCCCGCCCCGATGCCCACCGCCACCCGGGCGCGCTTCTTTCCCGGCGAAGATCGCAGCAAACTCGCCGACCCGCGCGCCGAAGCCGCCCGCCTGCTCGACGCCTGCGCCCTCGAAGCACAACCGTCTTAAGCCAATCAGGCTTCCTCTTCGCCAAATATCCCACGGGAGGTCCGGAGGGTGTGAAACCCTCCGGGGCCACAGCAGGCACCCGGCCCGTCAGCCCAGCGCCGCAGCAATCGCCGCCCAGAGTGGCTCCACCGGCTCCACCCCCACCGACAGGCGGATCAGCCCCTCGGGCACCGCATCGCCCCAGCGCGCCCGCCGCTCGCCCGAGGTATGGGTCGCGCCAAAGCTGGTCGATTGCGCGATGAACGGGCATTCCGCCAGAAACCGCTCGGCCACCACCGCATTCGCCAGGGTAAAGGTGATCAGGAACCCGCCCGATGCCATCTGCCGCTGCGACACCGCATAGGACGGATCGCCCGGCAGCCCCGGATATCGCACCGCCAGCACACGCGGATGCGCCGCCAGCCGCTCGGCGATCACTTGCGCCGAGGCACACATGCGCGAAAGCCGCACCTCCAGCGTCTCGATGCCGCGATGCACCAGCCAGGCCTCGAACGCCCCCGGCACCGCGCCTGACAGCCGCCGCCAATTGCGCACCCGGTCGATCAGCACCGGGTCCCGCCCCGCGACATGCCCCGCCAACAGATCGGAATGGCCAGAGGGCGCCTTGGTATCCGCCGCCACCACCAGATCGACCCCAAGGTCCAGCGGGCGCTGCAACAGCGGCGTCATCGTGGTGTTGTCGGCAATCACCAGCGCCCCGGCAGCATGGGCACGGGCAGCTACAAGCGTGATGTCGCAGACATCCAGACCGGGGTTCGACGGCGTCTCAAGAAACACCACGCCTGCGCCGGTGAACTCGGCCGTGTCATAGGCCGTTGTCGCCAGATACTCGACATGCACCCCGAACGGCTGCAGAAACTCCTCCGCCAGCAGCCGGGTGTTGTAATAGCCATCCGAGGGCAGCACCACGCGGCTGCCCGCCGTCAGGGTCGCCATCAGCGCGCCGGAAATCGCCGCCATCCCGGACGGAAACGCCACCACCGGCGCATCTTCCAGCAAGCTCAGCTGCGCCTCCAGCTCATCCCAGGTCGGGTTCGCGGCGCGGCCATAGCTGTAGCCGCCCTTGGTATGATCCGGCACATGATAGGTCGCCGCTGAAATCAGCGGTGGCGCGATCGGATCGCCCTGCCCCAGCCGCGCCTTGCGGTGGTGCAACAGCCGCGCCGCGCGCAAACCCTCGTCGTCGGCCACTGCCGTCACTCCAACCGGGCCGGAAAGCCCGGCGCGCGCAGGTCGGTGCCCAGCAGGTCCTCCAGCAGTTTTGCAATCATCGGCGACTGCGCCTCACCGCCATAGGCCGCCTTTGCCGCGACATAGGTCTGGTTGGTCATCGAGGCCAGATCCAGCGGCACCCCGAACTCGCGCCCGAACCCCAGCGCAAAGCCCAGATCCTTCAGCGCCAGATCGATGTTGAACGCGATGTCATAGGACCCGTTCAGGATCAGCGCGCCTTCCGTCTCATGCACAAAGGAATTGCCCGACGAGGCCGCAATCGCATGCCACGCCTGCCCAAGATCAAGCCCGCCCCGCTTGGCCAGCATCAGGGCCTCGGATGTCGCTTTCAAATGGATGAAGGCCAGCATGTTGGTGATCACCTTGATGATCGATGACGATCCCAGCGGCCCCATGTGGAAAATTCGGTCGCCCATCGCCTGCATCGCTTTGTGGTGCAGCTCGAACAGGTCCTTGTCGCCACCAGCCAGCATGGTGATCTTGCCCTGATGGGCCAGATGCACGCCGCCAGTCACCGGCAGTTCCATCATCCGCACGCCAGCCTCTGCGGCCACGGCTGCAAGACGCAACACTTCCTCACGCCCAAGGGTCGACATCTCGACCCAGCTTGCCCCAGGCTGCATCCGCGGCAGAATGTTGCGCAGCACCCGCTCCGACACCGTCGGCGACGGCAGGCAGGTGATCACGTGATCGACCGTTCCCGCCACCTCTTCGGCGCTGCTGGCCAGAACCGCCCCCAACGCCACCAGCGGTGCCGCAAGCGCCGGGTTCAGGTCATAGACCGTAACCTTGAAGCCCGCCTTTACCAGACAGCCCGCGCAAGCCGCCCCCAGATTGCCAAGGCCGATGTAACCGTAATGCATGTTGTCCCCGTTGAAAGGTGGGGCGGGTTCTGCCCGCCCCGGTTTTGTCAGGCGCCGTAGCCGACGATGCCCTTGACCTCGCAGAAGTCATGGATGCCCCAGTCGGCATATTCGCGCCCGTTGCCCGATTGCTTGTAGCCGCCGAACGGCGCCGATGTGTCCCAGTCCGGATAGTTCAGGTTGATCGTGCCTGCGCGCAACCGCCGCGCCACTGGGATCGCATCCTCCACCGGCCCCGCGACATAGGCGGCCAGCCCATAGACCGTATCATTGGCCATGCGGATCGCATCCTCCACCGTGTCATAGGGCAGGATCGCCAGCACCGGGCCGAAGATTTCCTCCTTGGAAATCGTCATCTCGTTCTGCACATCGCCAAACACCGTTGGCCGCACGAACCAGCCCCGGTTCAGGCCCGCCGGACGGCCCAAACCGCCGGTCACCAATGTGGCCCCCTCGGCGATCCCGGCCTCGATCAGCTTTTGCACCTTGTCGAACTGCATTTTCGAGATCAGCGGCCCCATTGTCGTGCCTTCGGCCATCGGATCGCCGGGCACAATCGCCTCTGCCGTGGTCTTGGCCACGGCCAGCGCGGCGGCTTGCTGGTCGCGCTGCACGAACATCCGGGTCGGCGCGTCGCAAGACTGGCCGGTGTTCGACATGATCGCATTCACCCCCGCCTCGACCGCCGCCGCCAGATCAGCGTTTGGCAGGATGATGTTGGCCGATTTGCCACCCATCTCTTGCGCCACGCGCTTGGCCGTGGGGGCCGCTGCGGCGGCAACGGCGGTTCCTGCGCGAGTTGACCCGGTAAAGGACACCATGTCCACTTCCGGATGCACCGACATGCGCGCACCAACCTCGGGGCCAGTGCCGTGCACCAGATTGAACACGCCCGCAGGCACGCCCGCATCATGGCAAACCTGCGCGAACAGCGTACCCGACAGCGGTGCGATTTCTGACGGCTTCAACACCATCGTGCAGCCCGCAACCAGTGCCGGGGCCACCTTGCAGGCGATCTGGTTCATCGGCCAGTTCCACGGCGTGATCAGCGCGCAGACGCCGATGCCTTCATAGATGATCCGCGTGGTGCCGCGATTGTATTCCCAGACCATCTCCTCGGCGGCCTTGATCGTGGCCTCCATATGCACCTGGCCTGCCCAGGCCTGCGCGCCGCGCGCCCATTCGATGGGGGCACCCATCTCGGTGGACATCACCTGCGCGAACTCCTCGTAGCGCTCGTTGTAGACCTCCAGTACGCGCTTCATGATCGCGATGCGTTCGGCCACAGGACGAACGGTCCAGCCATCAAACGCCGCGCGTGCGGCCATGATCGCTGCGTCGATATCGGCCTGCCCGCCCAGCGCCACTTCGCAGACGATCTCCTCGGTCGCTGGGTTTTCGACCCCCATCCGGGTCTTTGAAATGGGGTCCACCCATTTGCCATTAATGTAGAATTTCAGCATGTTGGCGGGGATCATTGCGACCTCACTTGAAGTGGATATTGTATTTCGCCCGGATCGCAGCGTCGATCTCGGGATCGATCCGACTGCCAGCCTTGGCCAGAATCGCATTCTTGCGGGCAATTGCCGTATCAAGCAACAGCGGTTTTCCGGCCTCGTTCCATTCCTTCGGGCTCATCCGGTTGCCGACCTTGGGATATATGTATTCGGTCTGCATCAGCCGCAGCGTCTGATCCGACCCCAGATAGTGCCCCGGACCGCCCAGACAGACCTCTTTCATCGCCTCGATGCTGGTACTGTCAGGGTTCACGTCAATCCCCCGCACCAGCCGCATCGTCTGACCCAGAAGGTCGTCGCCCAGCACCAGGCTTTCGAGACAGAACCCTAGCAGCGACGCATGCATCCCCACCGCCTCATAGCACATGTTCAGGCCCGCAAGTCCGGCCAGCGCGTTGGTGATGCCCTGCTCCCATCCCGCCTGCATGTCTGGCAGCTTGCTGTCGGAAATGCCGGACGCCGCACCCCCCGGCAGGTCATAGAACCGATGCATCTGCGCGCAACCCGCCGTCAGCAACGCCTGCTCGGCAGACCCGCCCGACATCGCCCCGGTCCGCAAATCAGAAACAAACGGCCATGTGCCAAAAATACACGGCGCACCTTTCTTGATGGCATTGGCATAGACCACACCCGCGAGGCACTCCGCCATCGCCTGCACAATCGTCAGCGCAATCGGTGCCGGTGCCGTCGCCCCCGCCTGCCCCGCCGACAGCAAGAGCATCGGCATCCCGCGCCGGATGCAGTCTTCCATCGTGATGCAGGATTCCTCGGCAAATTTCATC
>NZ_JANMET010000209.1:0-6802 GCF_031377265.1 Tabrizicola sp. | reverse complement strand
AGATGGATCTGGGGATCAGGGGAAAGCGGGCGCTGGTTTGCGCGTCATCCAAAGGGCTGGGGCGCGGCTGTGCCGAGGCATAGGCGGCAGCGGGCGTCGATCTGGTGATGAACGCGCGCGGGACCGAGGCGCTGGAGGCGGCGGCAGGTGCGATCCGGGCCAAGCATCAGGTGAATGTGGTCACGGTCGCGGGCGACATCACCTCCGAGGCGGGTCGTGCGGCGGTGCTGGCGCACGGGCCGTTTGACATACTGGTGACGAATGCCGGTGGCCCGCCCCCCGGAATGTGGAACGACTGGGACCGCGCCGATTTCATCCGCGCGCTGGATGCCAACATGCTGACGCCGATTGCGTTGATGCAGGCGGTGTTGCCGGGGATGATGGCGCAGGGCTGGGGCCGGGTGGTCAACATCACCAGCGTTTCAGTGAAATCGCCAGTGCCGCAGTTGGGCCTGTCGAACAGTGCGCGCGCCGGGTTGACCGGGTTCGTGGCAGGCACTTCGCGGCAAGTGGCGGGCAAGGGCGTCACGATCAACAACCTGCTTCCCGGCATTCACGCGACGGACCGTGCGATTGCGCTGGACGGTGGCGTGGTCAAGGCGCGCGGGATCAGTATGGAGGAGGCGATTGCCGAGCGCAGCGCCACGATTCCCGCAGGCCGCTATGGCACGGCGGCAGAGTTTGGTGCGGCCTGTGCCTTCCTGTGCTCGGACCATGCCGGGTTCATTGTGGGGCAGAACATCCTGTTGGATGGTGGCGCGACCTATTCCACGATGTAGCGGGCACGCTTGCCCCTCGCCTTCGGCGCTGGTAGGGAAAGCCTGACCAATTCACACAGGTATCATGGCCTCTGTCCCCATCCCGCGCCTTGAGGTCCAGCATCTGAGCCGTTCTTTTGGCGGGCGCCGGGTGGTGGATGACGTGTCGTTGATGGTGGCGCCGGGGCAGGTGACGTGCCTTCTGGGGCCGTCTGGCTGCGGTAAATCTACCACGCTGCGGATGATCGCGGGGGTCGACCGGGCCGAAGCGGGCGAGGTGCGGATTGATGGGCGTCTGGTCGCGGGGCCGGGGGTGCATCTGCCGCCCGAGGCGCGGTCGGTGGGCCTGATGTTTCAGGATTTCGCGCTGTTCCCGCACCTGACGGTGGCCGAGAATGTGGGCTTTGGTCTGAGGGGCGACCGGGCGTTGAAGGCGGGCCGGGTGGGTGAGTTGCTGGAAAAAGTCAGCCTTGGCGGGTTTGGCGCCAAGCATCCGCACCAATTGTCAGGCGGTGAGCAGCAGCGTGTGGCGTTGGCGCGGGCCCTGGCACCACGGCCACGGGTGATGCTGATGGATGAGCCGTTTTCCGGGCTGGACAACCGGCTGCGCGACGGCATCCGCGACACCACGCTGGAACTGTTGAAGGAAGCGGGCACCGGGGTTCTGCTGGTGACGCATGAGCCGGACGAGGCGATGCGGATGGGCGACGAGATCGCGCTGATGCGGGGCGGACAGATCGTGCAGCGCGGCGCGCCCTATAACGTCTACAACGCCCCGGTGGACAAGGCGGCGGCGGCGTTCTTCAGCGATATCAATGTGATCCGGGGCGTGTCGAAGGGAGCATTGACCGAAACACCGTTTGGCGCCTTTCTGACCCCAGGTCATGCCGATGGCGGCGCGGTGGAGATTGTCATTCGCCCCCAGCACTTGCGGATCGACTTTGACCGGGGTGGCCGGGGGCCGAACCCGACATCCGAGGAAGGGGTGCCCGCCCGTGGAACGGTGCTGCGCAGCCGGTATCTGGGCCGCGAAAGCCTGGTGGACTTTGCGATGGACTTTGAGGGCGCGAAGCTGACGGCATCGGTCCCGGGTGTGTTCCTGCCGAAGCCCGGCACGGTCCTGTGGCTGATGATGCGGCGCGACCGGTGCTTTGTCTTCGGGGTCTGACCGGGGGCAGAGTTCGTTCTGTTAAGTCAAGGTCTTGGCGGAAAATTGGCGATCTTTCTTGCGTCTTCCTAGCGTCTTCCTTTCGTCTCTACGCGCGACGGGTCCATCGCCGGTTAACCATGCTGCGCGAATCGCCCCTACCCCCCGCCGTTCAGCGCGCAGTCGGCGGCGCGGGTGTTGCCGGGGTCTTTGGCAAACCCCTCACCGGTCGATAGAAGGCTTGCGATCCGGCAGATCCTTGACGATGGGATTGACACCGTGGAGCCAGACCTTCACGGGTGGCAGCGAAGTAGGACAGGCCTTTTGGGACAGCATGAACAAACACCTCATCTTGATCGGCACTGCTGTTGGATTGGGCATGGTTGCCGGGTTGTTTGCACAGGTCGCCCTTAAATTCCTGGCTGTTGTCAGCCTTGGCGCAGGGCCCGGGCCCGTCCATGAAGGCCTGATCCTTGCGTCTGAGCGGCCTGACGTTTTCTGGACCGTTGTTGGCGCCACCGCCATCGGGTTTGCAGCGATTTTCTACTTGGTTTGGGGCCTGATCAGACTGGTCGGCAAGTCAAGGAGCAAAGACCAGCCCTTATGATCGACCGTGGTGTTCGGCGTCAGGCGCTGACGCTGGCGCGGTAGGCGGCAAGGTTGCAAGCGGCCTCATCGGGGAAGGTGTCGCCGGTGCCGGTGATGCCGTCGATCCGGTCGACGCGAAAGCTGCGAAACGCGGTGCGGGTTTCGCACCAGGTGGCAAGGGTCCAGACCCGGCCCCAGAATTCCAGGATCAGCGGGCGGACGGGGCGCGTCGAGGTCTGCCCATCGGCGTCGCGGTAGGTCAGGATCAGCCGTTCGCGCAGGCGGATTGCGCGGCGCAGGGTTGGCAGGTGGTGGGCGGCGGCCAAAGCTTCGGTGCCGGGATAGACCCAGTGGCCATCCTCGGCCCCCGGCAGCAGGCGCGCGGGGATCACCGCTTCGATCTTGGCGCGCAGTGACGCCGCAGCGGAAGTGAGCGAGGGGTCGGCACCGGCACTGACCAGCGCCAAGCCCAGGGTCAGGGCCAGCACCTCGTCCGGGGTCAGGGTCAGGGGCGGCAAGGTGATCGGCTCGCGCAGGATGTAGCCGACGCCGCGCTCCCCCTCCACCGGCAGGCCGGAGGCGATGAGGGTTGCCATGTCGCGCCAGATGGTGCGGACCGACACCTCAAGCTGTTCGGCCATGGCGCGGGCGGTATAAAGTCGCCCGTCGCGCAGGGTCTGGATGATCTCGAACAAGCGGTCGGTGCGGCGCATCGGGCGAGGGTGACCGGGCGTTGGCTGCAGGTCAATCCATCTGCCAGTGGATCCGGTCATGGCGCATGCTGACGGTCGGGCCATCGATCATGGCCATGAAGGGCTGGAACGCGGGTTCCGCCATCATCGCATCCGCACCGGCCCCCGCCATTGCCATCGACGACCAGATGACGTGATCGGTCCAGAAGCCATCTTCGGCACGGGTGAGGGCGCGGCGGACAAAGCCGCGCTGGGCGCGAAGCGGGGTTTCGGTGGCCTTGGCGGCATTCAGGAAGGCCGCTTCGGCGTTGCCCGCCTTGAGGCGAAAACGGACAACTTCCATAACTGGGCCGTCGTTGGATTGGGAATTCTGCATCGGCATCTCCATCGGTTGCGATGGAGAGGCTATGGCAGGGGCCAACTGACAACACCCTGTCAGTTATCTTTCGCGTCGACGTCAATTCCCGCCTGCGGCAGCAGTGTGGCCACTTTGACCAGCAGGCTGAGCGCGGCGCGGGCGCGGGGGTTTTCGTCCTGGCCAACGTGGCGCAGGCCTTCGACCAGCGCCTCCAACTCATCCGGGGTCAGCATGGTGGGCGGCAACATCAGCGGCGAGCGCAGGATGTAACCAAGGCCACGCTCGCCCTCAACCGGCAGGCCGGTTGCGGCCATCATCGCCATGTCGCGCCAGATGGTGCGGGTGGAGACACCAAGGGCAACCGCCAGTTCGGCAGCCGTGTGCAGCCGCCCGTCGCGCAGGGTCTGAACAATATCAAACAGGCGGCTGTCGCGTTTCATCAGGGGCACCAGAACAGGGCAACTGACAAAATACTGTCGGCAGACTGCATCCGCAAGCGGCCTTTGCGGCCCAAAGGGACTTTGAACCCCCGGCAAGACTGCCTAAAACGCCTGTCATGGCCCAACGGCGGGCAAGGGTTCACAGGAGAGACAAGATGCAGGTAGGTCCCTGGCAAATTCTGATCATCGGCATCGTGGTGCTGGTGCTGTTCGGGCGCGGCAAGATTTCCAACCTAATGGGTGAAGTCGGCAAAGGCATCACCGCCTTCAAGAAGGGTGTGAAGGATGGCACCGAGGAAATTGAGAAGGAAGCCGTCGAAACCGCAAAGGACGTGACGCCTTCGGAAAAGGACAAGGTCTGATCCTTGAACTTTGGCTTGGAAGGCGGCGTCTGAATGTTTGATATCGGCTGGACGGAACTGGTGATCATCGGGGTGGTGGCGCTGATCGTGATCGGTCCGCGCGATCTGCCCGAGATGTTCCGCACGCTTGGGCGGTTCACTGCCAAGGCGCGGTCCATGTCGCGCGAGTTTTCGCGTGCGATGGAGGAGGCCGCCAAGGCCAGCGGTGTGGCCGATGTGGCCAAGGATCTGAAGAACGCAGCCTCGCCGCGCAACATGGGCCTGGACGCGGTGAAAGATGCGGCATCGAAGTTCGAAAAGTGGGATCCGTTGAAGACGGCGACCCCTGCAAAGACGGCGACCCCGGCCAAGGCCCCGGCACCAAACATCGCCGCCCCGCCTGCACCGGCGACCCCCGCGGTTGCGGCACCCGTTGCCGCAATGGGGCCAGAGACGGCGGCGCTGGCCGAAAAGGTCAAGGCACGCAAGGCGATCACGGCGGAAGCGGCGGAAAAGCTGCGCGCGGTGAATGCAGGGCCAGTGAACGCAGGTCCGGTAAATGTTGGGCCGGCGGTTGCAGAACCGCCAAACCCGCCAGCGGTGAAGCGCGCCGGACGGGTGCGCAAGAAGAAAGAAACGGGTGAAGCATGAGCGCGGATCAGATCGAAGACAGTTCCGCGCCACTGATCGAGCACCTTGCCGAACTGCGCACCCGCATTCTGTATGCGATGTCGGCCTTCATGATCTGCTTTTTCATCGGCTACCTGATCTGGCAGCCGGTGTTCAACTTTCTTGCCCGGCCGATGTGCGAAGTGCTGGCCGATCGGGGTCAGGAATGCCAACTGGTGTTGATCAAGGCGCAGGAGGGCTTTTTCACCGCGATCCGCATTGCGATGTGGGCGGGGTTCCTGATGGCCTTCCCGATCATCGCCTATCAGATGTGGCGCTTTGTGGCGCCGGGCCTTTACCGGTCGGAAAAGAATGCGTTCCTGCCGTTTCTGGTGGCCAGCCCGGTGATGTTCTTCATTGGCGCGGCCTTTGCCTATTATGTGATCCTGCCGTTTGCCTTTGCGTTCTTCCTTGGGTTCCAGACGGCGTTCGAGGCGGGATCTGCCGGGGCGGCAATGCCTGCGGGCGTGGTGTTCCAAGGGTCGATGGAAAGCTATCTGGCGCTGACGATGAGCTTTGTTCTGGCGTTTGGTCTGTGCTTTCAGCTGCCGGTGCTGCTGACGCTGATGGGCCGCGCGGGGATCATTTCTGCCGCCGGTCTGCGGGCTACGCGGAAATACGCGATCGTGCTGATCCTGATCGTGGCTGCCATTGTGACCCCGCCGGATGCGTTCAGCCAAGTGGTGATGTTCAGCGCGATCTATCCGCTGTACGAAATCTCGATCTGGCTGATCGCCCGGTTCGAGCGCGACCGCGAGGCTGCCGCCCGCGCCGATGGCACCTGGGTGGATGACGAGGACGAGGTGGCGTGACGGACGCGCTGGAGCGGATTGCAGCGGCGCTGGAGCGGTTGGCCCCGGCGCCGATGCCAGCGCCTGATTTCGCGGCGGCGGAGGCGTTTGCCTGGCACACCGGGCCGGACCGGCTTGAACCGGTGACGCGGGTGGCGCGGGTTGATATCGGGCTTTTGGTCGGCGTGAACCGGTCGCGCGATACGCTGATGGATAACACCCGGCATTTCGCGCGCGGTTTGCCTGCGAACAACGCGCTGCTGTGGGGCGCGCGGGGGATGGGGAAATCTTCGCTGGTGAAGGCCGTGCATGCCGCCGTGCTGGCCGAGGGCCACGCGCTCAAGATCGTTGAGCTGAGCCGCGAAGACTTGCCTTCGGTGCAGCGGCTGCTGGCGCATCTGCGCGGCGCGGCGCACCGGTTTATCCTGTTCTGCGATGACCTGAGTTTCAGCCATGACGACCAGCATTACAAAAGCCTGAAGGCGGTGCTGGATGGCGGCATCGAGGGGCGGCCGGAGAATGTGCTGCTGTATGCCACCTCGAACCGCCGCCACCTGATGCCGCGCGAGATGATCGAGAACGAACGTTCCACCGCGATCAGCCCGTCGGAGGCGGTGGAGGAGAAGGTGTCGCTGTCGGACCGGTTCGGGCTGTGGTTGGGGTTTCATCCGTGCAGCCAGGACGAGTATCTGCTGATGATCGAGGGCTATTGCGCGGCGTATGGTGTGGCGGTGCCCGAAGGCCGTTTGCGCGCCGAAGCGATCGAATGGCAGGCGACGCGCGGGGCGCGGTCGGGCCGGGTGGCGTGGCAGTTCTTTTGCGATCTGGCGGCGCGACACGGCGTGCGGGTGGGGCTTGCCTGAGAGCGGCGAAAGGAGGAAGCTGCCGGAGAAGGAGAGCTTTCATGCCCGTCAAGAACCGCATTGCCGACATGCTGCCCGAGATCACCGCGTGGCGCCGTGATTTCCACCAGCACCCTGAACTGATGTTCGACGTTCATCGCACGGCCGCCCGGGTG
>NZ_JANMET010000191.1:0-10862 GCF_031377265.1 Tabrizicola sp. | reverse complement strand
GCGTATCGCGTCTGGTTAACGTCATGTTCTGCACTCCTGCGTTGAAGGGCTGATGGCCCCGCGCAAGCATGCAACTGAACGCCCTTGACTGCGTTGTCATGGATCAAATCGACACCCTGTGGGATTGTGCGACCGCGCAAGCGCCATCCGCTTTCCTTCTCTTCGTTGATCGGGCAGACTCGGCCAAAAAAGGAGACTACAATGGCCGATCCACGCGCCAAGCTGCTTGCCGTCCTGATTGACGCTGACAACGTTTTGGCGCGGCATGCCGAAGCAATCCTAAAGGAAATCAGCACCATAGGCGAACCGGCCCTGCGCCGGGTCTATGGTGACTGGTCAAGCACGCAACTGGCGGGCTGGAAGAACCAGGCCCGTGACCTTGGCCTTGTGATGCATCAGCAATCGGCCAACACCAAGGGCAAGAATGCCAGCGACATCGGCCTTGTCATCGATGCGATGGATATCCTGCATGCAGGCAAGTTCGATGCCTTCGTGCTGGTGTCGTCGGACAGCGATTTTACCCGGCTCGCCAGCCGCATCCGCGAAGACGGGCTGGAGGTCGTGGGCATCGGCGAGGCGAAAACCCCGGAAAGCCTGCGCAAGGTCTGCAACCGGTTCATCCTGATCGAGAACATCATCGAAGACGGTGAACACGCAGCAGAGGCCAAGCCCGCCAGAGCGGCCGGCGACGCGCCCGCAGCAGCAGAGCGGACCAAGACGCCAAAGGAACCGGCGTCCAACGCGATCCCCCTGATCATCGCCGCGATGCGGGCGATTGATCCGGACGGCGAATGGTATTCGATGGGGCAGATCGGCCAGTACATCACCCAGGGCGCGCCGGATTTCGACACCCGCACCTATGGGTCCGCCAAGCTTTCCGATCTGATCAAGAAACTGTCCCGTTTCGAGGTAAAGCCCGGCCCCGGCGGCCAGCTTCTGGTGCGCGACAAGGCTTGATCGGAACGCGGCCTGATCAGAATGTGGCCCGATCAGAACAGCGTCTTGACCCAGTCCACAAAATGCTGCGTGGCGGCGCGGCGCGGTCCGCTTGGCATCGTCGCGTAGTAATGCGTTTCAGGAAGGCCCGGCACGTCAACTTCGCGCAACTGACCGGTGGCCAGTTCGGCCCGGATGATCGCTTCGGTGGCAAGGGTCAGCCCCAACCCCAGCACCGCCGCCGAAATCTCCAGATGCGGGCTGCCGACGGTCACCCTTTTAGACGGGTCAGGGTCAATTCCGGCCTGCCGAAGAATGTCCAGAAGCCCCGCTTCCGGCACGATCCATGGCAGCGTGCGCACATCGACCGGCCCCTCGCCCAACAGCGACGGCGCGCCTGCGACCACCCAGCGCGTCTGGGCCAGATGCACAGTTTCGATCCCCGGCCCTTCGGCCTGCCAGCCGCGAATGGCCAGATCATAGCCGTCCGCCAGCAGATCGACCGTGGTGAAACCGGGCGTCATCGCCACTTCTATGCCCGGATGTTTGGCCCAGAATTCCGGCAGGCGCGGCAGGATCAATGCCTGCGCGGTAAAGACCGTCGTTGCCACCCGCAGCGGCTTTCGTTCCTCGCTGCGGCGCAACTCCTCGATCCCGCTCGAAATCGCCCCGAAACCATTTGCCAATGTCTGGGCCAGCCGCTGACCCGCTTCGGTCAGGCTGACGCTGCGCCCGGTGCGTTGCACCAGTTGCACGCCCAGTTCGGCCTCCAGCGCACGCACCTGCTGGGTGACGGCAGCATGCGTCACGTTCAGCGCCCGCCCCGCACCGGTAAAGCCGCCATGCCGCGCCGTGGCGTCAAACGCACGCAGAGAGGAAAGGTTGGGCAGGTCGCGCCAGCGCGGTGACATGTAAGTTTTTCTTTCGTCCGCTAGAAATTCCTGATTCGTCAGATCCCGTGTTTTCAGGCAGCGTAAACTGTAAGTCCAACCAAGGGATATGCGCATTATGTTACACACCGTTGATCTGAACTTGATGCGGGCCACGGCCCGACATCATCCTGATGGCAGGCCCAAGGACCCGCACGAACATCATTCGGAAGAGGTCGCCCGCCTGCATCGCGCCGCCCGGCGGCGGAGGATCCTTGTCCTGCTGCACAACGTCGCCCATGCCCTCAGCCGCCAGCGGCGCGCTTACTCCGCGACCTACACCCTCGCCCAGATCTCGAAGCAAGCCCCGCCTGGCAGTATTTGATGCGCGTCAAGGCGGGGGCCCACGGCCTATTCCGTGACTTCGTGTAGATAGGCGACGATGCTTTCGGCTTCGCCCTGTCGTTTCAACCCGTTAAAGGCCATCTTGGTCTTCGGAACCACCTTCTTTGGGGAGGTCATGAAGGCGATAAGCGTGGCGTCATCCCAAGTGAACCCTGCGGCGCGCATGGCATCGGAAAAGCCAAAGTCCGCCAGCGTGCCGGCCTGACGACCGAACAGACCTTGGAGCGAAGGGCCGAGCGTGGGGTTCTCGGTCGAAGCCACCGGTTTGTTTGCCCCCGCCTCGTGGCAACCGCCGCATCGCAACAGGAAAGTCTTCTCAGCGAGAACAAGATCCCCGGTTTGCGCGAACAGGGGAGCGGCGATCAACTGAAGCAACACAAGAGAGGGTCCAAATGACAATGGCACCTTCATTGCAACCTCCATCATGAGATCTTGCCGGCAGATGTACCGGCTTTGCCTGCCCGGAGCCGTGGACATGCATTGCCGTAGCGGTATCCAATCCTAACACACATGACGATTTCCAACAATTCGCCTATGGATTGAACGCTGAGACTGCGCTTTCCTGCCTACTCCGCGACCTCGACGGTGGCCCATGTCTCAAAGCAGACCCCGCCCGCCAAGGCTTGCACCCCGATCGTGGCCCTGCCCCCCAAACCCCGCTCTCGCCCGAAGACTTCGACGAACAGGTCCGACAGCCCGGAAGACACGTGGTGGACCTCCTCATACTCCGGCGTGCAGACCACGAAGTTCAGGGTGCGGACAATCGATTTCACCCGGTCCAGCGACCCCACCGCCTGCCGGATACCCCCCAGCACGTTCAACCCCGTCCGCCGCGCGGCGGCATAGCCCTGATCGGTTGTAAGGCTCGCCCCAAGCCGGCCCTTGTGGGTGATCTCCGTCCCGATCTGTGCCACGTGGCCCGACAAGAACAACAAGCTGCCCACCCGGTGGAATGGCTTCATCGTCCCATAATCGGCGCCGTAATAGCCGGTAGGGTCAAAGTCGGGAATGTCGAGCCCCATGTGCAGGGCCAGGTGTTCCGGGGATGTCAGGTGTTCCGGGGATGTCATGGCACACTCCTTTTCCCGCATGATCCCCCGCCAAACCCTTCCTGTCGAGAGTGCGCCTGCGCGCAACTGCAGTGCAGGAAAACGGCTTTGCGCCGGTTCGGCCGCAGCTTATGTTGGCAGCTGACAGGAGGTGGTCATGGATCATCAGATTTCACTAGGGATCGACACGTTCGGCGATGTCAGCCTTGGATCGGACGGCAAGCTAAAGCGGCAGGACGAGGTTCTGCGCGACGTGGTCGAAGAGGCAGTTCTGGCCGATCAGGTCGGCATCGACTTCATCGGGCTTGGCGAACATCACCGACCGGATTTCGCGGTGTCCGCGCCGGAGGTGGTGCTGGCCGCGATTGCGGGGCGGACCAGCCGGATCAAGCTTGGCTCGGCGGTGACGGTGCTGTCATCGGACGATCCGGTGCGGGTGTTCCAGCGGTTCTCCACCTTGAACGCGGTGTCGAACGGGCGGGCCGAGGTGATCCTGGGGCGTGGCAGTTTCAGTGAAAGCTATTCACTGTTTGGCTATGACATGGCCGATTACGATGTGCTGTTCGAGGAAAAGCTGGACCTGTTTGCCAAGCTGGTGCGGCAGGAGCGGGTCACTTGGGCTGGGCAGACGCGGGCCGGGCTGACCGATCAGGTGGTTTATCCGCCGCTGGGACCGGAGGGGATGCAGGTTTGGGTCGGGGTTGGCGGCAGCCCGGAATCGGTGGTGCGGGTGGTGCGGCAGGATCTGCAGCTGATGCTGGCGATCATCGGGGGCGATCCGCGGCGGTTCGTGCCCTATGTGGAACTGTACCACCGGGCGGCAAAGCAGCTGGAGCGGGAGGTGCGGCCGGTGGGGGTGCATTCGCCGGGGTTTGTGGCCGCGACCGATGAGGCGGCAATCGAGGCGGTGTGGCCGCATTACGAGACGATGTTCGGCCGGATCGGGCGGGAGCGGGGCTGGCCGCCGGTCACCAAGGCGCGATATCTGGACGAGGTTCGCAACGGGTCGCTTTATGTGGGCAGCCCGGAGACGGTGGCGCGGAAAATTGTCGGGACGGTGCGGGCATTGGGGCTGGCGCGGTTTGACATGAAGTATTCGAGCGGGCCGCAGCCGCATGAGCAGCTGATGGAGGGGATCCGGCTTTATGGGGAGAAGGTGATCCCGATGGTGCGGGGGATGCTGGCAGAGAAAACGGCGGCTTGAAGGGGTGTCCACGCGTGGACATCCCTTCGGTATCAACGTTTTCAATGGGTTACCGTTTCGTGTTCAGGATTTCTTAACGTTTCGGAGAATTGAACGGGTGCACTTCTTAGCCGCAGCGGGCCACCTTTAGGTTTATGAACTGTCGTTCGCTTTTTATTTTGTCGCGGCCTGCAGGTTCAGGGCCACGGCGGCTTTGATCAGTGCGGTGAAGGCATCGGCGTCCACCACCGCTGCCCCAGGTATGTCGATGGCGCGGCGGGTGTTGCCGTCGAGGCTGGCGTTGAACAGATGCGCGGGGTCGGGCAGGCTGGCGCCTTTGGCGAAGGTCAGCTTTACCGCCTTCTTGTAAACCTCGCCGGTGCAAATGATGCCTTGGCGGGACCAGACGGGGGTGCCCATCCATTTCCATTCCTCGACAATCTGCGGATCGGCGGCGAGGATCAGCGAGCGCATCCGGGCAAGAGTTACGCCGCGCCAATCGCCGAGATCTGCAATGCGCTGGTCGATCAGCCGGGAGGCGGCTTCGCCGGAGGCTTGGGCGCTGGGGTCGGGGGCTGCTTTGGCCATGTGCCAAGGGAAACCCCGAACGGTGGAGAAATCAAGGCTTGCTTTGATCGGCGGGCTGGAACCCCGCCTTACGCGCCGAGGTGACGTTTGCCGCGCGCGGCGGCGAGGGTCATCTGGTGCTGGCGTTCCCGAAAGCGGGCGCGGTCTTCCGGGCCGTATTCGTCGGCGCAGGCGGGGCAGGAGACGCCCTCCTCGAACGCCGGATGGGCGCGATCTTCGGGCGTGACCGGGCGGCGGCAGGCACCGCAGGACGTGAGGCCGCCGGGAACAAGGCCGTGGCCCACTGACACGCGGTCATCGAACACGAAGCATTCGCCTTGCCAGAGGCTTTCGCTGGCGGGCACCTTTTCGAGGTATTTCAGGATGCCGCCCTTGAGGTGGAACACGTCCTGAACCCCTTGCCTTATCAGGTAATTCGTCGATTTCTCACATCGGATGCCGCCGGTGCAGAACATTGCGATGCGCTTGCCTTGCAGGCGGTCCTTGTTGGCCTGCCACCAGCGCGGAAATTCGCTGAAGGCGCGGGTGCCGGGGTCGATGGCACCGGCGAAGGTGCCGATGGCGACCTCGTAATCGTTGCGGGTATCGATCACCACGGTGTCGGGATCGGCGATCAGTGCGTTCCAGTCCTGCGCAGCGACGTAGTGCCCGGTGCCGGTGAGCGGATCGACATCGGGCTGGCCCATGGTGACGATCTCGCGCTTCAGGCGCACCTTGATGCGGCCGAAGGGCATGGTTTCGGCGGGGCTTTCCTTGTGTTCCAGTGCGCTGCAGCCGGGCAAAGCGCCGATATGGGCCAGCACCGTGTCTATCCCTTCGCGGGTGCCGGCGATGGTGCCATTGATGCCTTCGGGCGCGAGGAGGAGCGAGCCTTTGACGCCGTGTTCGGTGCAAACCGCCAACAGCGGCCCACGCAGCGCGGCGGGGTCGGGGAAGCGGGTAAAGTGATAAAGTGCGGCGACGGTCAGCATGGCGGCGAGTTAGGCGGTTCGGCGGGCAAGAACAAGGTCCTCGCCCGCGTAATCGAAGGGATCGTGGCCGTAGCGGGTGAACATCGGGAAGGCGGTCTGCCAATCGGGCGCATGGCTGGCGAGCCACTGGCAGTAGGCAGGCATCAGGCTGGCGTAGTCCGGCCCGCCGTCCCAGCCAAGCGCGCGGGCGCGGGCAGTGGTAAGGCGCACCGGGCGGGGGATGCTGAACGGGCTGTGGCCGATGTGGGAGAGATTTTCGGGCAGGTCCGACACCGGGATCAGGGTGGCCGGGCGGTTCAGCGTGGCGCTGAGGGTGGCAGCGATGGCCGAGATCGGCAGCGCCTGCGGGTCGGCAACGTTGAAAGCGCCGTGGTGGCCATGCGCAAGGCAGAAGGCGGCAAGCGCACCGATGGCGGTGGTGGAGGTGGTGTGGAAGGCGGCAGAGGCGTCTTCGATGGGGATCAGGCTGCGCCCGTCCAGCAGCCGTTTGACGAAGTACCATTCGCGCGGATGGCGGGCGCCGATGCCGTGGATGGCGGCAGGGCGCAGGATGGTGGCCTGCGGACCCAGCGCCTGTTCCAGCGCCACTTTGCCCGCAGAATAGCCGGGACCGGGTGGGACGGTGGGCTGATCTTCGGTGATCTCTGGCGGGTAGGTGGGAAAGGTTTCGGATTCAAACCCGTTGCCGGCGGCGTCGGCGTAGACCGAGGCGGTGGAGATCACCAGAAGCTGGCCATACGCATCGCGGGCGGACATCAGGTCGGCGGCATCGGCGGCGGTGAAGGCCATGGTATCAATCACCGCGTCATAGCGCGCAGTTCGGATCGTGGCGGCGCGGGTGCCGAAGTGGGGAACGGGGGTGGCGGCAAGGCCAGTTGGCAGGGCGCTGTGGGTGGTGGCGTCAACCTGCCAGCCGTCCGCAGCCAGCGCCGCTGCAACCGCGCGCCCGACCTGGCCTGCCCCGCCAAACACCAGTGCGCGCCGCATGGCAAATGCCCTTTCGGTTGACCGATACCGCAACCGACCTTACGGATGTGGGCGACCGACGGAAAGGACCAACCGATGCTGCCCGCGACCGATGCCCTTATCGTTATCGACGTTCAGAACGACTTCTGCCCCGGAGGCGCGCTTGCCGTGAGGGGGGGCGCTGAAATCATCCCGGAGATCAACTCGATCATGGATGAGTATCCGGTGGTCGTGTTGACGCAGGATTGGCATCCGGGAACGCATCTGTCGTTTGCCGAGAACCACCCGGGAGCGGTGCCGTATTCGATGGCCGAGATGGCCTACGGGCCGCAGGTTCTGTGGCCAACGCATTGCGTGCAGGGCACGAAAGGTGCGGAGTTTCATCCGGTGCTGCGCACGGGGATGGCGCAGATGGTGATCCGCAAGGGGTTCCGGCCCGAGATCGACAGCTATTCGGCGTTTTTCGAGAATGACCGGGTGACGGCTACGGGGCTTGAAGGGTATTTGCGGTCGCGTGGGGTGACGCGGCTGGAACTGGTGGGGCTGGCCACGGATTTCTGCGTGGCCTATTCGGCGCTGGATGCAGCGCGGCTGGGGTTCGAGGTCACGGTGCGGGCCAGCGCCTGCCGGGCGATCGACCTGAACGGATCGCTGGACACGGCGCGGGCACAGATGGCCGCCACCGGGGTCCGATGGCGGGATTGAGACATTCATATCCGCTAAACCTTTCGCCCCTAGGCTGCTGTGGGACATGGTTTCCGGGGGGCCACTGAATGACCAGCGCTGAGGGCATGTTTCTTGCCCGCAACAGCCCTGACGGGTTGTTCCTGCGCTATGCCGGCGGGCGCAGCCGGGGCTTCTTGCTGCGCCAAAGCATGACGCTGCTGGGCGGGCTTGCCATCGGGCTTTTGCATGAGCCGTGGCTGGGGGCGCTGTGCGTGGTTCTGGCGCTGGCGGGCGACGGGATGGAGCATCTGGTGCTGCGCCGGATTGTGGCACAGGGCGCGGTGCGGCGGCGGAGGCTGGCGGCGTTCATGGCGCTGATCCAGGCGCTGACCATCGCTGCGTGTGTGATCATTACCTGGCAATGGATTCCGCTTGCAGCGGCAGAGGGGTTCGCGCTGGCGTTCCTCATGTCAGCCACGATCAACGCCGGGCTGGTGATGCCGCATTTCCCGGAAGGCACGTGGCTGCGGCTGGGCGTCTACGGCACGACGTTTCTGGCAATGGCGGTCGATAAAGTTGCGCATATCGCGGTTTTCGCCAACACCGAGCAGGCATTCGGGTTGTTGGCCGGGCTTATCCTTGTCTATGCAACGGTGCTGTTCATCCGCTCCTCCATCCGCGGCCATGCCGAACGGCTTCGGTTTGAAAGCGCGCTGCTGGAGGAAAAGCGTGCGCTTGAGGTGTCGCAGGCGGCCCTTGCCGAAACCGCGCGGCGCACCGAACGTCTGGCACTGGTGGCGCAAAAGGCCAATGACAACGTACTGTTCACGGCCGCGGACGGGCGCATCGAATGGGTCAACGAGGCCTTCACCACGTCCACCGGATACAGCTTTGACGAAGCGGTCGGCCGGTTTCCGGGTGATATCCTGAATGGGCCCGAAACCTCAGCCGAGGCGCTTGCGGAACTGCATGGCGCGCAGGCGGCCGGTGTGCCTTGCCGGGTGGAAATCCAGAACCGGTCCAAGTCCGGGCAATTGATCTGGATGGAGGTGTCGATGACACCGGTCCTGAAACCCGATGGCAGCCCGGATGTCTGGATCGCGATCGAGCGTGACATCACGCATGCAAAGGCTCAGGCGGCAGAACTGGCCGAAGCCAGACAGGTGGCCGAGGCTGCAAACCGCGCAAAATCGCAGTTTCTGGCGACAATGAGCCATGAAATCCGCACGCCGATGAATGGCGTGATCGGGGTGGCGGAACTGTTGCAGGAAACCGCGCTGACCCCCGCACAAACGGATTACGTAGGCACCATCATCGATTCAGGGCGCGCCCTTCTGGACATCATCAACGATGTGCTTGACCTGTCAAAGCTGCAGTCCGGTAAGGTGGAGATCGCAGTGGAGCGGTTTTCTGTGGCGGAGATCGTTCGCCGCTGCATGGATATTCTGCAACCCACGGTCGCCAAAAAGGGCATCATGCTGACCTGCGATGTGCCAGCCAATCTTGGCATGCATCTGGGCGATCCGGGGCGGCTGCGGCAGATCATGCTCAACCTGATCGGCAATGCGGTGAAGTTCACCGAACATGGCCGCGTGCGGGTCACGGTAACGGCAGAGGCGCAGGGCGATGCGCCCGACAGCGTGCGGATCGCGGTTGCAGATACCGGAATCGGGATCGCGCCGGACCGGATTGGGCAGGTTTTCGAAAGCTTTACCCAGGCGGACAATTCGATCTCGCGGAAGTTTGGTGGCACGGGGCTGGGTCTGACCATTTCACGGATGCTGGCGCAGCAGATCGGCGGCGACATTGATGTGGTGTCAACTTTCGGCGCGGGGTCGGTGTTCACCCTGGCTCTGCCGATGGCGCGCGCCAAAGCAGGACAGGCCGCAGCCTCAAGCACCCTGATTGCACCGCGCACCAAGCTTCGGCTGATCGTGGCGGATGACAACAGCACCAATCGTTTGATTGCCCGCAAACTGCTGGAACGGTCGGTGGCCAGCATCGTCGAGGCCGCAACCGGGGCCGAGGCACTGGCGTTGTATCAGCGCGATCCGCCCGATCTGGTGCTGATGGACGTATCGATGCCGGAAATGGACGGGCGCGAGGCGACCCGCTGGATCCGCGCGCATGAGGCTGCGCAGGGCCTGCCGCCCTGCCCGATCCATGCGCTGACGGCCTTCGTTTCAACCGAAGAGCGGGACGATTGTCTTGCCGTGGGGATGAACGGGGTGCTGACCAAACCATTGATCCGGGCTGATCTTTATGCGCTGCTGGCAGCGGTTGCAGGATCAGGTTTTGACCTTTCGCCCCGCGATGACATAGACAGGGCGGCAAACGGAGAACCGTCATGGTCGATATCGCCACCCGCGTCTGGAACCACAAATGGAAGATTGACCCGATTGTCCGGTCGCTGATCGACACGGATTTTTACAAGCTGTTGATGTGTCAGTCTATTTTTCGCAACAAGCCGGACACCACGGTGGTCTTCAGCCTGATCAACCGCAGCAGCAAGGTGCGCCTTGCCGATCTGGTGGACGAGGGCGAGTTGCGCGAACAGCTGGATCATGTGCGCTCGCTCAGCCTGACGCGGGGCGAAAGCACCTGGCTGCGTGGCAACATGTTTTACGGCAAGCGGCAGATGTTCCGGTCGGATTTCATGGAATGGTTCGAGGGGATGCGGCTGCCGCCCTACCATCTGGAAAAGCGCGACGGGCAGTTCGAACTGACCTTCGAGGGGCGCTGGCCCGAGGTCATGCTATGGGAAATTCCGGCACTGGCGGTGCTGATGGAGTTGCGCGGCCGGGCGGTCCTGAACGAAATGGGGCGGTTCGAATTGCAGGTGCTTTATGCCCGCGCGATGACCCGGCTGTGGGAAAAGATCGAGCGGCTGCGCGCGATCGACGGATTGCGGATTGCCGATTTCGGCACGCGGCGGCGGCATTCGTTCCTGTGGCACGACTGGGCGGTGCAGGCGATGCAAGAGGGGCTGGGGTCGAAGTTCATCGGCACCTCGAATTGCCGGATCGCGATGCTGCGCGACATCGAGGCGATCGGCACCAATGCGCATGAACTGCCAATGGTCTATTCAGCGCTGGCCGATACCGATGCTGGCCTGCGCCAGGCCCCCTATCAGGTGTTGCAGGACTGGCAGGAGGAGCATGAGGGCAACCTGCGGATCATCCTGCCCGACACCTATGGAACGGTGGGGTTCCTGAAACATGCGCCGGAC
>NZ_JANMET010000165.1:0-23939 GCF_031377265.1 Tabrizicola sp. | reverse complement strand
TCAACAGCAGGTTGGTCAGGTCGCCGCGAACATCCGTGAATGGAAAAAGCCAGAGCCGTACAAGGGCAAGGGCATCCGTTACAAGGGTGAATTCGTGTTCCGCAAAGAAGGCAAGAAGAAGTAAGGGAACAAATCATGGCGAACACAAAAAGAGATTTGTTCCTGAAGCGCCGGATGCGCGTACGGAACAAGATCAAGGCAACGTCCCACGGGCGTTTGCGTCTGTCGGTCCACCGCTCGTCCAAAAACATCTCGGTCCAACTGATCGACGACGTCAAGGGCGTGACCATTGCGGCGGCCTCCTCGCTGGAGAAGGAATTCGGCGTGGTCGGCAAGAACAACGTGGAGGCAGCGGCCAAGATCGGTGCCGCGATTGCCGAACGTGCCAAGAAGGCTGGGTTCGAGGAATGCTATTTCGACCGCGGCGGGTTCCTGTTTCACGGCAAGATCAAGGCCTTGGCCGATGCTGCGCGTGAAGGTGGCCTGAAGTTCTAAGACACGCGGGGGACGTTCGCGTCCCCCCGATGATCCGGGCCCCGGACCTGATCCGGACCGCACTAGGATTGGCCATGTACGGCGCGGGCTAAGCGCCACCATTGAAGGAATGCCATATGGCAGAACGTGAACAACGCCGGGACAATCGTGGGGGCAATGACCGCCGCGACAACCGCCCGGAAGAAACGCCGGAATTCGCCGACCGTCTGGTCGCGATCAACCGCGTGTCGAAAACCGTCAAGGGTGGCAAGCGCTTTGGCTTTGCCGCACTCGTCGTTGTCGGCGATCAGCGCGGTCGTGTTGGTTTCGGCAAGGGCAAGGCGAAGGAAGTGCCCGAGGCGATCCGCAAGGCCACCGAACAGGCCAAGCGCCAGATGATCCGCGTCGCACTGCGTGACGGACGCACCTTGCACCACGACATGGAAGGCCGCCACGGCGCCGGCAAAGTCGTGATGCGCACCGCCGTTGCCGGTACCGGCATCATCGCCGGTGGCCCGATGCGCGCCGTGTTCGAAATGCTGGGGCTGCAGGATGTGGTGGCCAAGGCCATCGGCTCGTCCAACCCCTACAACATGGTGCGCGCCACCATCGACGGCCTGAAAAAGGAAACCAGCCCCCGTCAGGTCGCGGCACGCCGCGGCAAGAAAGTGGCCGAGATCCTGCGCAAGCCCGAAGCAGACGTGGTGGAGGCCTGATCATGGCGGATAAGAAAACCATCGTGGTCAAGCAGGTGGCCTCTGCCGCCCGCCGCCCGGCCAAACAGACCGCGACCCTCAAGGGTCTGGGCCTGAACAAGATGAACCGCACGCGTGAGCTGGAAGACACACCTTCCGTCCGCGGCATGGTCAACAAGATCTCGCATCTTGTGACCATCATCGAAGAGCGTGGCTAGGCGGAAGGCGCGCTGAAGCGCACCCTAGGCAAATCACAAACGCCCCGCCGCAAGGTGGGGCGTTTTGCTGTGTGATATGGTGCGAGGACATTTCGATCCGCTGTCGGCGCATCGGATTGTTCATTGTCTCCCAGAGTCATGACCACCGCGCATGTCAGGTCGACTTCTGGGAACATGTAGTTCGTGGAAGCCCGCCGGAGTCCGTCGATCAGAATGACAAGCTCTGGTTGCTTTGACCTTCGCGCCTCACCTTGGCCAAAGAAGGCAACGGCTGCCGGCAAACAATTATGAATCACCGCATTGACTTCGAGTGTGCTCGAAGTTGTAGACGGATTGCATCATTGGTTCACGGGTGACGGAATGTACACGATCGACCAGGCAGCAGCACAGTCGGGACTGACGGCGCATACCCTGCGCTACTATGAAAAGGCCGGGATCCTACCCAGTGTCGGGCGCAATGGCGGTGGCCATCGGCGCTATTCGGAAAGTGACCTTGGCTGGATCAGATTTGTATCCCTGCTCAAGGCCACCGGCATGCCCCTGGCGGACATCCGGGCATTTGTCGCCGCCGAAAAGCGCGGCGAGGCTGGCCGCCGCAGCAAGATCGCGGTGCTGCAAAGCCATCGCGCCCGCATGACGGCGGCGATGGCTGAACTGGGAGCCTTTCTTGAGAAGATCGATCAAAAGATAGCATATTACGGAGATAAATCATGACATTACCACTGCGCACATTGGGGCGGACCGGGTTGCAGGTAAGCCCGCTCACTCTGGGCAGCATGCAGTTCGGCAGCCTGGTTGACGAGGCCGAGGCGGTGCGTCTGACCGACATGGCGATCGAGGCCGGGATCAACAGCTTTGATACCGCAAACTGCTACACAGGTGGCCGGTCGGAGGAGATTCTGGGTCGCGCCCTGGGAAAGCGGCGGGCGAAGATCGTGCTGGCCACAAAGTTTTCCGTGCCGATGGACCCCACCGATCCCAACGCTGGCGGCACCTCGCGGCGCAACGTGATCGCGGCCTGCGAGGCCAGTTTGCGGCGGTTGGGCACTGATTACGTCGACCTTTACTACATCCACCGCCCGTTCACCCAGACCGCAATTGATGAAACCTTGCGCGCCCTCGATGATCTGGTGCGGTCAGGCAAGATCCTGTCAATCGGCACGTCCAGCTTTGCCGCCTGGCAGATGGTTCAGGCGCTGTGGTGTGCAAAAGACCTGCATCTGAACCGGCCCGTTGTCGAACAGGCGGCATACAGCCTGCTGGACCGGCGCGCCGAGCGCGAGCTTGTTCCCGCAGCCCTGACCAATGGCGTGGGCCTGACCGTCTGGTCGCCGCTGGTTGGTGGCTTGCTGACCGGCAAGTATCTGCATGGGAATGACGCCAAGGTACGGCTTTCTCGTGATGATGCGGCCTGGGGTGCGCGGCATTTCACCCCGGCCGCCGATGCTGCCGTTGCAGCCTTGTCTGCCGTGGCCGAAAAGGCCGACATCACCCTTACCGCGATGAGCCTTGCCTGGACCTTGCAACGACCGGGGATTGCAAGTGTCGTGCTAGGCCCGCGCAACGTAGCACAGTTTGCCGAGCAACTGGCCGCACAAGCGGTCACCCTGCACGCAGAGCTGTTGGCCGAGATTGACACCATCGTGTCACCGGGCGGCGTGACCGTCCCCTACTTTCTCGACGATTCCTGGGCTGATTTCCGGCCGCAGCCCTTTGGATGGTGAATTGACCATGCAAACCATCGGAATTCTTGGATCAGGCCCGGCAGGGCGCACCTTGGCCGGGGGGTTTCTGCGGCTTGGACATCGGGTGATGGTGGGGTCGCGCACGCCGGGCAAGCTGGACGAATGGCTGTCACAGGGCGGAAGCAACGCCGCCACCGGCACCTTTGCCGAAACGGCAAGCTTTGCCGATGTCGCCATCCTGTCCGCCTTGGGCACAGCTGCCGAAGATGTCGTGCGGTTGGCGGGTGCTGTCAACCTTGCGGGCAAAGTGCTGATCGACGCCAGCGACCCTCTCGACTTTTCCTCGGGGCGACCGGGCTTGTTTGTGGGCACTACGGATTCCCTTGGTGAACGCATTCAGCGACTGGTCCCCGATACGTTCGTGGTCAAGGCGCTGAATACGGTCCTCGCCGAGGTAATGGTCAATCCAGCGCTCAGCGGCGGTGATCCGGATATGTTCATCGCTGGTGAAGACGCCAAGGCAAAACAAGTGGTGACCGACCTGTTGGTCGCGTTTGGCTGGCCGGTCGTCGACCTGGGCGGCATCGAAAACGCGCGCTGGCTTGAGGCGATGAGTCTGGCTTGGGTGGTTCACTCGCACAAGACCGGCAAGATGCATCACGCGTTCAAGCTGGTCGGCAAATGAGAAAGCGCATTTCATGATCCCGAAAGGATTGGCACGATGCTAGCTATCGAGATTCAAGCTGTCGGCGGGCCGGACGTATTGCGTGCGGTCGAACGGCCGGTTCCAAAGCCAGGCCCCGGCGAGGTGCTGATTGCGCAACAGGCGATCGGTGTTAACTTCGTGGACTTGCAGCACCGGCAGGGTGCGCCTTATCCAGCCCTGCCGCTGCCCTTCGTGCCCGGCATAGAAGCCGCCGGCATCGTGGTCAAAGTTGGCCCCGGTCCAAGCATTTTTCGCGAAGGCGACCGCGTTGCCTATGCCGGCCCGATGCCGGGCGCATATGCGGAATATGCAGTCGTTGCCGAGGATCTGGTGGTTCCGGTGCCCGACGGTGTCAGCTTTGTGCAAGCTGCCACTGTTTTGATGCAGGGCATGACGGCGCATTATCTTGCGCACGATGCCCACCGCATTCAGCGTGGCGAGTGGGTTTTGGTACACGCAGCGGCAGGTGGCGTGGGGCGGTTTCTACTGGCTTATGCAAAGTCGCTTGGGGCGCAGGTTATTGGCACCAGCCGCAGTCCGCAACGCCGCGCCGCCATCATTGCTGCAGGCGCGGATCACGCCATGTCGCCCGGTGACCAGAACTTTTCTGCACAGGTCGTGGCACTGACCGCAGGATGCCACGTAGCGTATGAATCATTGGGCGGGGTCCATTTTCTGGAGGCCCTGAAGTGCCTTAGAACCCGCGGAGATCTGGTCAGCTATGGTCTCGCGTCCGGCCCGGTTCCAGCCTTTGATGTGGCGCGACTGGCGGGATACTTTGATGCCGACATAAACGGATCCTTGCGAATCTCGCGTACGTCTCTGGGCGATTTCGTGCCCACTGTCGCGGCACTGCGCAAACGCGCTGCTACGGTGTTTGCCGATACAGCAGTAGGCCTTCTGGCGCCCGAGTCCGCAACCTGCTTGCCTTTGACCCATGCGCAAGCGGCGCACGAAGCGTTTGCTGCGGGCTCAGATCGAAAACTGGTGCTGGTCCCGATTATGTAACCCGGCCCATCGTCATAGTCGGAAGATTGGTCGGCCTAGAAACCGGTTCTTGCACTGTAAAGCTTGTGGAACGCGCTCATGTCGGTGGCTGAGGCATCCGAAACGCTCCAGAACAACAGCCCGCCGGCTGACCATCTGGCAAAGCTGTAGCCATCCAAAGTGCTGGTTCGCAGCGGTTGCACAGGCCCGTGGTTGGGCCATACGAATAGATTCACGATATGGTCGTTCCGCCGATAGACCAATGCCGCCACCACACGCCCGCCCAGATAATCGACCCGGCCCCCGACAAGCGGAAACCCCTGATCCGCAAGATCCACAACCGGCGGCGAAAAATCGACCTTACCGTTGAACCAGGGCCGAACCGTGTGCTGATCCGACGTTTGCAGGTCTACCAGATGATTGGCGAGCATCGACCGAATATGGCTGGCCAGCACCTCTTGCTGCAGCCCACCGTCCCGAACCGGATTGAACGTCAGGATGATAGCAAAGCCAAGCGCAGCCATCGAAGGCGCAGCGCCCCAGCGGCCCACCAGCTGCCATACACGCGTCAAGAGGGTTGGCCCCGAGACGCCCGTTGGTTGCGGGGCCACTTTCACCGCCTGAGAATGCTCGAGTGCGACCGCCGAGGCGATCGACGTACGCAACGCGTCGGGTGCGGCCCAGCGAACTTCATCTTGTTTGATGCGCCGTTTCATCGTCTGAATTTCGGTCAAGGCGGTCCTGCACGCATCACACCCGTCAATGTGGCGCTCCATCGCAAGCGTCGTCTCCGGGTCCAACGCGTCATCCGCCAGGCTGTGCAAGCGGATGGCCCAATCTGGACAGGACAGTGAAATTGGCTCGTTCATGACAGAGATCCTTGATCGTTGCCGAGGGCTTTCCAAGCCAAGCCGAATTCGTGCCGCGCCCGCGCCAGCCGCGACATCACCGTTCCGATCGGGACTTCGATGATCTCCGAGATCTGTCGGTAGGAAAAATCCTCGAATTCCCGCAGTACCAGAATTTCGCGCATTGCCTCGGGAAGCATTCCAATCACCTCGCGTACTCGCAGCGATTCAGATTTGCGGATCAGCGCCATCTCCGGCGTGTCTTGATCACAGGCAAAAGCGTGTGCCGCAGGCCCTTCGGCCTCGTTGCCGCTGTCGGGATTGCCCGGTAACGGAAACTCTACCCGGGCCTTGCGCCGTTCGCCCTGCGCCCAGCTGCGATAGCTGTTTCGCACGATGGCAAAGATCCAGAACCGCGCATCCCCGCCCCGGTACTGCCAAAAGCTGCGATAGGCCCGCAGGAACGATTCCTGCACGATATCCTGCGATGCGTCGGGATCGCGCGACAGGAAGCGCGCGAAATTGTAGGCCGCATCCAGATGCGGCAGAACCGTCTCATGGAACCGGGCAAGGGTGATCTGGGCCTGTTCCGCAGGCGGCGTTGGCGCGGACAAATGGTTGTTGGCATCGTCCATCGGCTAACGCATTCCCACAGGCCGGGGCCTGTTTTGTGGTCCAGTCTTGGCCATGGTTTCCGCCCGTCGCCTTCCAGCTTTGCCTTGTCGCAGCCAAGGCATGTCCCGCACGAAACAGCCCCTGCCTTACCAGACGGTTCAGACCGCTCGTTTATTCCATCCCCTGGCAGAAATTCGTGTTCGCGGGCAGTTTTCAACGAAACTGAATTTAAGTGATATCTATCAAATGCTTATAAGAAACATCCCATCTCATCGGAATAAACCGCCCAATCCCCTGATCTTGTTGACGAGTTCGGCAGATCCGCCGCGCCGCACGATTGACGCTACCTCGTCCATTCAGGAGTAACGACCATGACCAATTTCACCCGCCGCAGCATCATTGGGTCCGCCACAGCCGCCGCTGCCTTCGGCCTTTCGACAAAACTTGAATTCATCGGGCCAGCCTTTGCCGAAATGGCGGACGAGCCGAGCGTCGGCTTCTACCGATACATGATCGGCGATATCGAAGTTACGGCGATCTATGACGGGATCTGGCGCAAGCCGCATGACCCGACCTTCATCAAAAACGCCACCGTGGATGAGACCAAGGCAGCGCTGGTTGCCGCCGGTCTGCCCAGCGAATTCATGCCAATTCCGGTCACGGTCATGGTGCTCAAGATCGGCGACCGGCTGGTGATGATGGATGCGGGTTCGGGCGTCGGTCAATGGCAAGAGAATGCGACCAACCTGCCCGCCAACATGGCCGCCGCCGGCATCGACTACAAGAACATCACCACCATCGTCATCTCGCATTTCCACCCGGATCACATCTGGGGCCTGATGGAAAAAGGCACCAACGCCCCGATCTTCCCGAATGCCGAACTCATTGTGAATGCGGTCGAATACAACTGGTGGACCGATCCCAGCCGTCTGGCGCTGCTGCCCGAAGGCCGCAAACCCGCCGGAAAACGTATCGCCTCGGTGTTTCCAACATGGAAGAACTGGACGCTTGTCGACGACGGTGCCGAGGTTCTGCCGGGCGTCCACATGCTCGCAGCACCAGGACACACGGCTGGTCACTCGGTGTTTCTGGTGGACTCGGGCAGCGACCAGTTGATGGTTTCGGCCGATACGATGTATGTTCCTGCACTGCTTGCTCCGCATCCGGAATGGCAAGGCGCTTACGATATGGACGGACCGATGGCAGTGGAAACGCGCCGCCGCCTGATCGACCGCGTCATTGCCGACAACATCCAGATTTCCGGCTCGCATTTTCCGTTCCCCGGCACCGGCACGTTCGTCAAGGACGGCAACGCATACGGTTTCACGCCCACGGTTCAAAGCTGACCCAGCAAGCAAGAAAGGTTATGATCATGTCGAATTACTTGTTCCTTCAAACCCTGTGCGCTCTCAGCGTTTCGCTGGCCTGCTTTGTGGCGCAACCAGTGCTTGCCGTCGACGATCCGAATTCGACGACGGCACCGGACCTTACCTCCGTCCGCGCCAAGATTGCGGCAGAAGACTATCCTGCCGCATTGGAAGAACTGCGCGATCTGGCCGAAGACAACCAGCAGGCCGATGTCTACAATCTGATGGGCTTCGCGCTGCGCAAGACCGGCGATTTTGAGACGTCGCTGTCCTATTACACCAAGGCGCTGGAACTGGAGCCCGAACACAAGGCCGCGCACGAGTATTTGGGCGAACTTTACGTCGAGACCAACGATCTGGCCAAGGCGAACGAGCAGTTGGAAATCCTCAAAAGCCTGTGCCCTTCTGGCTGTGATGAGCTTGAAGACCTGCAAGCGGTGATCACCGCAAAGGCAGGAAACTGAAACCGGTGGGCAGGCATCATTTCATGCCTGCCCACCCAACACCCCTTGGATCTCCATGACACTCTCGCATCCACTCCTCGGTCAACGCCAGATTTCCGTGGCGCTTCTGGCCGCGCGGCTCCTCCTTTCCCTGATTTTCGTTCACGAAGGGATCACGCTCTCAACGCACTTTGGCGGCGCAATGGCCTCCTTTGCCAAGCTCGGGATCCCGGCGCCGATCCTGCTCCTCACGATCGCGCTGCAGCTTGGGGCCGGTCTGTCTGTTGCTCTGGGCCTGTATGCGCGGATCGGCGCGCTGCTTCTCGCGCTCTTTTGCATCGCTACCGCTTTGTTGTTTCACACCGATTTCTCCAGCCAGAATGAGTTGCTGCACTTTGAGAAGGACTTGGCCATGGCCGGTGGACTGATCGCAATTTCAGTGTGCGGCGCAGGCGGGATCGCGTTGGACACCATCGTCAGAAGGGTCCGCGCCGCTTGCAAATCGTAAGGTACGGACACCTACCCCGCCATGCCGGTTGGCATATCGAACGGCAGGTGCCAACCTTGAAAAAACGGGCCACGAAAACGCCAAGCAGCAAACTTGCATGACTGCGTTCGTCAGTCTATACGCCCCCGGTGGCCCTCCATAGCCACAGAATCAACAAGAAACGCCGTGTTTGCCCCTGCCGTCGCAGCAAGGGCACCTCCGGCAAAGGAGAATGCGACATGAAACTGAATGAACTCGCCGACAACCCCGGCGCTGCCAAAAAGCAAAAGCGTGTGGCCCGTGGCCCAGGTTCGGGCAAGGGCAAGACGGCTGGCCGTGGTATCAAGGGTCAGAAATCCCGTTCGGGGGTCGCCATTGGCGGCTACGAGGGTGGCCAGATGCCGCTGTATCGGCGTCTGCCGAAGCGCGGCTTCAACAAGCCGAACAAAAAGCATTATGCCGTTATCAACCTTGGACTGATCGAAAAGTTCATCGGTCTGGGCAAGCTCGATGCCAAGCACGAGATCACCGAGGACGTGCTGATCGCAGCCGGCCTGACCTCGACCAAGCTTGACGGCATCCGTGTCCTGAACAAGGGCGAGATCACCACCAAGGTTACGCTGGTTGTCACCGGCGCATCTGCGGCGGCGGTCGAGGCGGTTGCGGCAGCAGGCGGGACCCTTACGGTTGCCCCGGTGCTGGAGCCTCACGGAAAGTCCAAGCGCAAGGCGCAATAAGGTGAAGCGCAAGGCGCAATAAGGGATTGTGAGCGACCGGAAGGTCGCTTACATCCTTACCAAGTTTTCCCGCGCCGCCGACCGGAGAACGGTTTGGCGGCGCTGTGCATGAAAGAGACCTCGTCTCGGAAAGAGTCTGGACATGGCATCAGCCGCAGAACAGATGGCCGCGAACCTCAGCTGGGGTGCGCTTGGCAAGGCGACGGATCTTCGCCAGCGGATCTTTTTCACCATTGGCCTGTTGATCGTCTACCGCTTGGGCACCTACATCCCGGTGCCGGGCATCGACGGCCAACAGCTGCGCGAATTCATGGCGCAGGCGGGGCAGGGGTTGGGCGGCATGCTCAACCTGTTCACCGGCGGCGCGATCAGCCGCATGGGCATCTTTGCGTTGGGCATCATGCCCTACATCAGCGCCTCGATCATCGTGCAGTTGCTGGGCACCATGTACGGGCCGTGGCAGCAGTTGCGCAAGGAAGGCGAACAGGGTCGCAAAAAGCTGAACCAATACACACGCTATGGCACCGTCGCTCTGGCGCTGTTCCAGGGCTACGGCATCGCCATGTCGATCCAGGGCGGCGGGCTGGCGCATTCGCCGGGGCCGTTCTTCGTGGCCTCCTGCGTGATCACGCTGGTCGGTGGCACCATGTTCCTGATGTGGCTGGGTGAACAGATCACCGCACGCGGCATCGGTAACGGCATCTCGCTGATCATCTTCGTCGGCATTGTGGCCGAAATTCCCGCCGCGCTGGCACAGTTCTTTGCCCAAGGCCGCTCAGGTGCACTGTCGACCCCGGTGATTCTTGGCGTGATCCTGATGGTGGTGGTGGTCATTACCTTCGTGGTGTTCATGGAGCGCGCTTTGCGCAAGATCCATATCCAATACCCCCGCCGCCAGGTGGGCATGAAGGTCTACGACGGCGGCTCTTCGCACCTCCCGATCAAGGTGAACCCCGCCGGCGTGATCCCGGCGATCTTTGCCTCGTCGATCCTGCTGTTGCCGACCACGGTCAGCACGTTCTCGGGCAGTTCGACCAACCCGGTGCTGTCCTGGCTGGCGGCCAACCTTGGCTACGGTCAGCCGCTTCATCTGGTATTCCTGGCCGCTATGATCGTGTTCTTCAGCTATTTCTACACCCAGAACGTGTCGTTCAAGGTGGACGAAGTCGCTGATAACCTGCGCAACCAGAATGGCTTCATCCCCGGCATTCGTCCCGGCAAGAAGACCGAAGAGTATCTGGAATATGTGGTCAACCGCATCCTTGTGCTTGGCTCGGGCTATCTGGCCCTCGTTTGCCTGCTGCCCGAAGTTCTGATCTCGCGGGTCGGGATTCCGTTCTACTTCGGCGGCACCTCGGTGCTGATTGTGGTTTCGGTGACGATGGACACGATCCAGCAGATCCAGTCGCATCTCTTGGCGCATCAGTATGAAGGCCTGATTGAAAAGTCACAGCTTCGTGGCCGCAAACGAACTGGTGCACCCAAAGCGCCAGCCCGCCGTTAGTCCTGATGCCGAACATCATCCTTCTGGGCCCGCCTGGGGCCGGCAAAGGCACGCAGGCCAAACGACTGGTCGACACCCGTGGCATGGTGCAGCTGTCCACCGGCGACATGCTGCGCGAGGCCAAGACCTCGGGCACCGAGATGGGCCGGCGTGTCGCCGAGGTGATGGAGCGGGGCCAACTGGTCACCGATGACATCGTGATCGGCCTGATCGAGGAAAAGTTTGCCCAGGGTGCCAAGGGGGGCTTCATCTTCGACGGCTTTCCCCGCACCCTGAAGCAGGCGGATGCGCTGGCTGAAATGCTGGCGCGCAACGGTCAGGCGCTTGATGCAGCGATCGAGATGCAGGTTGATGATGCGGCCTTGGTTGCCCGTATCACCGGGCGCACGACCTGCGGCAACTGCGGCAGTGTCTACCATGATGTCACCCATCCCACAAAGGTGCCGGGCGTCTGTGATGCCTGTGGCAGCCATGATCTGCGCCGCCGCGCCGATGACACCGAAGAGGCGCTGAAGACGCGGCTCATGGAATACTACAAGAAGACCTCGCCACTGATCGGTTATTATTACGCCAAGGGGCAGCTGACGGGTGTCGATGGTCTGGCCGAAGTCGATGCAGTTGCCGCCGCGATTGCAAAGGTTCTTGACAAAGCGTGAGAATCCTCGCCCCGCGGCCTTGACGGGCAGGTCAAAAGCCCCTAATGCACGGCGTCCCGCGGTGGAATCGCCATGCGGGCCTCCCCTATTGGGAGTTCGGATCGTCGGGGTCAGGCCCCTGACGGAGTTGTGAAAAAAGGTTCTGGCACGACGGAACCGCAACAGAAAAGGACGAAACGTTTGGCACGTATTGCTGGCGTCAACATTCCGACCGCGAAACGGGTTCCGATCGCGCTCACCTACATCACCGGAATCGGTCCGCACAACGCAGAGGCAATCTGCGCTGCGCTGAGCATCGACCGGGCTCGCCGTATCAACCAGCTTTCCGATAGCGAAGTGCTGGCGATCCGCGAATACATCGACGCAAACTTCACCGTCGAGGGCGACCTGCGTCGTGAAACCTCGATGAACATCAAGCGTCTGATGGACCTTGGCTGCTACCGTGGCCTGCGTCATCGCAAGGGCCTTCCGGTGCGCGGTCAGCGGACCCACACCAACGCCCGCACCCGCAAAGGCCCCGCAAAGGCCATTGCCGGCAAGAAGAAATAAGGGGGCCGAAACATGGCACGCGATACCAAGGCCTCCCGCACGAAGAAGAAAGAGCGCAAGAACATCGCCGCTGGCGTGGCGCATGTGAACTCTTCGTTCAACAACACCAAAATCCTGATCTCCGACGTTCAGGGCAACGCCATCGCCTGGTCCTCCTCGGGGACCATGGGCTTCAAGGGTTCGCGCAAGTCGACGCCCTACGCCGCCCAGATGGCCGCCGAAGACGCGGGCCGCAAGGCGCAGGAACACGGCGTGAAGACGCTCGAAGTCGAAGTGCAAGGCCCCGGTTCGGGCCGTGAGTCCGCGCTGCGCGCGCTGGCTGCTGTCGGCTTCAACATCACGTCCATTCGTGACGTGACGCCGCTTGCGCACAACGGCTGCCGTCCGCCAAAGCGCCGTCGGGTCTGACACAAGATTTTCTGCCGGGCTGCGGGGGTTGTCCTCGCGGCCCGGTTTTCGTCGTTTTCGATCCTCGGGCGTCCTGTTGCTTCGGACATCGGCAGCGGACAAGTATAGGGGCTTCAGCATGATCCATAAAAACTGGCAGGAACTTATCAAGCCGACGCAGCTTGTCGTGAAGGCGGGGGCAGATGCCGCCCGCACCGCGACAGTGATCGCCGAGCCGCTGGAGCGGGGCTTTGGCCTCACCCTCGGCAACGCATTGCGTCGCGTGCTGATGAGCTCGCTGCAAGGCGCGGCCATCACCTCGATCCAGATCGACAACGTCCTGCACGAGTTTTCCAGCGTTGCCGGTGTGCGTGAAGACGTCACCGACATCGTGCTGAACCTCAAGGGCGTCAGCATCAAGATGGAAGTCGAAGGGCCAAAGCGCCTGTCGATTTCGGCCAAGGGTCCGGGTGTGGTGACCGCTGGCGACATTTCAGAGAGCAATGGCATCGAGATTCTGAACAAGGATCACGTGATCTGCCATCTCGATGACGGTGCCGATGTGTTCATGGAATTGACGGTCAATACCGGCAAGGGCTATGTCGCAGCCGACAAGAACCGTCCCGAAGATGCGCCGATCGGTCTTATCCCGATCGACGCGATCTATTCGCCGGTCAAGAAAGTGTCCTACGAAGTCACCCCGACCCGCGAGGGCCAGGTGCTGGACTATGACAAGCTGACGATGAAGGTCGAAACCGATGGCAGCCTGACGCCGGATGATGCCGTGGCCTATGCTGCACGCATCCTGCAAGACCAGCTTGGCATCTTCGTCAACTTCGATGAGCCGGAATCGGCCAAACTGGGCGAAGTTGATGCGGGCCTCGAATTCAACCCGCTGCTTCTGAAGAAGGTCGACGAGCTGGAACTTTCGGTCCGCTCCGCCAACTGCCTGAAGAACGACAACATCGTCTACATCGGCGATCTGATCCAGAAAACCGAAGCAGAAATGCTGCGGACCCCAAACTTCGGCCGCAAATCCTTGAACGAAATCAAGGAAGTGCTGTCGGGCATGGGTCTGCATCTGGGGATGGACGTCGAAGACTGGCCGCCAGAGAACATCGAAGATCTGGCCAAGCGTTTCGAAGACCAGTTCTGAAATCGGGGTGCGTGGCAGCCACGCACCCTTCTAAAAATGCCCGCCCGGTGCGGGGAATGACTGGCGCAAGCCCAAGGTGAGCGGGGCCACACGTAGGCCCCGCCGGACAAAGCAAAACACGCGTGAGGAGATAGAAAATGCGTCACTCAAGCGGCTATCGCAAGCTGAACCGGACCCACGAACATCGCAAAGCGATGTTCGCCAACATGGCCGGCTCGCTGATCGAACATGAACAGATCAAGACCACCCTGCCCAAAGCCAAAGAACTGCGTCCGATCATCGAAAAGCTGATCACGCTGGCCAAGCGCGGCGACCTGCACGCCCGTCGCCAAGCCCATGCCCAGCTGAAGCAGGACATGCACACCGCCCGCCTGTTCGAGATCCTCGGCCCCCGCTATGCCACCCGTCAGGGTGGTTACGTGCGCGTGCTGAAGGCCGGCTTCCGCTATGGTGACATGGCCCCGATGGCGATCATCGAGTTCGTCGACCGCGATCCGTCCGCCAAGGGTGCCGCCGACCATGCGCGCACCTCTGCAGAAGATCAGGCCTGAGGCGACCAGCCACCGCCACCATCACTGACCGGAAGGCCCGCAGAAATGCGGGCCTTTCCGTTTTGTTGTGCGAACTTTGCTTAGTTCCGTGCAAGGCTTGATCACAGTAATGGACTTTTAACCGTGTGTCTGGCAGACCATAAGAAATCGGTCTAGGGTTGAGCGATTCCTAAATCGGGACTGTCCAGGTTGATGTCACAGAGTAAGCGATTGACAGAGTTGTATGAAGAGCTGAACCAACTGGCACCCGAAGGCTATGCTGTGGGCCTCCATATCCGTTTTGCCACGCCTCTGGTGTATTACAGCCGATATCCGGCCAAATGGGTCGCGTATTACAACGCCAATTCATACTATCTGCGCGATCCGTTAGTTTTTTGGGGCATCGGCACGACGGGCACCCGCCGGTGGAGCGAGATTCCGCTTCCCGATCCTTTTGGATTGCTCAAAAAGGCTGCTGGGCACGGAATGAAGTTTGGTGCGGTGTCGTCATATGGCCCCATTACGTCGCGTTCGATGACGGGAATCTGTCGCGCCGACAGAGAGTTTACGGATGCGGAAATGGCTGTGCTAAGTGATATAACAGCGCGTCTGCATATCGCGGCCAAACCGCCATCCGAACTGACCAGAGCGCAGATCGAGGCTTTGGAATGCATTGCAAATGGGGATCGTCACACTGCCGCCGCAGCTAAGTTGGGGATATCGGAAAGTGCCTTCAAAGCACGACTGACATCTGCGCGCATTCGATTGGAGGCGCGAACAACATCCGAAGCGCTCAGGAAAGCGCGGGAATATCGAATGCTTTAGGCAAGTGCGGCTCCCCTCTGAAAGGTTCTACCAGCCACCAGAAGGAGACGTAAGATATGGAAGTCACGACGCTGTCGTACGAAAATCTGCACAACCACGGCGAGTTGTTCGCCAATATGTTTCGGGCCCGCCACCAGGCCTTTATCGTTCAGAACAAATGGGACTTGCCGCATTCCAACGGCATGGAGTTCGATCAGTATGACACCCCGGCAAGCCGTTGGGTCGCCGTTCATCAAGATGGCGAAGTTCTGGCTGGCATCCGGCTGACACCCACAACGCATCGCTGCGGAATATACACCTATATGATCCGCGATGCGCAGAAGGGTCTGTTGGAAAGCATCCCGACCAATCTGCTTTATGAGCAGGCGCCCATTGCCGATCATATCTGGGAAAGCAGCCGGGTTTTCGTTTCGGAATCGGTGCCGGCCAATTTGCGGCTGCGGGTGCAATTGCAATTGCGCCATGAAATGGTGATCTCGGCGCGCGCTTTGGGTGCAACCTCCGTGCTTGGTCTTATTCCGGAAAATTCCCGCCGTCTTGGCCGTCGTGTTGGTCTTGATTGCGAACCTGCAGGCCCGATCATGGATATCGGCGGTCTGGATTGCGTCTGCGTGTCAATCAACATGGCCGCAAAGCTTCACTGATGCTGGCATATGTTAGCCCCGGTCCCGCAACGGGCAGACCACCAGGCGACCTGTTGCCATCCCCGGCGCCCCGCAAATGCGGGCAAGCTGCGCTTACGGCTTTTGCTTGCCGAAAAGCGGGCCTAGACTGCGCTGATGGCCGATCTCTTCGACACCACTGCCGCCCCGCCACAAGGTCCACGCCCCTTGGCCGACCGGTTGCGCCCGCGCAAGCTGTCCGAGGTCATCGGGCAAGCGCATGTGTTGTCCAGCGACGGCCCTTTGGGTGCGATGCTGGCGGCAAAAAGCCTGTCCTCGGTGATTTTCTGGGGGCCGCCTGGTGTTGGAAAGACCACCATTGCCCGCCTTCTGGCCGACGAAACCGATATGGCCTTCGTGCAGATTTCGGCAATCTTCACCGGGGTCCCCGACCTTCGGAAAGTATTCGAGCAAGCTAAGATACGGCGGCAGAACGGTCAGGGCACACTCCTTTTCGTTGACGAGATTCACCGCTTTAACAAGGCCCAGCAAGACGGTTTCCTGCCCTATATGGAAGACGGAACTATCCTTCTGGTTGGCGCCACTACCGAAAACCCCTCATTCGAGCTGAACGCAGCCCTTCTGTCGCGGTCCCAGGTCATCGTGCTGGAGCGGCTCACCCTCACCGATCTGGAGCTTCTGGCACAGCGGGCCGAACGCGAGCTTGGCCGCGCGCTGCCCCTGAAGGGTGAAGCGCGCGAGGCGCTGCTGGAAATGGCTGACGGTGACGGTCGCGCCCTTTTGAACCTGATCGAACAGGTCGCCGCGTGGTCGCTTACCGAAAGCCTCACTCGCGATGCCCTCGCTACCCGCTTGATGCGCCGCGCGGCCAAGTACGACAAGGCCGGCGAGGAACATTACAACCTCATCTCCGCCCTGCACAAATCCATCCGCGGCTCTGACCCGGATGCTGCCCTCTACTGGTTCGCGCGCATGCTGGAGGGCGGCGAAGATCCGCGCTTCCTCGCACGCCGCCTGACGCGCATGGCGGTGGAGGATATCGGGCTGGCCGATCCGCAGGCGCAAGCCATCTGTCTTGATAGCTGGCAAACCTACGAACGCCTTGGCAGCCCCGAGGGGGAACTGGCGCTGGCGCAGGCGGTGGTCTATCTGGCGCTCGCGCCCAAATCCAACGGGGTCTACACGGCTTACAAGGCCGCCCGCGCCTCGGCGCGCGACACGGGCAGCCATCCGCCGCCAAAACACATCCTGAACGCACCGACCAAGCTGATGAAGGAGATCGGCTATGGTGCCGGCTACGCCTATGACCACGATGCCGAAGACGGGTTCTCCGGGCAGACCTACTTTCCGGATGGCATGAAGCGCCCGGTCTATTACCTGCCCCCCGAGCGCGGCTTCGAACGCGAGCTGAAGAAGCGGATCGACTACTTCGCCAAGCTGCGCGCCAAGCGGCAGGGCAACTGATCCCCACCCTGGACGCCAGCTTCGTAGCTTGGCGAAGTTGACAAATCCCGCTGGGGGGCACAAAGACCCCCGATGATCTTGACCCTGACCCAAGTTGCCCTCGGCGGTGCCATCGGCTCGCTCCTGCGCTATCTGACCACGGCTGTGGTCAGCGCGCCGCTTGGTACTGCTGTCGTCAATGTTGTCGGCAGCTTTGCGATGGGGGTCCTGTTCGTGACCCTGTCCAGCCGCACCTCGCTCTCGCCGTTGCTGATGACGGGCGTGCTTGGCGGCTTCACAACGTTTTCGGCATTTTCGCTTGATGCGCTCAAGCTGTGGACGGCGGGCCAGACGACGGTCGCGCTGGCCTATGTCGGCGGGTCGGTGGTTCTGTCCCTTGTTGCCGTAGCCCTTGGCGCGGCCCTAGCCCGAGGCCTGACATGAGTGGCGTGAAACTTCTGACGGTCTCCGAAGACGAGGGCGAACAGCGCCTCGACAAATGGTTCAAGCGCCGTTTCCCGCAACTCACCCAAGGCGCCGTCGAAAAGATGTGCCGCACCGGGCAGGTGCGCGTCGACAGCGCGCGTGCCAAGGCGTCTGACCGCGTTATGCCCGGCCAGACCATCCGCATCCCGCCCCTGCCCGACACTGAGGCCCCCAGCCGCCCGCGTGACGGTGGCGTCAGTGCCGCCGATGCCAAGATGATCCAGGCCGCCGTGCTGTGGAAGGATGAGCATATCATCATTCTGAACAAACCGCCGGGCCTGCCCAGCCAGGGCGGTTCCGGCCAGGGCGACCGCCACGTCGACGGGCTGACCGAGGCGCTGAAGTTCGGCTTCAAGGACCGGCCCAAGCTGGTCCACCGGCTCGACAAGGACACCTCCGGCGTCCTGATGCTGGCCCGCACCGACCGCATCGCCCGTGCGCTCAGCGAAGCGCTGCGCCACCGGGCCGCGCGCAAGATCTACTGGGCCGTGGTCGCCGGCGTTCCGCATCCGCGCAAGGGTTCGATCAAGTTCGGCTTGATGAAGGCCCCGGGCCATGGTCGCGGCGGCGAGGGTGAAAAGATGGTCTGCGTCCACCCCGCCAAAATGGCCGACCACCCCGAAGCGAAACGCGCCCAGACCGATTACTTCACCCTCTGGTTCCTCGGCGCGCGCCTGTCGTGGATGGCGCTGGAGCCGGTCACCGGCCGCACCCACCAGCTGCGCGCCCACATGGCCGAAATCGGGCATCCGATCCTTGGCGATGGCAAATACGGCGGCTCGGCGCAGGAAAACGAAGGCGATGGCTGGGGCGCATCCATCGGCGGCGACCTGTCGAAAAAGCTGCATTTGCATGCCCGCAGCCTCAGCATCGAACACCCGATCACCAAGGAAATGCTGACCTTCACTGCGCCGTTGCCTGAACACATGGTCCGCACCTGGAAACTGATGGACTGGAAAGAAGCCGACGTGCCCGCCGATCCTTTCGAGGCGATAAGGTGAGGACGGCCAGATGAGGACGGCCAGATGAGGACGGGCAGATGAGGACGGGCAGATGACCGCCTGGGCAACCAAGCGTTTCTGGGCCAATGCGACGGCCGAACCCTGCGCTGGCGGCTTTACCGTGCGTCTGGACGCAAGGCCCGTGCGCACCCCCGCCAAGGCGGCCCTGGTCTTGCCAACCCGTGCGATGGCGCAGGCGATTGCCGACGAATGGGATGCGCAGACTGGCAAGGTCGATCCGCGCACCATGCCCTGCACCCGTGCCGCGAATTCGGTGATCGACAAGGTCGCAGTGCAGTTTGACGAGGTGGTCGACATGCTGGCGGCTTATGGCGGCACCGATTTGCTGTGCTACCGTGCCACCGGGCCTGATGATCTGGTGGCGCGGCAGGCCGTGGGCTGGGATCCCCTGCTCGATTGGGCCGCACAGCGGCTTGGCGCGCCTTTGAACGTCACTGCCGGGCTGATCCACATCGCACAACCTGACAGCAGCCTTACTGCCCTGCACGCGCTGGTGGCCTGCCTCACGCCGTTCCAGCTTGCCGCCTTCCACGACCTTGTTGCCATCTCGGGTTCGCTCGTTCTGGCGCTTGCGGTTACCCACCGCCACCTGGCCGCCGACAAGGCCTGGACCCTCAGCCGGATCGACGAGTTATGGCAAGCCGAGCTTTGGGGCACAGACGAAGATGCCGCTGCGCACGAGGCCCTGAAGCAGGCTGCCTTCCTGCAGGCAGACCGATTCTTTGCATTGTGCGGGTGACAATCCTGCTCAAATTCAGTGCAGTGCTGCCTCCAGCTGCCAAAGCAACCAGCCAAGTCAATGTAATCTGGCGATTTTCCTGATAGATCAGCGACCCGCTTGACCTTTCAAAGCGCTTTCGCCGAAACTGTCTGGCACTGGGAGAGGCTCACCTCCAACAGTTTCGCCCCCGCGAACCTTCGCAGGGCACCAAAAAACGCCGTTCGCGAAGAACGGTAAACTCAGGATGAGGTAAGAATGAACAAATCCGTATTCCTCGGCGCACTCGCTGCCGCAGCGTTGGTTTCGGGGATGGCAGCCGCCACGACCCTTGACGACGTGAAAGCGCGCGGCGAGCTGATCTGTGGCTCGAACACTGGCCTGACCGGTTTCGGCGCACCTGATGCCAATGGCGAATACCAGGGCTTCGATGCTTCGCTGTGCAAGGCGATTGCTGCGGCGATCTTCGGCGATGCTTCGAAAGTCAAATTCGTCCCAACCACGGGCGAAACCCGCTTCACCGCGCTGGCTTCGGGCGAAGTGGACCTGCTGGTCCGCAACTCGACCTGGACTTTCAGCCGCGACAACGACCTGAAGTTCGATTTCGTCGCCGTCAACTACTATGACGGTCAGGGCTTCATGGTGAAGAAGGACCTCGGCGTGTCTTCGGCCAAGGAACTTGATGGTGCCACCGTCTGCATCCAGACCGGCACGACCACCGAACTGAACCTCGCTGACTTCTTCAAGTCGAACAACATCACCTACACTCCGGTGACCGTGGCCGACGACAGCGAAGCGCAGCGCCAGTATGTTGCCGGCGCTTGCGATGCCTACACAACTGACGCGTCGGGCCTTGCTGCCTCGCGCGCCACTCTGGCAGATGCCGAAAATCACATCATCCTTCCCGAGATCATCTCGAAAGAGCCGCTCGGTCCGGTGGTGCGTCATGGCGACAACCAGTGGGGCGATATCGTGCGCTGGGTCTACTTCTCTCTCCTGATTGCGGAAGAGAAAGGCATCACCAAAGCCAATATCGGCGAAATCGTCGCTACGGCAGAAGCCGATGCTTCCTACGATCCGGAAGTGAAGCGTCTCTTGGGCGTTGGTGAAGAAGACATGGGCAAGATGATGGGCCTTGATGCGCTTTGGGCTCGCAACGCGATTGCTGCCAACGGCAACTATGGCGAAATCTTCGAGGCCAACATCGGGGCGTCCACCCCGATCGGTCTGGCACGCGGTCTGAACGCGCTTTGGACCCAAGGCGGCCTTCAGTACGCACCGCCGGTGCGCTGAACGAAAGACCATCCGGGCGCGCCGTAAGGCGCGCCCTTCTTCTTCACGACGCATCTCGGATCGCGCGGGGCCTGCCCTGCGCTATAATCGGCCAAAGCCGAAGCACGGTCCGGGGCAGGGGGTTTCACAATGGCGCTTGCCACCGATACGCCGGACACTGGCTTCCGGCTTTCCATGCTCATCTACGACACGCGGTTTCGCGCGATCACCATTCAGGTCATCGTGCTGATCCTGTTTCTTTTGTTCCTGGGCTGGCTCGCGGATAACACGATCCAGAACCTTGCCGCCAAGGACAAGGACATTGCCTTCGGCTTTCTGTGGAGCCGGGCCGGATATGACATCGACCAGCAGCTGATCCCCTATAACAACGACATGAGCCATGGCCGCGCCGCGATCATCGGGCTTCTGAATACCCTCGTCGTCGCCTTCTTTGGCTGTATCTTCGCCACGGTGATCGGGGTTTTCGTCGGCGTGCTGCGTCTGTCGAAGAACTGGCTCGTTGGTCGTCTGATGACCGTCTATGTCGAGGCGTTCCGCAACGTGCCGCTGCTTTTGTGGATCATCCTGGTCTATGTGATCCTGTCCGAAATCCGCCCGGCCCCCAAGGATTTCCGGGTGACAGACGAGATGGCCGCTGCGGGCGAAGCGCCTGCCGCCACGATGAACCTGTGGGATTCGGTCGCCATCACCAACCGCGGCTCCAACATCCCCGCCCCACTGCTCGATCGCCCGCTTGGCGGGTTCGAGGTGTGGAACATCCCCGTCAACTTCTCGGTGCTGGCCACCCTTGCCGTGATCATCGGCTCCGTCCTTGTCAACCGCGCGCTTTTGCGCCGCACAAAGGCGGTACAAGAGGCCACCGGCATCCGCCCGGTGATCTGGTGGAAAAGCCTGCTGATCCTGTTCGCGCCCACCATTCTGCTGCTGGCTGCGATGGGCTTTCATCTGGAATACCCTGCCCTTAAAGGCTTCAACTTTCAGGGCGGCCTGGCCGTCGCGCATTCCTTTACCGCGCTTCTGATCGCGCTCTCGCTCTACACCGGTGCCTTCATCGCCGAGATTGTCCGCGCCGGGATCATGGCGATCAGCCGTGGCCAATCCGAAGCGGCCTTTGCCTTGGGCCTGCGCCCCGGCCGCACGATGAGCCTGATCATCCTGCCGCAGGCTTTGCGGGTGATCATCCCGCCCTTGATCTCGCAGTTCCTGAACCTGACCAAGAACACCTCGCTCGGCATCGCGGTCAGCTATCTTGACCTGCGCGGCACCCTCGGCGGCATCACCCTGAACCAGACCGGGCGTGAGCTGGAATGCATGCTTCTGATGATGCTGATCTACCTCACCATCAGCCTGCTGATCTCTTCGGCGATGAATGCCTTCAACGCCTCCGTCAAACTGAAGGAGCGCTGAGATGACCGAACACGCCTTCGTCCGCGATGCCATGCTGCCCGCCCAGGTGCCACCAGTCACCGAACGCGGCGCGGTGAAATGGGTGCGCGAAAACCTGTTCTCCGGCCCGTTCAACACCGCGCTGACCCTGCTCGGCTTTGCCGCCATCTACTACATCCTGTCAACGTCGCTGCCCTGGTGGCTGAACGGCGTCTGGACAGCCAGCTCGCTGGGCGAATGCCGCGACATCATCGCCGCGAATGGCGGCACTGACGGTGCCTGCTGGGCGATGATCAACGCCCGCTGGCACCAGTTCATCTTCGGCTTCTACCCGCAAGACAGCTACTGGCGCCCGGTGCTGGCCTTTGGCCTGCTGTTCGTGGCACTGGCGCCGGTTCTGTATTGGAACGACCGCAAGGGGGCGATCATGGTCGCCATCGCCGGCGGGCTGACGGTGCTGGCGATGTTCAGCCTGTCGTCACCACTGTCGGTTGACCTCTTCACTATCGTCCTGATGGCGGCACTTCTCGGGTTGGCCTGGATGATGCCCCGCCAGCTGATCTGGGTGACGCTTCTGTATCCTCTGATCGCGTTCTTCCTGCTCTGGGGCGGGTCGGTGTGGAAACCGCTGGCAACCCTGCTGGGCTTTGCGGTGCTGGTCGTCGCCTACCGGCTGATCACGCCACGGCTGGGCGTCGTCATGGGCACGGCGCTGGGCTTTGTCGCGGCCTGCGTCTACTGGCTGGCGCTGCAAGGCTATGTCTCCGGCCCGCTGACGGCGCTGTGGGATCTGGGCCTGCCGGCCGTCAACTCCGACCAGTTCGGCGGCTTCCTTCTGGCCTTTGTGATCGGCGTCACCTCGATCACGTTTTCCTTGCCCATTGGCCTGATGCTGGCCCTTGGCCGCCAGTCCGACATGTTTCTGATCAAGACCCTCTCCGTCGGCTTCATCGAGTTTATCCGCGGTGTGCCCTTGATCACCCTCCTCTTCACCGCCTCGCTGCTGCTGCAATACTTCCTGCCACCGCAGACCAACTTCGACCTGATCTTGCGCGTGATCATTCTGGCCACGCTGTTCTCGGCCGCCTATATCGCCGAGGTGGTTCGCGGGGGCCTCGCCGCCCTGCCGCGCGGCCAGTACGAGGCTGCCGATGCCCTGGGCCTTGATTACTGGCAGGCCCAGCGGCTGATCATCATGCCACAGGCGCTCAAGATCTCGATCCCCGGCATCGTGTCCACCTTTATCGGGCTGTTCAAGGACACCACGCTGGTCAGCTTTGTGGGTCTGCTGGATCCGCTGCGCGGCGTGACTGCTATCGTGCGTGCCGACATCAACTGGAAGGGCATCTACTGGGAGCCCTACATCTTTGTCGGCGCGATCTTCTTTCTCATCTGCTTCAGCATGTCGCGGTACTCGATGTATCTCGAAAACAAGCTGAAGACCGACCATCGCTAGGGGACCAAAAATGGCTGAAGCGCAAACAAAGATGCAGGTCTCCGACGAGGTCGCAATCCAGATTCAGGCGATGAACAAGTGGTACGGCACCTTCCACGTGCTGCGCGACATCAACATGACCGTAATGCGCGGCGAACGCATCGTTATCTGCGGGCCGTCAGGGTCCGGCAAGTCGACGTTGATCCGCTGCATCAATCGGCTGGAGGAACACCAGCAGGGCAAGATCGTGGTCGATGGCACCGAACTGACCTCCGACCTGAAGAACATCGACAAGGTCCGGTCAGAGGTTGGGATGGTGTTCCAGCACTTCAACCTGTTCCCGCATCTGACGATCCTCGAAAATCTGACGCTCGCGCCGATCTGGGTCCGCAAGGTGCCCAAGCGCGAGGCCGAGGAAACCGCGATGTATTTCCTGCACAAGGTCAAGATCCCGGAGCAGGCGCATAAATATCCCGGCCAGTTGTCTGGCGGCCAGCAGCAGCGCGTCGCTATCGCCCGCTCGCTGTGCATGAAACCCCGGATCATGCTGTTCGACGAGCCGACCTCAGCCCTTGACCCCGAGATGATCAAAGAGGTGCTGGACACCATGATCCAGCTTGCCGAAGAAGGCATGACGATGATCTGCGTGACCCATGAGATGGGC
>NZ_JANMET010000163.1:0-27762 GCF_031377265.1 Tabrizicola sp. | reverse complement strand
TGGCCACGCCGGTCCGTGGCATCCATGGGACTGGCCCGAGCGTGAGATCGGCTGGACCGTCTGGGGACCCGAGGCTGAAGGCAAGGGCTATGCTCACGAGGCTGCCCTCGCCGCCCGCGACCATGCCTTTGGCCCCCTCGGCTGGGACACTGCCGTCAGCTACATCGACCCGGCGAATGCCCGCTCCATTGCCCTTGCCAAACGGCTGGGCGCGGTGCTGGACCCCGACGCGCCAAAGGAACCGGGCGATGACGATCTGGTCTATCGGCACAGGTGGACAGCATGACCGCCGCCCTGCACCCTTGGGAGGCATCACCGACCGGCGTTTCCGCAACTTTGGCCCGCCAGATCGCAGCTATAGTGCCGGAACTTCAGACCGAACGCTTCCGCCTGCGCGCCCCACGGATCGAAGACTTTCCGGTCTACGCCCGCTTTTTGTCTGATCTTCCGATTTCCGCGGCGGCACCCGATCTGGCTGAACAAGCCTGGCTGGATTTTTGCCAGTTGGTCGCCAGCTGGCCCCTGCGTGGCTATGGGCCATGGACGGTCGAGGCCCTGAACGGCAGCGCACCTCTTGGTGGCATCGTGCTGAACCACGAATTCGGCGACCCCGAGGTTGAACTCGGCTGGGTCGTTGCACCCAGTGCCGAACGCCAGGGCATCGCGACCGAGGCCACCCGTGCCGCCCGCACCCACGCTTTCGCCGCGATGGGGTTCCGCACGCTGGTGTCCTACATCGACGCCGACAACCCGCGTTCCATCGCCGTGGCCGAACGCCTTGGCGCCCGCCGCGACCCGCAGGCCGAACAGGCCATCGGCCATGACTGCCTTGTTTATCGCCATCAGCCGGAGACCGCATGATGACCGACGCCACCGCCCGCGCCGCCGATCTGCTGCGCGACCATCGCGAAAGCATCGACCGTCTGGATGCGATCCTGGTCTACACTCTGGCAGAACGGTTCAAGCAGACGCAGGCGGTTGGTCGGCTCAAGGCCGAACACAACCTGCCACCTTCGGATCCGGACCGCGAGGCCCGGCAGATGGCGCGGCTTGACCAACTGGCACACGAGGCCGACCTCGACCCCGGCCTCGCCAAGAAATTCCTGACCTTCATCATCTCCGAAGTCATCAGGCATCACGAGAAGCTACAGAAATAACCAACCCGAATGCGCGCGGGGCCCCCGCGCCGTACCCAAAACCCTGAAGGAGACTACCCTATGTCGATGAAAATCCGTCTTGCCCGTGGCGGCAGCAAAAAGCGCCCGTTCTATTCCATCGTTGCCACTGACAGCCGCATGCCGCGCGATGGCCGCTTTCTGGAAAAGCTTGGCACCTACAACCCGCTTCTGGCCAAGGACGACGAAAAGCGCGTCGTGATGAACCTTGATCGCGTGACCTACTGGCTGGGTCAGGGCGCACAGCCAACCGACCGGATCGCCCGTATGCTGGAGGCCGCCGGTGCGCGCCCGAAGGCCGTGCGTGCCAACCCGAACTCCGCCAAGCCCGGCAAGGCAATGGCCGAGCGTGCCACCAAGAAAGCCGCCCGCGCCGCCGAACCGGCAGCCGAGTGACCGGACCGCTGCCATGCACGGCAGCTATGACGCAGCTTTCCGTGCGGAACTGCTGGATCTGATGCGATGGCGGCGCGACGTGCGCCGCTTTCGCCGCGATCCCGTCGAGGCAGCGGTGCTTGACCGCTGTCTCGACGTGTTTTCGCTCGCACCCTCGGTCGGGCTAAGCGAGCCTTGGCGCGTGGTGCGGGTGCAAAGTGATGCTGCCCGCAGCGCCTGCCTGTTGAACTTCCAGACTGCCAATGCCGCCGCCCTTGCCGGCCAGAACGGCAACCGCGCCCGGCTTTATGCCGGGCTAAAGCTGTCTGGCATGGCCGAGGCGCCGGTTCACCTTGCCGTTTTCTGCGACGACGCCACCGCGAAAGGTGCGGGCCTTGGCGTGGCCACCATTCCGGACATGCGCGCCCATTCCGTTTCCGCAGCAATCTCGCTGTTCTGGCTCGCGTTGCGGGCCGAGGGTTTGGGCATGGGCTGGGTCTCGATCCTTGATCCCGCCGCCGTTCTGCGCGATCTTGCGGTGCCTGCCGATTGGCGTCTGATCGGTTATCTGTGCGTGGGCTGGCCCGAAATCGAAACGACTGTGCCGGAACTTGAACTGGCCGGTTGGGAAACCCGGGCCCCGGCCCTGTGGATGGAGTGCCGTTGAGTGACTGACCGGATCTGCATAGGCGCGATTGCCGGCGCCTTTGGCGTAGCGGGCGAACTGCGGCTTAAATCCTTCTGCAGCGTGCCGGAGGATATCGCCTCCTACGGCCCGCTGTTTACCGAAGACGGCGGAAGCAGCTTCAAGATCACGCTGACCCGGCCCGTCGCTGGCGGCCTTGGCGCGCGCATCGCGGGCATCACCAACAAGGACGAGGCCGACGCACTGCGCGGCACCAGCCTGTTCATCGACCGCGAAAAACTGCCCTCCTTGCCGGATGATGAATTCTATTACGCCGATCTGGTCGGCCTTGAGGTCCGCGATCCGGGCGGCGCGGTCATCGGCAAGGTCGGCGCGATCCATAACCACGGTGCGGGCGATATCCTGGAGATTGTAGGCAGCGGTCACAAATCGGCCCTTCTTTTGCCCTTTACCAAGACCACCGTGCCAACGGTGGATCTTGCGGCCGGGCGCTTGATCGTCGATATTCCAGAGGGCTTGGAGTAGACTGGGACTGAAGGCCGCCGACGCTGCCAACTGACGGCCCCGCCAAGTGCCAGAGTTGAGAGGAATGCCATGCTCACACGATTGCGACTTCTGAAAGGGGCCAACGCGCTGCTTTACATGGGTCCGCTGTTGTCGGGAATGTCCGGGGATGGCTGGTGGATGGTTCCCCCCTTCGTTTTCGTCTTCGTGCTGTGGCTGATGCTGCTGCGCCCGGAACAATGGCCTGCGACCAGTGCTGAATGGCTGGCGCCGCAGGCTTGGGGCGCCGTGTTTACGCAAGTCCTGTCTCAGGTTTTGCTGGTCGTGGTGTTGCTCGCGGTTGGTCGGGGGCTGTCCGGGCTTGCCGGTTTCCTGCCGGTGCTGCATCCGCTTATGACGCTGGGCCTGTCGGGCCTGTCCATTCCACTAAGCCGCTATCTTTGGGATGCGCGCGAAGCAGCCCAACAAGGCGTTTTTCTGGACGACGAGGCCGAACTTGCGCAGGCACCGCATGCCGCAGACGAAGCCGCAGGTGCCGTTGCACCCCTGCTTGCCATGGGCGAAACAGCGGGTGAGGCGGGTGTTCGTCGCGCAATCGATGATCTGCTGACAGGACCCGCAGCCGGACAGCGCCTCGACGCCCTGATCGCGGCGCTTGGCAAGGCAACGCGGTCCCACGATGCGCTGCGCCGCTCGCTTGTGATCTGGGCGACCGAGCCCGAGATCGTCGCCCCCGGCCAGTTCCCGCGCGCCGTCGACAGCGCGTTTTCCCTGTCAAACCGCGATCCCGACCTGCTGCGTCTGTTCCTGCCACGGGCGCTCGCGCTGGCGTCTGCGTTTCCAGACCGGGTTTCCGGGTTCCCCTCCGCCAGCGCGCTGCGTCAAGCCGCTGCCGACGATCTGGACACCGGGCCGAACGGCGACCTTCCGGCAGACCTGCGGGCGGATTTGCGCGATGGTCTTGCAGCACTCGCCAAGGCCGTCGAGGCAGCCCAATCGAAGAAAAGACCCGTTGAAGAACCGGCGCGCAACGAAGCCGAGCCTGAGACCGCGCCGCGCCCCGCCTGACCTCAGCTTTCCCGACACTTGTGCCATCCCGCGCGGGGCTTCTCAGCGCGGTGCATTCAGGCTAAAGCCCTTGGCCATGTCCGATGCCAGCGATCCGTCCAAAAGCCATGGCCGCCTTTCCGTGCGCCCCAGTCTCAAACCCCGCGACCTCATGGAGGAACCGCGCGTGGTCAAGGGTGCCTGGACCGCAAAGATCATCACCCTGCTGCCCGAGGCGTTTCCCGGCATTCTCGACCTGTCACTGACCGGCAAGGCGCTGGATTTCGGCCTTTGGCGGCTTGAGTCCATCGACCTGCGGCCGTTTGGCGTTGGCAAGCACCTTAACGTTGATGACACGCCCGCCGGTGGCGGTGCCGGCATGGTCCTGCGCGCCGATGTGGTGGATAGTGCGCTTGCCGCTGCCGCAGAGGGCACTCCGCCATATCGTGCCCGCTGGCCGGTAATCTATCTGTCGCCACGCGGCAAACCCTTTGATCAGGCCACCGCCCGCCGTCTTGCCGGTTGCGATGGCATCACCCTGCTATGTGGCCGCTTTGAAGGCGTTGACCAGCGCGTCCTTGACCATCACGGTGTCGAAGAAATCAGCCTTGGTGACTTTGTGCTGACCGGTGGCGAGATCGCCGCCCTTGCGCTGATCGACGCCACAGTACGGCTGCTGCCGGGGGTTTTGGGCAACGCCGCCTCGACCGAGGAGGAAAGCTTCTCCGCCGGCCTGCTGGAGTTTCCGCAATACACCCGTCCCGCCGTCTGGAACGACCTGCCAATCCCCGAGGTGCTGCAATCGGGCCACCACGGCGATATCGCCAAATGGCGCACGGCGCAGGCCGAAGACATCACCCGCGCCCGCCGCCCTGACCTGTGGCAGGCCTACCGCAAGCCAAAGCCGTAGGCTGGCACCTCAGGCCCGGTCCGCCAGGCTGCGCAAATCGTCCGGCGCCAACCGGTAAACCCGCATCGTATCAAGGCAATACGCGCCCAACCCCTCGTAAAACCTGATCGCGGGGGCATTCCAGTCAAGGCACCCCCATTCCAGCATCTCGCACTGCCGGTCCAGCGCCTCGCGCGACAGAAACTCCATCATTATCCGCCCAAGGCCGGATCCCCGAAAATCCTCGTCAACCAGAAACCCGTCGATGAACAGGCCAGACCGCCCGGTAAAGGCCGAAGATGTCTGGCTGAAATAGGCAAAGGCAACCGGCACGCGGTCATAAAGCCCGAACACCGCCTCGCCCTGCCGTTCGCTCAGCAGCCGCCGCAGACGCGGTTCGGTCGCCGTGATCTGATCCGCCATCTTCTGATAGCGCCCCAACTTGCGCATGAACCCCAGCACCAACCCCGCGTCGTCAGGGATTGCCCGCACAATGACGAACCTCGGGTCTCTTGTTGCGATCTCTTGCATTGCATTCTTCCTTGGGGAAAAGGCCGCAAAACAGGTGCGGCTGACATTTGATCAAAATATTTTCAATGTCTGAACAAGTCTCGGCGAAAAGGCAAGCTGCGGCGCACACCCCTTGACCCATTTCGGGCCAACCCCTATACGCCGGCTGTCCGGGGCATCATTGCCCTTCGGACACGATTCTCTTTGGCCAACGCGCCTGTCCGCTTCGTCAGGTGCGGCCCAAGAAATCGGACCAAAAAGCGCATGTGCCATCTCTGGCGGGCTGACCACCATCAGGTCGGGACCCGGTTGAAGACCAAGAGCTCTGGTGCAGCATCACTTCGCGGGAAAAACCGCGAGCATGGAAAGGACCTGCGATGAATTTGATCGCCATCATCGAGGCGGAGCAGATTGCTGCCCTCGGCAAGACCATCCCGGATTTCAAGGCCGGTGATACCCTGCGTGTCGGCTACAAAGTGACCGAAGGAACCCGTTCGCGCGTGCAGGCCTACGAAGGCGTCTGCATCGGCCGCAAGGGCGGTGCCACGATTGCGGCCTCGTTCACCGTGCGCAAGATCTCGTTCGGCGAAGGCGTGGAGCGGGTGTTCCCCCTCTACTCGACCAACATTGACAGCATCGAAGTGGTGCGTCGTGGCAAAGTGCGTCGCGCCAAGCTTTACTACCTGCGCGCCCGTCGCGGCAAATCGGCCCGGATCGCCGAAGACGCCACCTACAAATCCAAAGCCGAATAGGGAACAGACCGATGAAACAGGGCATTCACCCCGATTATCACACCATCAACGTCAAGATGACCGATGGCACCATGTTCCAGACCCAGTCGACCTGGGGCAAGGACGGCGATCAGATGGCGCTCGACATCGACCCGCTGTCGCACCCGGCCTGGACTGGCGGCAACGCCAAGCTGATGGATACCGGCGGTCGCGTCTCGAAGTTCAAGAACAAGTACGCCGGCCTCGGGTTCTAGAGCGGGATGAGTCTTTATGGAACCAAAGGGCGGCGGTTTCACCCCGCGCCCGAACCGTCTGGAAACGCTCCTGTGGAGCGTTTGCTCGTGTTCGTTGCTTAAATGGCGGAACGCCTTTTAAGCAAGGGGTTCTCAGCAGTCTTGACGGCTCAGTAAATCAGGGCGCGCCTGGCTGGGCTGGCGCTCTATCGCGCCTGGCCCCGATTTGAAGATTGGCGGCAGGCAGGCGCGGCCGGATTTGATTGAAATCAAATCCGGCAAGAAGCAGAAGGTGCAAGGCGCGTTTCCATCAAGCTTCATCGCGCTCTAAGACCCGCCTTGTCGGACGGGTTGAAATGCCCCGGCTCACGCCCGGGGCATTTTCGTATCAGGCTTTCATCATGCCGGATGATCGCGCTCCTGTGCATGCACCCCGGCAAAAAGCCGCGCCAGAATCAGTAGTCCTGCGGCCAGACCAAAGGTCACCTGCATCCCGACCGCAGCACCGCCAACCGCCGCCGAGGCAAAGACAGCCCCCATCAAGGCCGCCCCGGTGATCAGCCCCAGATTGCGGGACAAACCCAACAACCCCGACACTGCGCCACGCCGTGCTTCCCCGGCCCGGCACATGCTCTGCGTGGTGTTGGCCGCAAGGAACATCTGATAGGCGGGGGTCAGCACGGCAATCGACACCAGATACCCCGCAAGTCCCAGCCATCCGGGCAGACCTGCCAGGCCCACAGCGCCGATGATCATGGCCAGCAGTGCCAGCCGGATGACCGCAGGCGCGCCAAGCCGGTCGACGATGCGCCCCGCAGGCACCCCGGACAAGGCAGACAGTACCGGCCCGGCTGACATCACCAGCCCCACCTGCAGCGCGTTCAGCCCAAGGCCTTGGATCAGATAGAACGGGCCGACAACCAGTGTCGTCATCATCACCGCGCCGACGATCGCGTTCATCGCAAGGCTTGCGCGCAACACCGGATCGGCCAGTTCTTCGCGCGGCAACAGCGGCGCTGCGGCATGCCGGTCCAACTGGCGAAACACCAGTCCCAGCCCGATGGCCGCCGCCAAGGCAGGCAGTGCCAGAACGCCCCCCGCTGTCATGGCCAGCGCATAGGCCGAAACGGCCAGCGCAAACACCACCGTTGCACCATAGGCGGGCGGCACCCTTGCCGCCGGGCTGCGTGCCTGCTTCGGCAAACCCGTCAGCAGCGCCAGCGCCGCGCCCCCCGCCGTGGCCAAGGCGACAAACATCGCCCGCCACCCCGCCCCGGCGAGGATCAACCCGCCAAGCGATGGCCCAAGCGCCGTGCCGATTGCCGACATCGTCCCCATCACCCCCATCGCCTGCCCAAGCCGCGCCGGTGCAACCGCGCCGCGCAGCAGTGCCAGCGGCAGCACCATCATCAGCGCAGCCCCCGCTCCCTGCATAATCCGCGCAGCCACAAGGATCTGCAGCGTCGGCGCTGCGGCGGCAAGTCCGGCCGCCACCGCAAACAGCGCCACCCCCGCCAGCAGCATCCGCCGGTGGCCAAAGCGGTCGCCCAGCCGCCCCGCCTCGACCGCCGCCACCGTCAGTGCCAGCAGATAGCCGATCACCACCCACTGCACCCGGTGAACCGACGCGCCAAGGTCCGCCGCGATGTCGGGCAGCGCCACATTCGCAGCACTGGTTCCAAGCGCCGCCAGCAGCATCGCCAGCCCCGGCCCCACCATTGCCCAAGCAGATCCATCCTTGCGTTCCAGCACCGTTTTGTCCTTTCGCGAATCACTGATGTCGGGCACTCTGCCACTTCAAGTCAACTTGAGGTCAACATGCGATTTCTGGATATCGGCACGCTGGCCGCCCGCAGCGGCACCTCGGCCGCGACCCTGCGCTACTACGAGGAGATCGGCCTGATCACCTCCACCGGACGCCACGGACTGCGCCGGCAGTTCGGATCAGAGGCCCTGGTGCGGCTATCGTTGATCGGCCTTGGCAAGGCTGCGGGTTTCTCGCTGACCCAGATTTCGGGGATGATCGGGCGCGATGGAATCCCCGACCTGCCGCGCGACAGTCTGCGGGCGCAGGCCGATGCGCTGGATGCCAGGGTCAGGGATCTGACCGCGTTGGCCAGAACCCTGCGCCATGCTGCCGACTGTTCGGCACCATCGCATCTGGAATGCCCGACCTTTCGCCGACTGCTGCGCGTGGTGCTGCGACGCGGCCATCGGACAAGACATGCCGCCCCGACGCCCCGCTGACCGTGCCCCCGGCAATTGCCCCGAATTCTGTCGGTTACCCCTTTCGCTCTCGGCCAGTTCTTGCCAGAACGGGGAACCAGAGGGTGGGGGTAGATGGCGCATATCATTGTTGTGGGCAACGAAAAGGGCGGTTCGGGCAAATCCACCACCTGCATGCATGTTGCCACCGCCCTGTCGCGGATGGGGCACCGTGTCGGGGCGCTGGATCTCGACCTGCGGCAGAAAAGCTTTGCCCGCTACATCGAGAACCGCCGCGCCTTCATGGCCCGCGCTGGTCTGGCTTTGCCCACGCCTGACTACCAGGATCTGCCCGAGGTGGATGCCTCCACCCTTGGGGTCAATGAGAACCCGTTGGACCAACGCCTGACCACGGCCGTGGCGGCAATGGACGCGGTCAAGGATTTCATCGTGATCGATTGCCCCGGCAGCCACACCCGGCTTAGCCAGGTGGCGCATTCGCTGGCCGATACGCTGATCACGCCGTTGAATGACAGCTTTGTTGATTTTGACCTGCTGGCGCGCGTCGATGCCGAAACCGGCAAGGTCAAAGGCCCTTCGATCTATGCTGAAATGGTTTGGGGTGCGCGGCAGTTGCGTGCCCAGGCCGGATTGCCGCCGATTGACTGGATCGTGGTGCGAAACCGCCTTGGGGCGCAGCAGATGCACAACAAGAAAAAGGTCGGTGCGGCGCTGGAAGATTTGTCTCGCCGCATCGGGTTTCGCGTGGTGCCCGGCTTTTCCGAACGCGTGATCTTCCGCGAGCTGTTTCCGCGTGGCCTCACCTTGCTTGACCTGCGCGAAACCGGGGTGGATCAGTTGAACCTGTCGAACATCGCGGCCCGACAGGAACTGCGTGATCTGATGGCCGGCCTCAGGCTTTCGACGGTGAAGGTCGATTTTTGAAGATGGCCCCACGGCCGTTTGCGGCCTCGCGGGCGCGGTGAATCTTGTTCATCCGCATTTCAAAGTTGTTCTGATCGGTCCCCGAAGCTGTTCTTGACCGGAACAGGCCGATCTTCTGCAGCATTGCCAAAGTCTTGTTCATGATAGGCCCTTTCTGGTCTGTCATATTCAGCTTTAGCGGAAAGCGGGGCAGGACTGTGGCACGCTCAGGTTGAAAACGGGACGATGTGGGCGTTTCGCGCGACAGACTGTTTCCTGACACGTACCTTTGCCAAAGCAGACATCTTGCAGGTCCGCGCTTCAGGTGCCGTCGCCATCCTCTGGCTCCGGCGCAAGCTCGCCCTCGAGGAAACGTTCGAAATCATCCAGATCAACCGGTTCGAACTGGCCGAACCCCTGCATCCAGACCGAAGCCGTACGCAGCGCATCAGGCTCCAGCTTGCACCAGATCACCCGGCCGCGCCGTTCCCGGCTGATCAACCCGGCGTCTGCCAGCACTGCAAGATGCTTGGAAATCGCGGCCAAACTCATCTGAAACGGTTCTGCCACGTCGGTGACCGCCATGTCGTCTTCCAGCAGCATGGTCAGGATTGCCCGCCGTGTCGGGTCGGAAAGGGCCGCAAAGGCAATGTCGAGCGAGGCGCGCATCCGCAGACTATTCGCGTCGCCGCGCCGATCGTCAACCACCGGGTTGAATATGGGGAAACCGCGATGGGCGACGATTTGCTGCAAGACCTAATGAAAATCATATACGAAACAATAACTTACTTGCATCTTTCGCGGCTTGACTCGGGGCCGCCCGCTCCTTAGGTTCCGCCCAACTGTGAAGGGACTTGCCGATGGCGTCCGATCCTGATCCTGACCGCCTGCGCGCGCTTGAAGCACGCCTTGCCAAGGTGAAAGGTCAGGCCGCGCCCGCAAAGACCAACACGGTCAAAGGTTTCTCGCAGGGCGAGGTGGCCTGGAGGATGGTGATCGAACTGGTGACCGGCATGTTGCTGGGAACCGGCATCGGTTACGGGCTGGATGTGCTGTTTGGCACCTTGCCGATCTTCCTGATCATCTTTTCCCTGCTTGGCTTTGCGGCGGGCATCAAGACCATGCTCGGTTCCGCACGGCAAATGGCACAGACGGCGGCTGACAAGGCCGCAAATAAAGGGGACTGAAGCATGGCGACGACAGGCGAGGAACATACGGGCGGTCTGCAGATCCATCCGATGGACCAGTTTGTCATCAAGCCGCTGTTCGGCGAGGGCCCGATCGAGTGGTACACCCCCACCAACGCAACCCTGTGGATGGCCATCGCCATCCTTGCCATGGTCGCGCTGCTGGTGCTGGCCACCCGTCGCCGGGCAATCGTGCCGTCGCGCGGTCAGTCGGTGGCCGAGATGTTCTACGGCTTCATCCACAACATGGTTGAAGAGGTCGCAGGCCACGACGCCCTGAAATTCTTCCCCTACATCATGACCTTGTTCATGTTTGTCTTCCTGTCGAACATGCTCGGCCTGATCCCGATGTCATTCTCCACCACCTCGCACATCGCTGTTACCGCAACCCTGGCGCTGATGGTGTTCTTCACCGTCACCATCGTCGGCTTTGTCCGTAAAGGCCCGGCATTCCTTGCGATGTTCTGGGTGTCGTCTGCCCCGCTGGCGCTGCGTCCGATCCTTGCGCTGATCGAGATCATTTCGTATTTCGTGCGCCCGCTCAGCCACTCCATTCGTCTTGGTGGCAACCTGATGGCCGGTCATGCGGTGATCAAGGTGTTCGCGGGTTTTGCCGGGGCGATGGGTGTGTTCTCGGTTGTACCGGTCGCGGCAATCGCCGCCATGTACGGTCTGGAAGTGCTGGTTGCAGCGGTTCAGGCCTATGTCTTCACCATTCTGACCTGCGTGTATCTGCGCGACGCAGTGGGCGATGCCCATCACTAAGGTCTGAACTACCTTCAAGCCAATTCCAAAAAGGAGCTACCAAATGGAAGGCGATATCGCAGAAATGGGCAAGTTCATCGGCGCCGGTCTGGCAACGATGGGTCTGGGCGGCGCTGGCATCGGCGTTGGTCTGATTGCCGGCAACTTCCTGTCGGGTGCCCTGCGCAACCCGTCGGCAGCCCCCGGCCAGATGGCCAACTTCTTCGTCGGCGTGGCCTTCGCCGAAGCACTGGGCATCTTCTCGTTCCTGATCGCCCTGCTGCTGATGTTCGCCGTCTGATCCTTCGGACCTGATTTCTGGGCCGGACCCTTGTCCGGCCCTGGTTCCAAAGGCTTTAGGAGGACGACATGGCAACGGAAAGCGCAGGCGAGGCGGGAAAGGCTGTGGGCATGCCCCAGCTGGATTTCTCGACCTGGCCGAACCAGATCTTCTGGCTTCTGGTCACGCTGGTCGTGATCTACTTTGTGCTGTCGCGCATCGCTTTGCCCCGCATCGGCGCGGTTCTGGCGGAACGCAAGGGCACGATCACCAATGATATCGCCGCCGCCGAAGAGATGAAGCAAAAGGCCGTCGAGGCTGAAAAATCCTATAACGCGGCGCTGGCGCAGGCCCGCACCGAGGCTGCCAAGATCGTTGCCGCAGCCAAGGCTGACATCCAGAAAGATCTGGACGCAGCCATCGTCAGGGCCGACACCGAGATTGCGGCCAAGGCGGCGGAGTCCGAAAAGACCATCGCCGAAATCCGCGAGGGCGCTATTGCTGCGGTGACCGAAGTTGCCCGCGACACTGCGAAAGAACTGGTCGCTGCTCTGGGCGGCACGGTGGACGCAAAGACCGTGACGGCGGCAGTTGCCGCGCGGCTAAAGGGATAACGCCATGAAACGTCTGTCCATTGCACTCGCGTTGCTGGCCTCGCCCGCCTTGGCGGCCACCGGTCCGTTTCTGTCGCTGCAAAACACCAACTTCGTGGTGCTCCTCGGCTTCATCGCCTTTGTGTCACTGCTGGTCTACCTCAAGGTTCCGGCCAAGATCACCGGGATGCTTGATGCCCGCGCCATCCAGATCAAGGCTGACCTGGATGAAGCCCGTGCCCTGCGCGAAGAAGCCAAGACCATTCTGGCCACCTATGAACGGCGCCAGAAGGAAGTGAAGGAACAGGCCGATCGCATCGTGTCCACCGCGCGCGAAGAAGCGATGGCCGCGGCCGCGCAGGCCAAGGCCGATCTCAAGGCATCGATTGCCCGGCGTCTGGCCGCCGCGACCGATCAGATCGCCTCGGCCGAGGCAGCTGCTGTCCGGCAAGTGCGCGAACAGGCCGTCAACGTGGCCATTGCCGCGGCTGGCGACGTGCTGGCCAAACAGATGACGGCCGATGCCGCCAAAGCCTCGATCGACGCGGCGATCACTCAGGTCGAAGCCAAGCTTCACTGATCTTTCGCATCTGAAAGCAAAACCCGGGTTCCCCGCAGGGACGCCCGGGTTTTTCATTTACCGCGACTGCTCGTGCTCAAAGCGCTGGCGGGCGATGGCTTCGTGCTTTTCCGCCTTGATCTGGTCATTGAAAGACCGCTCGACATATTCCAGATGCGTCATCACCGCCGCACGCGCCGCCAGCGGATCGCGCGCCTGCACCGCATCATTAATCGCGCGGTGCTGATCCAGCAGCTGATCCCGCGTCATCCGGTTCTTGAACATGACTTGCCGGTTGTAGAACACTCCGCGCCGCAACAGGTCGAACATCGACCGCAGCATATGCAGCATGATCACGTTGTGACTGGCCTCGATGATCGCCATGTGAAACTCGGCGTCCAGCTGCGCCTCATCCGATGGATCGCGCTTTTGATGCGCCGTCTCCATCTTGGCGAAAATCGTGGCGATCACCTTCAGATCGGTCTCTGACGCCAGCCGCGCCGCCCGTTCTGCCGCCAGCCCCTCCATATCGCGCCGGAAGGCGATGTAATCGAATACCGCTTCGTCATGCGTGGAAAACAGCTGGATCAGCGCCTCTGAAAACGCCGACCCCAGCACATCCGCCACATAAACCCCGGCACCGGGTTTGCTGACCAAGAGCCCGCGTTCCGACAGATCGGCAATCGCATCGCGCAGGGATGGGCGCGATACCCCCATCTTGTCGGCCATATCGCGTTCCGACGGCAGCCGTTCGCCCGGCCGCAGGATGCCGCGCAGGATCAGCTGTTCGATCTGCCGGACAACGGAATGCGAAAGCTTCTCCGCCTGAACCTTCAGAAACGGCATGGACGTTGAAATGGCATGAAGACCCCCGATGATTGGTTTGAAATTATGACCAGTTCGCCGGAATCTCAATGGCAAAAGGGCCGGGATGACCCGGCCCTTGAAATTCAGTCCGAAAGCCTCAGGCCGTCGGGCGAATGATGATCTCGACCCGGCGGTTCTGGGCGCGGCCTTGAGGCGTCAGGTTCGACGCAATCGGCGCATCCTCGCCCCGGCCAAACGCCACGATCCGGCCGCTTGGTACGCCGCTGTTGCGCAGCACATCGGCCACCGAAACGGCGCGGCGTTGCGACAGATCCTGATTGTAGGCCGCCGACCCGGTGTTGTCGGTGTGGCCGATCACTTCGATCTTGCTGTTGGGGTACTTCAGCAGGCTGGACGCCACGGCATTGATGTCGCGCGTCAGATCTGACCGCAGCGTCGCGCTGTCGGTGGCAAACAGCAGGTCCTGCGGCATGTTGACGATCAGATACTCGCCGGTATTGGTGACCGAGATGCTGGAGTTCAGCGAGCCGCGCAGTTCCGCCGCTTGCGCGTCCAGCGACGATCCGATGGCACCGCCAAGCGCCGCGCCGACAATGCCGCCAACAGCCGCTTTGGCCAGACGGTCGTCGCCGCCGGACGTGCCGCCAAGAACCGCCCCGGTCAGGCCGCCAAGAATGGCACCCTGACGGGCGCGGGCGTTCGGATCGTCGGGATAGGCATTGGGATCAACGCAGGCCGTAAGTGCCAGAAGTCCGGCGCTTGCCAGGATCAGGGGAGTCTTCATCATGTTTGCTCTCGCCTCGAGTGATGGGATCGGCCCGTGCACCGGGCTCGTGGGCATCTTATACCAAGGATGGCATAAGACTTACAGCCCCCCACCGCTTCGGCGGGCTTTCGCGCATCACATGCCCCCGTCACATCCCCGTGCGTGCTGCCTCCCAGGCAAGGATTGCGCGCTTGGTCCCCAACCCCCAGTGATAGCCGCCAAGACCGCCATCCCGGCGCAATGCGCGGTGGCACGGGATCAGAAAACTGATCGGGTTGCGCCCGACTGCAGTCCCCACCGCCCGCATCGCCGCAGGGTGGCCGATGGCCCCGGCAATGTCGGAATAGGTCGTCACATGGCCGGTCGGAATGCGCAAAAGCGCCTCCCAGACCTTGATCTGAAATGGCGCGCCGATCAGGTAAAGCGGCGTGTCCTTGCCCGGTTCCGCACCAAAGGCCTGCAACGCCCAAGGCCGCAGCATCATCGGGTCCTCGACAAACGCGGCCTTCGGCCAGCGCCGCAGCAAATCCTCCATCGCCGCTTCTTCGCCCATCTCGGCGGCAAATCCCATGCCGCAGATGCCCTTGTCGGTGCCCATCACGATGGCCGGGCCGAACGGGCTGTCAAACCAGCCCCAGTAGATCGTCAGCCCCTCGCCGCCGCGCGCGTAATCTCCGGGGCTCATCGCCTCCCAGGTCAGGAACAGATCGTGCAGCCGCCCGGTGCCCGAAAGCCCCACCTCCAGCGCCGCAGCCAGCGTGGTGTGGCGTTCGGCCAGCAACCGGCGGGCATGGTCGATTGTCAGGTACTGCTGATACTTCTTCGGGCTGACCCCGACCCAGGCCGAGAACGTCCGCTGGAAATGCGCCGGGCTCATGCCCATCCGCCCCGCCAGCCCTTCCAGCGACAGCGCAGGCCCCGCTTCGTCGATGATCTTCAGCGCGCGGGCGATGACGGAATAATGGTAGGCGGGGGATTGGTCGGTCATGGGCTGTCTCCTTCGCCGCCAACATAGGCGCAGCCACCCGCCGCTGCGACCCGGATATTGCGCATCCGGTTTTCCAAACTTGCGCGACGCTTGCCCGCATGTTTGAAACGGCCAACACCGCAAGAAAGCCAGCTATGCACCCGAAAGCCCTCAGCATTGTCGCCGTTCTTATTGCGACCCCTGCCGCCGCCGCGACAGAAACCCGCTGCGGCTGGTTCGACCATCCCAGCCCGAACATCGTTGATCTGATTGACGCGGACGGCCTTTGGTCGATTGCGTGGCCGGGATCTGGCACCGTGTTCTACCCGCCGGGTTACTTCGAGGCCTATACCAGCGCCTTTGACGACCGTGTCCGCATCAATTCCAGGGGTGAGATCATCACTGAGGGCCCCGGCTACGGTTACAGCTGCGCGTGCGTGCATGGCGAGTTCGACCGCAACGAGGGTGAAGCCCTTTCAATCTCCCGCCTCACAGAGCTTCCGATCTCGCAATGCGAGAGCGACCCGAACCTCCCCGACATGAACCCTTGGGTCCATTAGCCCCGGTTGCACGATTGTCCCTCGGCTGGCACAAGGGCGCATGGCCAAGCAACTTCCCTACGCCACGATGCGCGCGATCTTCACCCGCTTCCAAGACCTGGAGCCGGAGCCGAAGGGCGAACTTCACCACCTGAACGATTTCACCCTGCTGGTCGCCGTCGCCCTGTCGGCGCAAGCCACCGATGTCGGCGTCAACAAGGCCACCCGCGCCTTGTTCGCCATCGCCGACACGCCCGCAAAGATGCTCGCCCTGGGCGAAGAGACCCTGATCCAGCACATCAAGACCATCGGGCTTTTCCGCAACAAGGCCCGCAACGTCATCAAACTCAGCCGCATCCTGATTGACGATTACGCCGGCCAGGTCCCCACGTCCCGCGCCGCGCTCCAATCGCTTCCCGGCGTCGGGCGCAAGACGGCCAATGTCGTGCTCAACATGTGGCACGGCTACCCCGCACAGGCCGTCGATACCCATATCTTCCGCGTCGGCAACCGCACCGGCATCTGCCCGGGCAAAGACGAACTGGCGGTCGAACGCGCCATAGAAGACCACGTTCCGGTGGAATTCCAGCGCCACGCCCACCACTGGCTTATCCTGCACGGCCGGTATATCTGCATCGCGCGCAAACCCAAATGCAGCATCTGCCCGATCCGCGACTGGTGCCAATACGAGGACAAGACCGCATGAAAACCTATCAGGTCGTCGGCATCGGCAATGCCATCGTCGACGTCTTTTCCACCGCCGATGACTCGTTCCTGGATCTGATGGGCATCCAGAAGGGCATCATGCAACTGGTGGAACGTGAACGCGGCGAGCTGCTCTACGGCGCAATGACCAACCGCCAGCAGGCGCCCGGCGGCTCGGTCGCCAACACGCTGGCGGGCCTTGGCAATCTTGGCCTCTCCACCGCCTTCATCGGCCGCGTGCATGACGATGCGCTGGGCCGCTTTTACGCCCGCACCATGGCCGACGAGGGCACCGATTTCGTCAATCCGCCGGTGCCGGGGGGCGATCTTCCCACCTCCCGCTCGATGATCTTCGTCGCTCCGGATGGCGAGCGCTCGATGAACACCTATCTCGGCATCTCCTCCGAACTTGGCCCTGATGATGTGTCCGACGCGGTCGCGGGCAGCGCCGAGATCCTGTTTCTCGAAGGCTACCTCTACGACAAACCCAAGGGCAAACAGGCGTTCGAGCGCGCGGTTGACCTTTGCCACGCCGAGGGCGGCAAGGCTGGCATAGCACTCAGCGATCCGTTCTGCGTTGACCGCCACCGCGACAGCTTTCGCCGTCTGGTCAAATCGCTCGACTATGTGATCGGCAACGAACACGAATGGTGCTCGCTTTATCAGACCGACCTGTCCGCCGCACTGGAACTGGCGGCGAATGACTCGGGCCTCGTCGTCTGCACCCGCTCCGGCCATGACGTGATCGTGGTGCGCGGTGATGAGCAGGCCGTCGTCCCCGTCCGCCGCGTGGTGCCTGTCGATGCCACCGGGGCGGGCGATCAGTTTGCCGCCGGGTTCCTCTACGGCCTCGCCACCGGCCAGTCGCTGGCCACCTCCGGCCGCATGGGCTGCGTGGCGGCGGCCGAAGTGATCAGCCATTTCGGCGCAAGGCCAGAGACGGACCTGAAGGCATTGTTCCGCAAGGAAGGGTTGGTCTGAGGCAAACGCGCGGTGGGCCTATCGTCCGCTTTCCGCACGCGCGAAGGCGCGCTCAATCCCGCGCGGGCTTGGCAACTGCAGGAGCCCGGTGTTAGCTCTTTGCGATGTTGACCCAACGCGCCCGCAATGCCCTGCATGCGATGCTGTTCCTTGCCCGCAAGGATGCGTCGGCCACAGTGGCCGAGATTGCGGCAGCCGAGCGCATTCCGCACAAGTTCCTCGAACAGATCCTTGCCGCCCTCAAGACGCGTGGTCTGGTGATCGGCAAGCGCGGCCCGAACGGTGGCTATGTGCTTAGCCGCGCGGCGGATGCGATCAGCTTTGCCGACATATTGCGTTGCATCGAGGGGCCATTGGCGCTGGCCCCCTGCGCCAGCCTTTCCGCCTACAGCGCCTGCCCCGACTGCCGCTCCGTCGAAGCCTGCGAGATTCGCCCGATCCTGCTCGCGGTGCGTGACACCACATCGCTTTTGCTCGAAGGCATTTCGTTGGCCGAGGCGATTGGCGGCAAACAAGTGTCCTTCCTTTAGGCAAGAATCCACGACAACTGACCGGAATCCCGCCGAATCCCGCTACAGGATTTCTAAGTTGGGCGCAGGGAAGGCTTCAGTCTTGATTACCTACTAAGATGGTAGACAATAGGGGTAATCAACATGGAGACTGCGATGGAAGACCTGTTTTATCTGTTCCTCTTGGTTGGATTTCTGGCCCAGCTTGTCGACGGGGCGCTGGGGATGGCTTACGGCGTCGTCTCATCCTCGGTGCTGCTCGCCTTCGGGGTGCCGCCCGCCGCCGCCTCGGCCAGTGTCCACGCGGCAGAGCTTTTCACCACCGCAGCCTCGGCCGGATCGCATGTCTGGCACCGCAACGTGAACTGGCGGCTCTTCTTCCGGCTGGCCCCGGTCGGAATCGCGGGCGGGGTGCTGGGCACTTACGTCATCACCGCCATCGACGGCGATGTGCTGCGGCCGTGGGTCGCGGGCTACCTTGGACTGATGGGCCTCTACATTCTCTATCGCGGCTTCAAGGCTGTTCCGCCACGGGTGGAGCCCTCAAGCGCCCTCGTTCTGCCACTCGGCGCGGCAGGGGGGTTCATGGATGCGGTCGGCGGTGGGGGTTGGGGTCCCGTGGTGACCACAGGCCTCATCGGCTCGGGCGGCGCGCCGCGTGAAACGATCGGAACCGTGAACACGGTGGAGTTCTTTCTGACCGCCGCCGTATCCGCCGCCTTCGTCATGGCGATCGTGACCGGGCATTGGGAGGAATCGGAGGGTTTGACCAACTATCTCTGGCCAGTCCTAGGGCTGATCATCGGGGGTGTCGCTGCCGCACCCTTGGCGGGCTATGTCACCAAAGTCATCCCGGCCCGGTACCTGACTATCATGGTCGGCGTGCTGATCTCTCTGCTCGCGATCTACCAGACCTCGCGCCTTCTGTAGGCATCAGCATGAGGTCGGGTGAAACCAGAATCGCAGGGTGGGAGCACGCCCTGCGACCCACGACGTAAGGCGCCTTTGCGCGAAATCCGGGGTGGACTCGCAGCCGCCTGCGGGTGGCTGAAGGCCAGGCAGCCTGTCGCCTCAACCACGCTCAAGTCCCTAACAAATCCTTAACGGGCAACAACCAACCCATTGATTTTATTCAACATGAAGCTTTGTCCACGCGTGGACAACCCCTCAAACCCGATCAAACCGCCATTCCGTGACTGGGGCATAAACCTCCCCCGGGGCCAGCTCGATCGATGGAAACCCCGCCCGTCCGGCCGGGTCCGGCCAGCCCTGCGCCTCGATCGCCACCCCCTGATAGGCCGGGTGCCCCGGCGCCCCCGCCCCCCACCCGTCATAAAGCTGCACCCCCGGCTCCGTGGTGGCCAGCCTCAGCCGCACCCCCGATTGCCCGGTCAGGCTCAGCACCTCCGTCAGCCCGCGCCGCCCATCGGCCAGACAGAAGCAGGTGTCCAGCGGCGGCACATTCTTCTCCGCCACCCGCTCCTCGCGGAAATCATACTCAGTCCCCGCCACATCCGCGATCTCGCCCGTAGGGGTGAACACCGGGGTCGAGGGCAGATAGCGGTCCGCAGCGATCTGCAAGCGATGCCCGAACCAACTGTCCGACCCGTCAATGTTCCAATAGCTGTGATTGGCAAAGTTGATCAGCGTCAGCGCATCGGTGGTCACCTCAACCGCCATCCGCAAGGTCGCGGGTGCCTGCACCGAATAGGTTACCCGAACCTGCCGGTTGCCCGGAAAGCCGCCCTCGCCATCTTTCAGATCAAGGGTCATCACGGCGTGACTTGCTGACGTTTCGGCCAGCGTCCAAACCTTGCGATGGGTGCCCGCTGGCCCCGAATGCAGGATAGTGTCCTCGCCCGCGTCGGCCTTGAACCGGTGCAGCACCCCACCGATCGGCGCCTTTGCCCCGGTCAGGCGGTTCACCACCGGGCCAATCAGGGTGCCGTGGTGGCGAAACGCCCCTTCGTACAGCGCCACGTCGTCGGACCCGATGGTGAGGCTATGCGGCACGCCACGAAGCCTGACGCCCTGCAGCGCAGCCCCGAGCGTCAACAGCGATACAGTCAGATCGCCCGCCGCAATGACCACCCGCTGGACGGCCATGCCTGCCGCCGTCATCCCGAAGCCCGTCACCATAGCTTGCATCGCTCATCTCCCGCTTTGTCACAGGGATGGCGGGGGCCACGGCGCGGGTCAAGCCGGATCAGCCTGCAGTGCAGTCGGCAATGGTTTCGGCCATGCCCTTCAGCAGCGCCGCATAAGCGCCCGCGCCAGGTTCTAGCGCTGATCCCACCGGATCAAGCGCACCGCCGATCTTTGCCCCGGTCCCTTCGGCCATCTGGGTCACCAGCGCGGGATCATGCTGCACTTCGGGAAAGATGCACAGCACTTCACCCGCTTCCAGTGTCGCGCGCAACGCGGTCAGCCGCTGCGCACCGGGGGAAGCGGCGTCGCCAAGGGCAATGCTGCCGGCGATTGTCAGCCCGTAGTGGCCCGCGAAATAGCCGAACGCATCATGGAAGGTGACCAGCGGCCTGCCCTTCGCTGGCGCCAATATCGCCGCCACTTCGCCGTCCAAGGCATCGATGCCAAGGCCAGCGGCATCCGCGTTGGCTGCATAGGTGGCCGCGTTGTCCGGGTCGAGGCGCGACAGTTCCGCAGCGATCAAGCCCAGCCAGACTTTGGCGTTGCCGGGGTCAAGCCAGGCATGCGGGTCTTCGCCGGAATGATCGTGCTCATCTCCCTCGGCGTGGGCTTCCTCGGTGGCGGCATCGTGGTCATGCTCGCCCGCGTCGGCATAATCCTGTCTAACCGTGCCCGGCGCGTCCAACAGCGCAAGTGCAGCTGCCCCTTCAGGCCGGTTCCGTAGCGCAGTATCCAGCCAGGGCGTCAACTCCGGCCCGATCCAGACCACCAGCCCAGCCCCGGCAACATCGCCCGCCTGACTGGGACGCAGCTGGAAGTCATGTTCATCCGCGCCTTTGCCAAGCAGCAGGACAGGCGTGCCCAGATCGCCCATCACCTGTGCCACAAGCGAGTGCACGGGGGGGATGTCGGTCACCACGGTCGGCACTTCGGCCAAGGCGGGCAGGGCGGTACTGGCCAACAGCATCGTAATGATATAACGCATCAAATAGTCCTTCCGTTTAGAGTTAGCCGTCCTATGTATGTGATACTATAACATGTCAAGGTCCAAGAATGCCCCACACGCATGATCCTGCCGACTGCCCCGGTTGCGCGGCCCCTGATCTGGCCTTCGCCCGCCACGACCACGCCCATTGTGCCAGCGATGCGCTTGCCCGGGCCGAGGTGATCTGCGCCGAAGTCGGGGCACGGCTGACGCCCGTCCGGCGCCGGGTGCTGGAGATTTTGCTGGAGCAGCATCAGGCGCTTGGGGCCTATGACGTGTTGAACCGGCTGGCGAGCGAAGGCTATGGCAACCAGCCACCGGTGGCGTATCGCGCGCTGGAATTCCTTGTGGAACAAGGCTTTGCGCACCGCATCCAGCGGCTGAACGCGTTCACCGCCTGCATGCACCCCGGCGAGGCCCACGCCCCCGCCTTCCTGATCTGCCGGGTGTGTTCGGCGGTGTCCGAGGCCGCCGCAACCCCTGTCCGCGCCGCGCTGGACACAGCCGCCGCCGGGGTTGGCTTTGTCATCGAACGCTCCACCATCGAAGCGCTGGGCCTGTGCCCACAGTGCCGGGAGGCCGCATGAAACTGATCGCGGCTGAGCATGTCTGCGTGCGCTATGGCGCATCAGAAGTGTTGCATGATGTCACCCTGTCGATTGCTGCGGGCGAGATCGTGACGATCCTCGGGCCGAACGGTTCCGGCAAGTCCACGCTGTTGCGCGCGCTGCTGGGCATCGTTCCGGTGGCCGAAGGGCGGGTGTTTCGACAAGCAGGGTTGCGGCTTGGCTATGTGCCGCAGCGGCTGCAACTTGACCGCTCGATGCCTTTGACCGTACGGCGCTTTCTGTCGCTGCCGGTGCGGGTGACCGACCTGCAGGCTGCCGCTGCTTTGGCGCGCGTTGGCATGACGGGGCAGGATGACAGCCAGATGACCGCGCTGTCAGGCGGGCAGTTACAGCGGGTGTTACTGGCGCGCGCCTTGCTGGCCGATCCACAGATCCTGATGCTGGACGAACCGACACAGGGGCTGGATCAGCAGGGCGAAGCAGGCTTTTACCGCCTGATCGAAGAGGTGCGCCGCGATACCGGTGCTGCGGTGCTGATGGTCAGCCATGATCTGCATGTGGTGATGGCCGCCAGTGACCGGGTGATCTGCCTGAACGGCCATATCTGCTGCGAAGGCACGCCGCGCGTGGTGTCCACCGCGCCGGAATACCGCGCGCTGTTCGGCCTTGGCACGCAAGGCGCGCTGGCGCTGTACCAGCACGAACACGATCACGACCATTCCAGCCCCGCGCATCATCACCACGAGCATGATCATGCTTGACGATTTCCTGGTTCGCGCCGGGTTGGCGGGGGTCGGCCTGTCGCTGGCCACCGGGCCTTTGGGGGCCTTTGTGGTCTGGCGCAGGATGGCATATTTCGGGGATGCCACGGCGCATGCGGCGATCCTTGGCGTCGCTTTGGCGCTGGCCACCGACCTGCCCATCGGCCTTGGCACGCTGGTTGTGGCACTGGCGATGGCGGTGACGGTGGCCACGCTGGCGGCGCGGGGCTGGGCGATGGATACCACGCTGGGCGTTCTGGCGCATTCGGCGCTGGCCTTCGGTCTGGTGGCGGTCAGCTTCTTTCCCACCGTCAGGACCAACCTGTCGTCCTATCTGTTCGGCGATATCCTTGCGGTCAGCCGCGCCGACCTTGCGCTGGTGTGGATTGGCGCGCTGGCCGTGGCGGGGCTGTTGGCATGGCGCTGGCAGGGGTTGCTGACCTCCACGCTGAACGAAGATCTGGCCCATGCCGCCGGCATCCGGCCCGAGCGCGAGCGGATGGTGCTAGTGCTGGCCCTTGCCGTCGTGGTGGCGGTATCGCTCAAGGTGGTGGGGGCGCTGCTGATCGCTGCGATGCTGATCATTCCGGCCGCCGCCGCGCGCGGACTGGCGCGCAATCCCGAAGCGATGGCCGCAATGGCGGTGCTGATCGGGGCCGCGTCGGCCTTGGGCGGGCTGATGCTGTCCTTGTGGCAGGATACCCCGGCAGGCCCGTCGATCATCGTGGTGGCAGCGCTGCTGTTCGCCGCAACCGCCAGTCTTGGCCGGATGCGCGGCTGACGCAATTCCACCTCGGGCGGCAAATTGCCCCTGCGCTGCCCGATCCTTGCCCAATTTGCCCTGTAGGAACGAATTGTTGACGAATAGGGGTACAGCACGTGTTTCGCTTGATCGCGTTTCTCTTGGCCACGACGATTTCTGTCGGCGGGTTTCTGTTCGTGGATTATTCCATGGCAAAGCGCTGGGCCTCATCCGAAGATGCCGAGGGTCTGACCTTCGTTGAATATCTCAGCGGCTTCACCGGTCGGCTGACCGGCTCCACCGCCGCCGCGAAAGCGGACGCTGCCCTGCCAACCGCATTGGCCGACATGATGCCGACCCCGCCCGAGGGCTGGACCGTGCGCCCTGCCACGGCTGAAGACACCGATGTGTTCATGCCAAAACAGTCCGACAAAAGCACAAAAGACGCGCGCCGCTATGTCGAGGCGGTTGCAAAAAAGCGGTCCGGAAAAGGCGTCGAACAGGTGGCCCTGACTTACGAAAAGGGCAACCGTCGGGTGATCTTTCAGGCAGTCCGTTATCCCAACATCATCTTCACCAGTTTCATGGCGATGCAGCAGCGGATGGAACTGCAGATGATGTACGGCGAATTTCGGCCCCGCGATTTCATCACTGTACGCGGCCTCGATGTGTCCGAAGACGTGCTGCCTGCCGACATGCGCGCGCGCTATTTCTATTCAGATGTCGGTGCGCAGATTCAGATCCGGGTGCTGGCGTCCGAACGGATGACCGACGAAGATCTGGTGCCGTTTTTCCAGACCCTGCATGTCAAGGCGATGAATGCCTCGGTGGTGGACAAACAAGAGGGGCTGGGCGAGGTGCCGGTCATCGTCCTTGCCTCAGTGCTGGATGAAGCCACGCGCGCCGCATACGAGGCCGACCGCCTGGCCCGCGCGCAAACCGAAGCCGAGCAGCGCGAGGCCGCCAGAATCGCCGCCGAAGCCGAGGCGGCCGCTGAAGGTTCGTCGCTGGACGCTGACGGCAAGGAACAGGACAAGGACAGCAACGTGCTGCAGGGTGAAGGCCGGCTGGAATTGCAAGGCGATAAGAAGAAGGGCGGCGCCACCAATTGCGAGGAACGCGCCGGAACAAAATTCTGCGGCACCGCTGGCGGCGAAAAAGCCGCAGACGAGTGATCGCCCACGCCAATTGCCGCGCAGCCAGCGGTGTTCAGAAGACGCTTTAGCCCCGCCAGGGCCAGTTCCGCCACGCAATTCGAAATCTCGGGCTCACGACGAAGCCAGGCTTAACTGCCGGTGGATACGGTCCAGCAGATAAGCGCACCATCTTCCGGGTCAGTCCTGCGCCCGACTTCGTGAAACCCGTTGCGCACCAGCACCTTTTGGGAGGGCAGGTTGTCAGCGCCCGTCTCTGCGCCAATGGCGTCAATTCGCCCGTCGGCCCGCGCCCATGTCACCAGGTCGGCCACAGCGCGGGTTGCCGCACCCTGCCGCCCGCGCGTCGGCGCCACGCCATAGCCGATCCGCATCTGTCGATCTGCGGGCGGCGAAACCAGCGAACAGAGGCCGATGATTTCAGACCCTTCCACCATCATCCAGGCAGCCGGCTCGAAGTCCGCGGCGATCGACCGTGCCAAGTCGCGCAGCATTGCTATCACTTCCTTGGGGGCAAGGTCGCTGTCAGGAAGCCGCAGGTCACGCGGCGCTTTGCCAGCCACCAATTCCGCAAAATCCTGATCCGTCATCGCAATCAACATCAAATTTCCTTTGTCAAAAAGCGGCTAACTCCCGCGCGGCGCTTGTTTCTTACTGACCTAGGCATGTCAATCGGCGCATATCCAAAGCGCCATTCCCGACATGTCGTTTTTCGACGCTAATGGTCGGACGAACCTTGCCGCCCGCGCCCAAGTTCGGGCAGACAAGACGCAGGCATTTTTGCGGAGAAGTCAGATGAAAACCCATGTCAAAGCTCTTGTCGTCGGGGGCGGTGCCGTGGGAACCGGTATTGCCTATCACCTTGCCAAGGCGGGCTGGGATACGATGCTTGTGGAACGTGATGAGCTGACCAGCGGCTCGACATGGCACGCGGCGGGCCTGTTGCCGCTGTTCAACATGTCCTACGCCACGACCCATATCCACAAATACTCGGTCGGTTTCTACAAGGCGCTGGAGGCTGAAACCGGCCTCAATGCGGGCTTTGCGGTGGTTGGCAACCTGCGCATGGCGCAGCACGCGGCGCGCATGGATGAATACATGCTGTACTCCTCGGTCGCCGAAACCGCCGGGGTCTACCACGAATTCCTCACGCCCAAGGAAATGAAAGACCGCTGGCCGCTGTTGCGGACCGATGACCTTGTTGGCGCGCTGTATCACCCGCAGGACGGCTACATCAATCCGGCGGATGTGACGCAGGCGATGGCCAAGGGCGCGCGCCAGTTCGGCTGCACGTTTGAGCGCAAGATCCAGGTTGACGCCTACCGCTGGACCGGCTCCGAATGGGTGGTCAACTGCACCCGGATGGTGGAGCAGGGCGGCAACCTCGTGGCCTCGGACGACAAGTTCGAAATCCACGCCGAACATGTGGTCACCGCCACCGGCAACCATGCACAGCGCACCGCGAAACTCCTCGGCATCAAGATTCCCGCGATCCCGGTCGAACACCAGTATATCGTGACCGAACCCGACCCGGCGCTGGTGGAATACCGCAAGACCAACCCCGAACATCCCGTCCTGCGCGATGCCGACGCAAAATGGTATGTCCGCGAAGAACGCGGCGGCTGGATCCTTGGCCCCTACGAAAAGGGTGCGCCCGCCCGGTTCGAATTCGGCGTGCCCGACAGCTTCCGCGCCGACCTGTTCCCGCTGGATCTGGAGCGGATCGAGGGCGAATACATGTCAATGATCCACCGCCTGCCCACCTCCGAAACCGCTGGCCTCAAGGCCGATTTCAACGGCCCGATCTGCTACACCCCTGATGGCAACCCGCTGGTCGGCCCGGCCCCCGGCCTGCGCAACATGTGGCTGGCCGAGGGCTTCAGCTTCGGCATCACGGCGGCAGGCGGCACCGGCTACTACCTCGCCCAGATGATGGTCGATGGCGAGGCCGAGATCGACATGGCCTCCCTCGACCCCAAGCGTTACGGCAGCTGGATCACCACCGAATACGCCGCCCGCAAGAACGAGGAATGCTACGACCACGTCTTCATCCTGCACCACCCCGATGAGGAACGCCCCGTCGCCCGCCCGCTGCGCACCGCCCCGGTCTATGATCGCCAAAAGGCGCTGGGCGCGCAGTTCGGCCAAGTGAACGGCTGGGAGCGGCCGATCTACTACGGCCCGAAGGACGCGCCGGAAGACTTCGACCATGACGGCCGCAGCTTCCGCCGGGGCACCTGGTGGCCCTATGCCGTCGAAGAAGCCAAGGCGATCCGCGAAACCGCCGGCCTGATCGACGCCACCGCCTTCACCAAACACATCGTGCGCGGCCCCGGTGCCACCGCCTTCCTCGACTGGTTCACCTGCAACGCCCTGCCGAAAGTGGGCCGCATCAACCTGACCTATGCACTGACCCCGCAAGGCACGACGCGCACCGAATACACCATCGTGCGCAATGGCGAGAACGACTATTACCTCGTCTCTGCCGGGGCATGGACCGCGTATGACGCTGATTACCTGCGCAAATGTGCCGAGGATATGGCCCCGACGTTCGGCCACATCGACATCCACGACGTCACCACGCAATGGGGCGTCTTTGCCATCGCCGGGCCGAATTCCCGCAAGATCCTTGCCGAACTGATCAAGGATGCTGATCCGGCAACCGCCCTGTCGAACAAGCGTTTCCCCTGGCTTTCCGCCCGCAAGATCGAACTGGGCATGTGCCCGGTCAACGCGATCCGCGTGGCCTATACCGGCGAGCTTGGCTGGGAACTGCACCACCCGATCGAGATGCAGCGCTACCTCTGGGACCAGCTTTTGGCCGCAGGCGCGAAGCACGGCATGAAGCTGGCGGGCGCCCGCGCGCAAAACTGGCTGAGGCAAGAAAAATCCTACCGCGCCTTCGGCAACGAACTTGGCCGCGACGCGACCCCGCTTGAGGCGGCGCTGGACCGGTTCGTCGACCTGTCGAAGGATTTTCAGGGCAAGGCGGCAATGCTGGCCACCGGCATCCGCTCCAAATGCTGCACGCTCTTGATCGACGGCCCCGATGATACCGATCCTTGGGGCAAAGAGGCGCTGCTGCTGGATGGCGTCAAGGTCGGTCGCCTGACCTCAGGCGGCTACTCGGTCGCATTCGGCAAACAGATCGGCATGGGCTACGTCCGGCCAGACCTTGCCGAAGTCGGCACCAAGCTCAAGGTCAAGATGTTGCGCCAGGAATGGGATGCCGTGGTGGTCGAGGACAGCCCGTTCGACCCGACAAACGCCCGCATCCGGCTGGACGGCTAAGGATGACACACGCGGAGTGGCAATTCCGCGCAGTTACACCCGAAAGCTGGGCCGATATGTCGGCGCTGTTCAATGGTCGTGGTGGTCCGAAGAACTGCTGGTGCATGGTCTGGCGCAGCGACCTCGAAGGCGCACCCGCCCCAACAGCCGCGCCTGATCGAAACGCCGCGATGGAACGACTGGTCCTGGCGAACCGTCGGGTCGGGATACTCGGG
>NZ_JANMET010000125.1:0-7835 GCF_031377265.1 Tabrizicola sp. | reverse complement strand
TCTGACGCCGATTGCCGCCGTGACAGCGATGCTGTTTGCCCCGGCCTTCGGGACAGCGCTGGGGCGGATCGCATTGCCATCAGCGGCGGTTCTTATGGCGCTAAGCTGTGCGCTGCCGGGGCAGGCTGCGGTGATCTGGATGTTTCCTCTGGCGATGGCCTGCTGCGGGGCGGCCACTGGCCTGACCGATGTGCTGATGAATGCACGGGTGGCTGCTTTGGAAAATGAGCGCGGGCTGCATCTGATGAATTTGACTCACGCCGGCTATTCCTTTGGCTATGCGGGTGCGGCGCTGGCCACTGGCGCGATGCGGTCGGCGGCTTGGGGCCCGGGGGCAGTGATGGGAACCATGGCTGCGTTCGCGGTGATACTGGCGCTGTGCACGATCGAGCGCGATGGCACTATCAAGGGCCTTGCCAAGCCGAAGGGCAATACCGCTGCGGGTCTTGGCTGGGTGCCGGTGATTGGTGGCGGGATCGTCCTGATCGCCTTCATGACCGAGAACGCGGCCGAGAACTGGTCTGCCTTGCACATAGAACAGACGCTGGGCGGCAGTCCCGCAGAGGGGGCCTTGGGGCCAGCGGCGCTGGCGCTGACCATGGGGTTCGCGCGGCTGGCAGGGCAGGTGGTGGCGAACCGGATCAACCCGTTCACGCTGTTGAAAGCGGGGGCGGTGGTTTCGGCCGGCGGCGCGCTTATCGCGTCACAAGCGGGAAGCCCCGCCATGGCCTATGCCGGGTTCATCGTGATGGGGATCGGGGCGTCGGTCATCGCGCCGACGGCGTTTTCACTGGTAGGACGCTATGGCCCGGCAGAGGCACGGGCGCGGGCGGTGGCGCGGGCGACGCTGCTCGGCTACTTCGGGTATTTCTTTGGGCCACCGCTGGTGGGCATCATCGCGGGTACTTTCGGGATGCGGATGGCGTTTGTCTTTGCCGCCGTAATGCTGAGCATGATCTTCGTGCTGGCACCGCTCATGGCGCGTCAGCGGACCTGAACTTCGATCAGCCTTGGTCCGTCGCATGGAGTCTGCAGGGCGTGAGCCAGCGCCGCCGGGTCTTGTGCCACGCTGGCGAAAGGCAGATCGCAGGCCGCAGCGAACGGTTCCAGTTTCAGCGGCGATGGCGTGCAGCCGATTATCGGCGTCTGCGCGGCGCGCATCGCCTCGGCGATCTCAAGATACCCGGCGTTGTTCCAGACGATGAAGGTGATCGGCAGGTTCTCGTCTACGGCGGTGCGCAACTCTCCAGAGCTGAACTGCAGGCCACCATCGCCGATCAGGCAGACAACCGGCACCCCGGGGGCCGCAATTGATGCACCAACAGCCGCGCCGGGGCCGTAGCCAAGCGCGCCATAGCCGGTGGCCGCATTGAACCAGCCGCCGGGGCGGTCGTGGTCATAATAGAGGTTGGCCGCATAGACCGGTTGGGTGCTGTCACCAACGATGATGGCGCGTGGCAAGGCCGAGCGGATCGCCTCGACCATCGTCAGTTGGGCCGGCATCGGAGCATAGAGCGGGGCAAGATCTGCCCGTGCGGTGATGCGGGCGGCAAGCGCGCGCGCCGCACCGTCGCGGGGTTTGGGGATCAGATGTGGCAACAAGGCAGTCATCGCGGCACCGGCATCTGCCTTGATCGCAAGGGCAGCGGGTTGGCGGGCCAGTTGATCGGCACAGATGTCGATGCGGATCATGGCGTGCAGGTCAGGCAAACTATCGTTCACATACATGTCGTAGTCGGTCTGGCCGAACTCGGTTCCGATCGCCAGCACCTGATCGGCGGCGGCAATCATACTGCGGACACCATCGAGGCTGGGTGAGGCGGGCACGGTAAGGCGGTGGGCATGCATGGCGCCGCGCGCGTTCACCGTTTGCACCACGGGCGCATCAAGGGCTTCGGCCAGTGCCTGTAGGGCCGCATCCTGGCCGCGCGTGCCACCACCGGCAAGGATGACCACACGCTCCGCCCCGTTCAGCAGGGCTGCGGCCTGGAGCAATGCGGCGCTGTCCGGTTCAGGCGCGAGCGTTGCCTTCGGTGCTGGCAGCGCGTCGCAGGGCAGGCCCATCACATCGGTCGGGATCTCGATGTGCACCGGACCGGGGCGGCCGGTGGCCAGCGCGGCAAAGGCGCGGTCAAGGGCGCCTGCCAAGCCTGCGGCATCCATCACGGTTTCGGTTGGGCACAACGCCCGTACCATAGCGGCCTGATCGGGCAGTTCGTGTAGCAGGCCAAGTCCCTTGCCCAGCGACGCCCGCTGGTTGACGCCCGAGATGACCAGCATCGGGATGCTGTCGGCCCGAGCTTGCGCCATTGCGGTCAAAGCGTTGGTCAGGCCCGGCCCGGTGATCACCAGCGCCACGCCGGGTTTGCCGGAAACGCGGGCATAGCCATCGGCCATGAAGGCAGCACCCTGTTCGTGGCGGGGGGTCACGTGGCGGACAAGACCTGAAGCAAGACCACGGTAAAGCTCAATCGTGTGGACGCCCGGAATGCCGAAGACCACATCCACGCCACGCGCCGCCAGCCCCTCGATCAGGCGTTCGCCAACGGTGGTCATGCGGCTTGCTCCAACAGCTTTGCGGCATGGGCTGCAATGCGCTTTGCGGCCTCGACGGTCAGGTCGTCTGGCTGCGTCAGGCTAAGCCTGATCCAGCCGTTCAGCCCCTGCCCGAAGCTTTCGCCCGGCATCACGGCCACCTTTTGCGCCGCAAGCAGACCCTCGGCAAAGCCAGTGCCGGACAGCCCCGTGGCACGCACGTCAATCAGGGTGAACATGCCCGCCTCGGGCCGATGCGCCCGCAAGCCAGCGACGCCATCCAAGGTGTCCGCAATCAGACCGGCCCGCCGGGAAAACCGCGCGACCATTCCGTCAGAAACGGGCGAAGGTTCGGAAATGGCCAGGGCGGTCATGTCTGCGATGAAAGGTTGGCTGCCAAAAAGCATGGTTTCTGAAAGCGGGAGGAGCCGCCTGCAAAACTCCACCGGGCCTATGCACCAGCCGGAACGGAAGCCCGGCGCGGCGTGTGACTTGGAGATCGAACATGCCGAAATGACCCTGTCGGCCAGATCGGGCAGGTCCAATGGCGAGGCGAAGGTCACGCCGGGAAACACCATCTCCTCGTAAACCTCGTCTGACACGATCCACAGATCATTTGCTTTGGCCAACGCGCCAAGGGCCGCCAGATCTTCAGGGCGCAGCAGCGCGCCAGTGGGGTTGTGCGGCGTGTTCAGGAACAGAACGCGGCTGGCGGGCGTGATCCTTGCGGCCACGTCGGCCACCTGCATGCGAAAGCCGAATTCGGGGCGCAGCGGCACCGGGACCATGCGTGCGCCAGATTGCGCAATGATGCCTTCGTAGGTCGCATACATCGGATCACCGACCAGCACCTCGTCGCCGGCCTCGGCTATCGTGCGCAGGATTGTGTACAGCGTGGTTTGGGTGCCCGGAAGGCAGATCACCTGATCCGGCGTGATCAACCGGCCGCGCCGTTGGCTGTAGCGGGCGGCCAGTGCCTTCACCAACGCGGGCTCACCCCGGCCGTTGGAATAACCGGTGCGCCCCGATTGCATGGCGCGATACGCAGCGTCGATGAAGGCAGTTGGCGTCGGAATATCCGGCTCGCCGATGGTCATCTCGATGATCGGCTCGCCACCGGCTTTCATGGCGCGGGCGCGGGCGTGCAACGCCCACTTTTCGCCGCCCAACCCTGACAGCCTTTCAGTCACGGATGCGTATCTCATTTTGGTGTCTTTCCAGAATCCGGCAATTGGTTTGCATAGGGCATCAGATCAACCCCGAGAATTGCGCCGACCGACCGCAAGCCGATGGTCGCCAGCTCGTCGGGTGCAAAGGCATGCGGCAGAATTGATCCCTCAAGCCAAAGCCCGTCGATCAGGCCATTACAGGCGATCGCTTCGGCGCGCAGCTGGGCGGCATTGGCGTTGCGCGGCAAAGCGGCAATCAGCGCCTCCAATGCGTCGCGATACTGCAGATAAGCGACTTCGTGAACACCCAACAGTTCAAGGTCAGAGCGGACCTTGTGCATGTACCCTGCCCAAAGACCGACAGCGCCACCATCAATCACCGGAGGTCGCAACGAAGCCGCAACAAAAGCTGCAAGTCGTTCATCCGGCTGGGCACCGACCCCTTCGAGGGCATCTGACCCCGCAGCGGTCATCCCTTCCATCAACTCGATATAGGCCACGCGCAACAGGTCATCCTTGGACCGAAAGTAATGCCGGATAAGACCCGCTGTCACACCCGCCCGCGCGGCGATCGCGCGCACCGTCGCTGCCTGAGGGCCGCCTTCGGCCACAAGATCCTGGGTTGCGGTGATCAATGCGCTGCGACGGACTTCCTGGCTCTCGCGGCGGTAAGCGCGTCGTGTCTGATCCATGTGCGACCCTGTTATACATTTGGATAATCCATGTTCAGCGCCGCCACGTCAAGAGACAGTTCAGCTTTGCGGCATTATTCAGCCGGCGTGTCAGTCACGGCGGTGGGTGCAGTTTCCTTCGCTACATCCTTGTGGATGATCACGTCGGTTTGCGGATATGCGTTCAGGATCGCCCGGCGCAATGCGGCACCGATGTCATGCGCCTGTCGCAGGCTTTGGCCGCCATCCAGTTCGATATGCAGATTGACGAAGATCCGGCTACCCGCGGTCCGCGTCTTCAGGTCATGATAGCCGCGCACGCCCGGCCAAGCCTTTGCGATTGCAGCAATACCATCCAGAATGGCAGGGTCCGCCGCGCGGTCCATCAGGGCATCCCAAGCACCCTTGCCAATGCGCAGCGCACCAATGGCCATAACCCCGGCAGACCCCAGCGCCACCACCGCGTCGACCGACCCGATACCGTAGCGGTCCGACACCCAAAGCGCGCCAATTGCGCCAAGGCTGGGCAGCAGGTCGCCGAGGTAGTGCAGCCGGTCCGCTGCAACCACCCGGCTGCCCGTCCGTTTCGCTACCCGGCCCTGCCACCAGACCAGCGCCAGCGTCAGCACGACCGACACCGACATCACTACCAGCCCGCGGCCTTCAGCGGCAAGAACGTGGTCGACCGGGGCCAGAAGCCGCAGGATTGCTGCATATCCGATGACGCCAGCCGAAATCAGGATGAACACCGATTGCGCCAGCGCCGTCAGATCTTCGGCCGAGGTGTGGCCGAAGGCATGATCTTCATCCGCCGGGCGGGCGGCATAGACAATGGCCGCTGCCGCGCCAAGCGACATCATCAGATCCAGCGCGGAATCGGCCAGTGACGCCGCAATCGACAGCGCCCCCGTTTCCGCAAGCGCCCATAGCTTCAATCCCACCAGCACGGCAGCAACGACCACCGAAGCCAGACCCGCCGACAATGTCAGGCTGACCAGATCGCGCCCGTACTGAACGTTGTCAGTCGATGGTCTCATCCGGCAAAACCCCCCAGAAAGCAGATGTCTGGACCCAGCCCTTTTGCCCGTCAACCGCGATCCTGCACCAAGTGTCGTGGCATTCCAGAACGCGGCCTACCACGCCCTGTTCAGCCTGCGCCACGACCATCGAGTCCTGCTTGGGGATTTCGTGGAATTCCGCCATGTCCAGGGTCACGATCACTGTCCGTACGCCCGACAGAAGCGAATAGTGAACCCAGCCGCCAGCCCCCTCCATGTCTTCAACCCGGCGCCAGTTCTCAAACTCGGCGGTGATTTTCAAGGGCATCCCGGCGCGGGTGAAAACCCAGTCGATCCGGTGCGTAAGGCCCGGTCCGCGGCGGGCGTTTCCCTCGCTGCCTTTGAGCGAGACAAAGCGCGGCAACGGCAAGTTGGTGACACAGCCAATGTCCGGCGTGCAGGCTTTCGCCTCTGGCGCAATCGCAGTCGCGGGCAGGGTCGCATCCACCTCTTGCGCACTGGCTGTCAGCCCGCCGACCTGGCCAAGGCCCGCCGCCAGAACGACCCAAACCGCCCCCATCCATTGCCGCATGCCGCGCGCCCCGCTGTAAACTGGCCCGCAGCACTGCTGGCGCGGGCGGCCCATCGTTCGGGCCATGTGTTCGAGGGCTTGTGCATCACCCCGCTTCCCGTCACCTTGCCTCAATGGCGCGGGATTTGGAAGACTTCGGGAGGGTGCGAATGCCAACTGCTCGTCTGAGTGTTGTGGTGACGCGACGCTTGCCAGAGGCGGTCGAGACGCGGCTGAAAGAACTGTTCGACGTCGAGCTGCGCGATCCCGACACCCGGATGTCGCGCGAGGAGCTGGTCAATGCCATCCGCCGCGCTGATGTGCTGGTGCCCACGATCACCGATCAGATTGACGCGGCCCTGATTGCGCAGGCCGGAGAGAAGCTGAAACTGATCGCGAACTACGGGGCGGGGGTGGACCACATCGATGTGGCCACCGCACGACAGCGCGGAATTCTTGTGTCGAATACACCTGGCGTGGTGACCGAGGACACCGCCGACATGGTCATGGCGCTGATCCTTGCGGTCACCCGGCGCATTCCCGAAGGTTTGCAGGAAATGCAGGCCGGCACCTGGACCGGCTGGTCACCGATGGCGCATCTGGGTGGGCGGCTTGGCGGGCGGCGGCTGGGCATTCTTGGGATGGGGCGCATAGGGCAGGCGGTGGCTCGCCGGGCACGTGCCTTCGGCCTTCAGGTGCACTACCACAACCGCAAGCGGCTGCGTCCCGAGGTGGAGGCCGAACATGAGGCGACGTACTGGGAGAGCCTTGACCAGATGATTGCCCGGATGGACATCGTGTCGGTCAATTGCCCGCATACGCCTTCGACCTTCCATCTGATCAACGCGCGCCGGTTGAAACTGATGAAACCAAGCGCCGTCATCGTGAACACCTCTCGCGGCGAGGTCATAGATGAGAATGCACTCACCCGTGGGTTGCGTGCCGGCGAGTTGGCTGGGGCCGGACTTGATGTTTATGAACATGGAACCGAAATCAACCCGCGACTTCGCGAACTGCCGAATGTTGTTCTGTTGCCGCATATGGGATCGGCCACAGTGGAAGGCCGGATCGAAATGGGTGAAAAAGTCATCATAAATATCAAGACCTTCGCGGATGGTCACAGACCGCCTGACCAGGTTGTCCCGGGGCTTTTGTAAGTCATGACCGGCATGTCCCGCTGCATGCAGTTCTGCTGGCCCCCCAAATCGATTGTGCCCTTGGCGCAACGCTGCGGCTAGAACGCACTGAATCGTGAGTTTGAGGATTGATCCGATCCTTTCTGGTCGTTAGCCTAAGCCACGACCTGTCGTCTGGACGGGGCCGTCAATCAATTCGGAGACTATCATGAAGAAACTTATTGCCCAGGTTATGGCTCTGTCATTCGGCGCATCCGCTGCGTTCGCCGGTGGCCCTGTTGTCATCGTCGAAGAAGGCCAGCCCGAAGTCATCGCGGAAAAGCCCGCTTCCAGCATTGGCATCCTGCCTCTGCTGCTGATCCCGATCATCCTCTGCGTCGCGCTCTGCGGCGGCGATGACGATCCGGTTGAATAATACACCTGTGGATCCAAGACGGCGCAACAGTTGATCGGATCCGAATGCAGAAATTCGATGCCGGGGCGGCAGGTTTGTCGCTCCGGCCTTTTTACATATTGAATGGCGTGTTGCCGACATTCGGCGCGCCGAGTTTCTGCAGAATAGTGGATTGAGGAAACTGTTGCCCCCGATGTCGCTGGCTTTTATGCCCGGCGTTTCAGAAAGTTCTCCGGAATTCCCAAAGCAGCATCTCCCCTCAGCTCCTCTCATTGCTGTGACCTTCCAGGTTTTGCAGCTTCTCGCCTGCAAAGACGGGGCCTGAGCAGTGGCTTTTGGCAAAGAATGCCCACGCCATCGG
>NZ_JANMET010000118.1:0-10505 GCF_031377265.1 Tabrizicola sp. | reverse complement strand
GATTTTGAACGCATGGTCAGAACCGGGAGACGCAAACACTGACTTTGGTTGGTTGCTGCCTGTCGACAAGTCCTCGATGTCCAGCACAAACTTCGTGTTGTTTTGATCGTTGGAATAGAGCTGGATCTTGTCTGTTACCCGGACGAAATCAGCGGTCAGGTAGCCAAAAGCCGCGGCACCCGCCGAGAATGACGCACCCGCAATCAACACGACCATTGCCGCAAGTTTCCAGGTTGCGGTTGCAACCTTTTCTACTTGAATGATTTTGCTGCCCTTCGTTTCTACTGGCATCACCGGTCAATCTCCCCGAACACCACATCCATCGTCCCGATGATGGCACTCACGTCGGCCAACTGGTGCCCTTTGCAGATGTAGTCAATTGCCTGCAGGTGCAAAAACCCCGGGGCCCTGATCTTGGCGCGATAAGGTTTGTTCGACCCGTCCGCCACCAGATAAACCCCAAACTCGCCCTTCGGCGCTTCAACGGCGGCATACACCTCACCGGCGGGCACGTGGAAGCCTTCGGTGTATAGCTTGAAGTGATGGATAAGCGCTTCCATCGAGGTCTTCATCTCGGCCCGCTTCGGCGGGGTGATCTTGCCGCGCGCCAGCACGTCGCCCTTCTCCACCCGCAGTTTCGCGCAGGCCTGACGGATGATCGAGGTCGACTCGCGCATCTCCTGCATGCGGCACAGATAGCGGTCAAAGCAGTCACCATTGGTGCCGACCGGGATCTTGAAGTCGAACTCGTCATAGCACTCATAGGGTTGCGCGCGGCGCAAATCCCAGGCGAGGCCCGATCCGCGCACCATCACGCCGGAAAAGCCCCAGTCCGATATGTCCTTCTCGGTGACCACGCCGATATCGACGTTGCGCTGCTTGAAGATGCGGTTTTCGGTCAACAGCCCGTCGATATCATCCAGCATGCGCGGGAATTCCACCGCCCATTGGTCAATGTCTTCGACCAAAGCGTCCGGCAGATCGACATGCACGCCGCCGGGCCGGAAATAGGCCGCATGCAGCCGCGCGCCGCTGGCCCGCTCATAGAACACCATCAGTTTTTCGCGTTCCTCGAACCCCCACAAGGGCGGCGTCAGCGCGCCGACGTCCAGCGCCTGCGTGGTGACGTTCAGGAGGTGGTTCAAGACCCGGCCGATCTCGCAGAACAGCACCCGGATCAGGCTGGCGCGGCGCGGCACCTCCGTTCCGGTCAGCCGCTCGATCGCCAGACACCAGGCGTGCTCCTGGTTCATCGGCGCCACATAATCCAGCCGGTCGAAGTACGGCAGGTTCTGCAGGTAGGTCCGGCTTTCCATCAGCTTTTCGGTGCCGCGGTGTAAAAGCCCAATATGCGGATCGCACCGTTCCACGATCTCGCCGTCCAGCTCCAGCACCAGCCGCAAGACGCCATGTGCCGCAGGATGTTGCGGTCCGAAGTTGATGTTGAAATTGCGGATCCGCTGCTCGCCCGTCTCGAAATCGGACGACCCGTCGTCGTAGCTGTTCTTGCGAATATCGCCGTCCATCATTTCGTCCCCTTCTGATCACCGGGAAGGATATACTCGGCCCCCTCCCAGGGAGACATGAAATCAAACTGCCGATACTCCTGCACCAGGCTCACCGGCTCATAGACCACGCGCTTTTGCGCCTCGTCATAGCGCACTTCGGTATACCCCGTGGTCGGAAAATCCTTGCGCAGCGGATGACCGCGAAAGCCGTAGTCCGTCAGGATGCGCCGCAGATCGGGGTGGCCGCTGAACAGGATGCCGAACATGTCGAACACCTCGCGCTCGAACCAGTTTGCGGACGGATGGATCATGTGGATCGAGGGGACCATGTCTTCGGCGCGCACCGACACGCGCAGCCGTATGCGGTGGTTTTGGTACATCGACAAGAAGTGATAGACCACGTCGAACCGCGCCGCGCGGTCTGGATGGTCGATCGCGGTAATGTCGACCAGCGAGGTAAACCGGCACGACGCGTCATCGCGCAGGAATTCCACCAGCCCCTCAAGGTATTGCAGCGCCACCGTCAACGTCAGCTCGCCATGCGTCACATCCGACGCCAGCACCGCATCGGGCTGCTTCAGCGCGATGATCGCGCCCAGTTCTGTCAGGGCTTCAGACATCGCAGCTCCTCAACGGGTAATGGTGCCGGTGCGGCGGATCTTCCGCTGCAACTGCAAGATGCCATACAACAACGCCTCTGCCGTGGGCGGGCAGCCCGGCACATAGATATCAACCGGCACTATCCGGTCACAGCCGCGCACGACGCTGTAGGAATAGTGGTAATACCCCCCGCCATTCGCACAGGACCCCATGCTGATCACATAGCGCGGCTCTGGCATCTGGTCATAAACCTTACGCAGCGCCGGGGCCATCTTGTTGGTCAGGGTGCCTGCCACGATCATCAGGTCCGACTGGCGCGGGCTGGCGCGGGGTGCCGTGCCAAAGCGTTCCAGATCATAGCGCGGCATGCTGGTGTGCATCATCTCGACCGCGCAGCAGGCCAGACCAAAAGTCATCCAGTGCAGGCTGCCGATCCGGGCCCAGTTGATGATGTCTTCGGTGGATGTCAGCAGAAAACCCTTGTCCTGCAATTCCCGGTTCAGGCCCTGAACCGCGACCTCATGGTCGCCGCCAGCCGTGTTGGCGCCCGCCATCACTCCCATTCGAGAGCCCCCTTCTTCCATTCATAAGCGAACCCGATGGTCAGCACGCCAAGGAACACCATCATCGACCAGAACGCCGCCATGCTGATTTCGCCGAAGGCCACCGCCCAAGGGAACAGGAACGCCACCTCCAGGTCGAAAATGATGAACAGGATCGACACCAGATAGAACCGCACGTCGAATTTCATCCGCGCATCGTCAAAGGCGTTGAAGCCGCATTCGTAGGCGCTGACCTTTTCCGGGTCGGGATTGCGCACTGCCAGAACCGCCGCCGCAAGGATCAGGACAAGACCCAGGCCGACGGCAACGGCCAGAAGAACAAGTATCGGAAGATACTCTCGGAGAAGCATATCCACGAGGGGCTCCTTGCTGCTGGCGACACGCGAGCGGTGGACATATCCGGCCCGCTTGATCTCAATCGCCCGTTTACTCTGCCCCCTGCGCGGGGTCAACCGAAGGCGGGCCGAAAACGCCTTGGTCGCAATGCGACATTTGGCGCGCCTTCCACCGCTTTTCCGTTCGATCGTAAGAGCTTGCTCAAGACGCCGCAAAGACTGCAAAAAATTTCTGCACTGCAGGAATTGCCACCCTTTGCTGAACGGCAGCGTTTCCTTACCTTGACCGTTGCAACCACAGCCCCTTACCTCTCGGCTGAATAACCGAAAGGCTCAGCCAATGCGTTCCCTTCTTGTCACTTCACTGATCGCAATGGTCGCCGCGACCCCGATCCTCGCGCAAACCTGCGAAATCGACATCGATGCTGTCGATGCCCGGATTGCCGACCTTGAACGCAACTACTCAGGTGTCCTTTCCGACATCGGCTGCGATGCCCCGACGATCCCTGCGCATCAGATCATGTGTGACGCCTCGGATCAGCCGAACGCACAGCTGTGGCGCATGGGCCGGCTTGACACGCTGGCTTGGGTTTATGCGGTGGAAAACGCCACTGGCCAACAGGTCGATCAGGAAAACCCGCCGCTGGACGAAGATTTCATCGCCCGCCGTGACGCCTGCACCGACGCCGCCTGCCTGTGCGACGTGCTGATCAGCCATACCAACGACAGCCTCGGCGGCACCTCGCCCTATCCGCAATGACGCGTCCGGGGCACATCGGCCGTTGTCAGAAGACCCCCTGAGCGGCGATCATCACGGCCCCCATGCCCACGATGCTGCTGCCGTCGATCAGACCGGCCGACCGGGCCTTCTGACTGAACAGCGATCCGCCAAGCTGAAACGCCGCACAGGCAAAGATCGCAAGCAACGCCGTGCCCAAAGCGTCCGTGTTGGCCGTGGCACCGATCACGCAAGCCAGCAGGAACGTCGCCCCCAGGTGCACCCCCATCGCCAGGGCCGGAAACCGTTCCGGTCGCTGCAGGCCATGACTGCCTGCCGCCCAGGCCTTGCCGAACAACGGGCCGAACCAGACCCAGGCAAAGGCGACAGCCGTCCCGACCAAGACCGCCAGCCAGTTCATCTCAAGCATCCCTTCTGTCACGGCACGCTCCCCTTCAGACGAATAGGGCGTCGAGCTTGCCCAGAATTCCCGCCCAGCCCTGAGCATGGCTGTCGCGGCTTTCCTCAGTGGTGAATTTCACATGGGTCAGCACCACTTCGGTGCGATCCTTCACCGCGCTCAAAACCAGTTCGACCTGCGTGTCGGGGGCCGACCAAGGGGCCTCCCAAGTGAAAACGATGCGCGAATACGGCGTCAGTTCTTTGTAAGTACCCTCGTGCGGCAGGTCGCGATCAGCCACCATCATCACGTAAAAGCGGCCGCCGACGCGGGCATCGGCCCGTGCCTCGCGCACATGCCTGTCCGGGCGCGGCGACATGAACCGGGTCATCATCGCGGGGTCGAGCCAGGCTTTGTAGACCTGCTCAGGGGTGGCCTTGATGGTGCGTCGGCAGGTTAAGGAAAGATCAGTCATCGGTGGCATCCTTTGTGAGCAAACGGTCAAGCACTTCCAAACGCTGATCCCAGATCGACCGCAGCCCATTGAATCAGCGGTCTATTTCGCCAAGGGGCTGCATCAGAACTTCGATCAGATGTTCGCGCCAATGTGTCTTTCGGCTGACCAGCCCGGCCCGTTCCAGAACCATGATATGCTTCGAAACGGCGTTCAGGCTGATCACGAAACGCGCCGCGATCTCGGTGACACGTGCGGGCCCTTCCTGCGCCAGATGCGTCAGGATCGCCCGGCGTGTCGGGTCACTCGCGGCCTTCAGGATCAGGGTCAACTGGTCTGGGTCGATTGGTTCAACCACTAAGATGAATGATGCCAGATGACGGCTTACCCCAACTCCAGCGGATGAAACGCGTAGCCTTGGGCCAGCGCCGAAATCCGCCCGATGCCGGGATCGGGCAGATGCGCCCCCGCCACCACCAACCCCTGCTCCACCGCCCGTGCCATCAGCGCCTCACGGGTCGCCCGCGCCTGGGGCTGATAGGTGTCGAACACCCAGGTCACTTCGGGCCGCGCGAACTGCACCGCTGCGTGATGCACGATGTCGCCCCAGATCAACAGCCGCCCGTCCACCAGAAACGCCATGTGCCCCGGTGAATGGCCCGGTGCGTTGATCGCAACCACCCCGCGCATCGGCCCATCGCCCTGCTCCAGCGGCATCAGCCGTGCCAGCACCGGGGCCATGCGCGCATCGGCCCGGAAATCCGCCAGTTCCTCGGTCGCAACAAAGACCCGCGCGGCATTGGGAAACCTCAGCCCCCCGTCCGCGTCTACCAGCCCGCTAAGGTGATCCACATGAGTATGGGTCAGCGCCACCGCCGTTACATCTTGCACCGCGACCCCGGCTTCCAGCATCGCCTCTCCCAGTCGGCCCAACACCGGGTGCCAGGCATCCGCCGCCCCCGTGTCGATCATCAGGCAACCGGCTGGGCCCTTCACCAAGAAGGCACGCACCGGCAGACGCAGCTTGCCACCCACCACGTCGGCTCGGGCCAGTTCCGCTTCCGTCAGCGCCGCCCCATCGGGGGCCCGCAGATGCGTAAGCGGCATCGCCGTTTCGCCATCCGACAGCGCAATGACCGTCAGATCGCCCAGTTCCACCTCGGCCGACAACGGCCCCATTCGTACCACCCGCATCAGCACCAACTCCCTCTTGGGCCTGCACCATAGGCACGGGCATGCCCACCCCGGATCATCGCCCGCGCCACATCCTGGCCGTCCAGCTCCAGCCGCAGCAAAGCCCGGCCGTATTTATCGGTGCCCTGATGCGTGACCTTCAGCTGGTCGGCTTTCTGGATCAGCGTGCGTAGGGCCCAACTCGCTCGCTCTGCTGCAATCAGCTCGGCCACACATCTGGGCGAATATTTCTCCGGCGTGTCAAAGCCAACAAGCCGCCCGCTCTCCATGCCTTCCTCGGGGCACATCAGCGTGACGGTATCGCCGTCGACCACCCGCATAATCCGGCATGTGCCCCCTTCGCCCGCCACAGGTTTCAGCGCCGCGTTCACAAGGTCGGCCACCCCGGGCACCACGAACATCACCATCACCCCACCAAGCATAACGGTCTTGAGATAAACCCGCGGATCAACAAGCCGACGCAGGAACCGGGTCACAAGGCCGGGGGGCCGGGCCGGGCCAAGAAGGCGCGCCATCACGCTAGTCCGCGACCGGCACTGTGGTCGGCGTCAGCGCCTCGGCTTGCGCGGCCGACAGAACCTCGGCCCGAATGATCCGCGAAATCAGCGCCACATCCTCGGGCGTAAAGGTCAGCGGCAACCGCATGTCGATCAGCCCGGCCAGCACCCGGTCGGTCTGTGGCAAAGGCTCGGGGTTGGCATAGCGCCAATGCGCATAGCGACTGGTAAAGGCCACCGGGTCGGCCGCGCCGAACCATTTCAGCTCCACCCCCCGCGCCGCAGCGCCTGCGACAAACGCCGCCACCCGTGCGGTCTCCCATCCCGGCAGCAAGAACTGGAAGGACGAACCCATGTACTCCTCCCACTCCGGCCTGGCGATCAGCCGCACTCCCGGCGTATCCGCCAGTCCTGCCTCCATCCCCTGATACAACGCCCGCCAGCGCGCGCGGCGATCTGCCAGCATGGCGATCTGCGGGCGCAGCACCGCCGCGCGCAGATTGTCCATCCGGCTGGAAATGTTCGGCACATCCAGCCTCAGCCGCTCGAACACCTCCACCTCAGGGGCCGCCCGGTGCCGCGCGTAAAGCATGTAGGACCCCGACAGCAGCACCGCCCGCGCCGCAAGGTCGGCGTCATCCGTCACCAGAAAGCCGCCCTCGCCCGAATTCATGTGCTTGTAGGTCTGCGTCGAATAGCAGCCGATCGCCCCATGCCGCCCCGACGCCACCCCGCGCCAGCTGGCCCCCATGGTGTGGGCGCAATCCTCGATCACCTGAACCCCAAGCCGCCCGCACAACGCCATCAGCGCGTCCATATCGCCGACATGCCCGCGCATATGGCTCAGCAGCAGCACCTTCGCGCCCGAGGCTTTGGCCATCACTTCAAGATGCCCAAGGTCAATCGTCAGATCCTCGGTCACCTCGACAAACACCGGCCGCGCGCCAAGGCTGGCAATCGCCCCCGGCACCGGGGCCAGCGTGAAGGCGTTCGACAACACCGCATCGCCGGCCACGACCTGACAGGCCCGCAACGCCGTGGCCATCGCCGATCCGCCCGATGCCACCGCCAGACAGTAACGCGCGCCCGTCAGCGCCGCGAACTCTTCCTCCAGCAGCGCCGCCTCGGCCACCTCACCGGGCAGCGTGTTGTAGCGGTGCAAGCGCCCGTGTCGCAGCACCGCCAGCGCCGCCTCGATCCCGGCTTCCGGGATCGGTTCCTGCTGGGTAAAGCTGCCGTTGAACCGTTCCATCCCCGCGCCTCAATTCCCGGCAGTGCGGCGCACCACCTTCAGATAAAACACCAGCACCAGCGCCAGCAGCCCCGCGGCCAGAAAGAACGCCATATCCGGCGACTTCACCACCGCACCGTCCCGCATGAAGAACCCGAAGACCTGGCTGAACATCACCGTCCCGATCAGCATCGCCACATTCATCACTGCCGAAATTCCGCCCTGCAACTCGCCCTGCGCATCGTCGGGCACCACTTTCGACATCATCGCCACCAGCATCGGATGCACAAACCCCTCCGGCCCATGCACCACCAACAACAGCATTACCACGACCAGCGACCCCGCCAACCCATAGCCCAGCGCCACCACCACCGCGACGATCATCCCGAACAGGCACACCCGCCATTCGCCAAACCGCGCCACCGCCGGACCCGTCACCACCCCCTGAAACACCGCCGTGATGATTCCAAAGGCGGCCAGCGTCAGCCCGACCACCGCCTCAGACCAGCCAAACTTCGCCATCCCCCAGAACGGCCAGATCGCAGGATACACCGCACTGGCCGTGAAATACACGAACAACACCGCGCACAGCGGCACCACGCCGTGATACTGGCGAAACACCTTGAACGCCCCGAACGGGTTCGAACGCCGCCACTCGAACGCCCGGCGCTTTTCCGGCGGCAGCGTTTCGGGCAACACCAGCCAGCCGTAGATAAGGTTCAGCGCCGAAATTCCGGCAGCCACATAGAACGGCACCCGCGGCCCCAGCTCGCCCAGCAAACCACCGATGGCCGGGCCCAGCACAAAGCCCACCCCGAACGCCGCCCCCACCAGACCGAACGCTTTCGCGCGGTCCTGCGGTTCGGTCACATCGGCGATATAGGCGTTGGCAATCACATAGGACGACCCGCAAATCCCCGCGATCACCCGCCCGACGAACAGCCAGAAGATCGTGGGCGCCAGCGCCGAGAACAGATAATCCACTCCCAACCCAAAGATCGCCAGCAACAACAACGGCCTGCGCCCGAACCGGTCTGACAGGTTGCCCATCAGCGGGCTGAACAGAAACTGCCCCAGCGAAAACGCAGCGAACATCCAGCCACCGACAAAAGCCGCGTCACCAAGGCTCATGCCGCCCACTTGGGTGATCAGCGCGGGCAGCACCGGCATGATCAGACCAAAGCCCACCATGTCCAGAAACACGGTGATCAGCACGAAGGTCACGGCATGGCGTGACGCGGGGACGGCAGCGGCAATACTCATGGGACCGGACCCTAGGGTTGCTGCCGGAAACTGTCAAACCACCCGGACAATCCGCAGTGTCGCGCGGTCGATCCCTCAAATTTGACTAAAATTTCGGCTTCCTCTTCACCAAATATCCCACAGGAGGTCTGGAGGGTGTGAAACCCTCCAGTCCCACAAAAGCCCCCTGCGTTCACCCCAAAAGCCTTGCCGCCAACCCCGGCAGATCGTCGAAATGATCCAGCAACGCCTCGGGCTGCAGCCGCGCCACCCCCGCCCCCTCCGGCCCAAAGGTGACCAGCGCCACCGGCACTCCGACGGCCAGCCCGGTGTTGCGGTCGGTCTCGGTATCACCCACCAGCATCGACCGCGCCACCGTGCCGCCCGCCAGCTGTACCGCCGCCACGTAGGGTGCTGCATCCGGCTTGCGCGTCGCCAGCGTATCCGCCCCGATCAGTGCGCCAAAGGCCTCCCGAACGCCCAACCGGCGCAGCAATTCCTCGGCCAGCGCCTCCGGCTTGTTGGTACAGATCGACACCGCGTAGCCTTGCGATTTCAACGCCTCGACCGCCGCCATCGCGCCGGGATACAGCACCGTATGCACAGCAATCGCGTCCCGATAGGCGCGCAGCAGCAGCGGATACCCCGCATCCACATCCGCCTCTGACCACACCCGCCCGATCCGCTGATACCCCAGCCGCAGCATCGCCCGCCCGCCATGAAACGCGGTCAACGCATCCGCCGGCCCCAACAAATCCCCATGCCCGCCGGCCCCGAACACCGCATTGGCCGCTGCCAACAGGTCGGCCGAGGTGTCGGCCAGCGTTCCGTCCAGATCAAAGACCACGCATCGCATTGCGGCATTCCTGTAATGTGGCGTGAGGATTGGCCCCTTGCCACCCCGCGCCACGGGGGTAAAACGGGGCCAACAAGAATGAAAGGGGCAGAATGCAGGTTTCAGCGCCAGTCTCGGTGATCGTGTTGGCGGCGGGTCAGGGCACGCGGATGAATTCCGATCTGCCCAAGGTCCTGCATCCGCTCGCCGGTGCGCCGCTTTTGCACCACGCGCTGACCACCGCCCGCAGCCTCGATCCCTCGCGCATCGTCGTGGTCACCGGCCACGGGGCTGACGCCGTCACCACCGCCGCCCTCGCCTTTGATGAGGCGGTTGATGCCGTCCTGCAAGACCCTCAAGCAGGCACCGCCCATGCCGTGGCCCAAGCCGCGCAGCTTCTGGCCGCACCGCTCCTTGCTGACGCGCCGGGCGAGGCGATCGTGCTTTACGCCGACACCCCCTTTGTGCGCGAAGACACCCTGCGCGCCATGCTGGAGGCGCGCCAACGCCACGCCGTCGTCGTCCTCGGTTTCCACGCTGCCGACCCCGGTCGCTATGGCCGGCTGATCGCCGACGGCGAAACCCTGCACAAGATCACCGAATGGAAAGACACCACCGAGGCAGAGCGTGCCATCACCCTGTGCAACTCCGGCGTCGTCTGCGCCGATGCCGCAACCTTGTTCTCGCTGATCGCGGCGGTCGGCAACGCCAATGCGGCGGGCGAATACTACCTGACCGACATTGTCGAAATCGCCCGCAGCCGTGGTCTGTCCGCCGGGGTCGTGCTCTGTGACGAATCCGAAACCCTGGGCATCAACACCAAGGCGCAGCTGGCCGATGCCGAACGCGCCTTCCAGACCCGCGCCCGCGCCGACGCCCTGGACAACGGTGTCACCCTCACCGCCCCCGAAACCGTGTTCTTCGCGCT
>NZ_JANMET010000116.1:0-2500 GCF_031377265.1 Tabrizicola sp. | reverse complement strand
GCGCTGCATGCGGCGCGATTGGTCCAGCATCAAGGCATGGATGCGCTGGCGCTGGGCGAGGGGCGTTTCCGGTTGCTCTTCAAACTGTTCCAGGAAGCCGCTGATCACGGTAATCGGCGTGCGCAGTTCGTGGGACACGTTGGCAATGAAATCGCGCCGCATGGATTCCACCTGAACCAGACGGGTGATGTCGCGGGTGAGCAGGATGCGGCGCGTATCCTGAAACGGCAGGAACTGCAGGCTCAGCTGGCGTGCTCCTGTATGGTCTGTCATCTGCAGCGGCTCACGAAAGTCGGCGCGCACCAGATACTCCGTGAAGGCGGGCTGGCGCACCAGATTGGCGAGCAGGAATCCGCCATCACGCTCCAGGTTCAGGCCAAGGTGATCAGTGGCAGAGGGATTGCACCATTCAATCCGGTCGGCACGATCCAGAATAACGATGCCGTCGGGCAGGGCGCTGGAGGCCTGGATGAAGCGATCGAGGGTTTCTGCTACTTCTGCCCGGCGCCGGTCATCCCGCTTGCGCGCACGGCGCAATTCCTGGAACACGGTTTGCCAGGCGCCGAAGCCACTCGGCAGCTCCGGCAGTGCCTCGCGGTCGGGCAAGTTGAGCCAGTCGTTGACCCGCTTCAGGTAGTACAGATGGAAGCCGATCAGGACTGACAGGCCGAACAGGGCCACCAGCAAGCCCCAGCGTTCACCACCAATCAAGCCAGCCATGAGGGCGGCGACCGCCACCACGGCAAAGCGAAACCAGACCGGAACCCAGAATTGGTTCAAACGTGAATTGATGGTATGCAGTTGGGCGCTCATTATCGCTGAGCGGCGCCAATTTCAGGTCTTGGCGAGTCGGTAGCCGGCGCCGCGCACTGTCTGGACCATTTCTTCCGCACCGAAGGGCGCCAATGCCTTGCGCAAGCGCAGGATGTGCACATCGACCGTGCGTTCTTCGATGAAGGAATGATCGCCCCACACCTGGTCGAGCAACTGGGCGCGGGAATACACCCGTTCCGGATGCGCGACAAAAAAACGCAGGAGGCGAAACTCGGTTGCGCCCATGTCCACCAGCTTGCTGCCGACACGCACCTCATGCTTGCCGGGATCCACGGTAAGGTTGCCGAATAGCAGCGGCTCTTCGGCATGTTCTGGTGCACGGCGGCGCAGCAAAGCATTGATGCGGGAGATCAGCTCACGTGGCGAGAAGGGTTTGGTGACGTAGTCATCGGCGCCGGCATCCAGCCCGGCAATCTTGTCCCCCTCTTCTGCCTTGGCGGTGAGCATGATGATCGGCAGCGGGCGCGTACGCGGGTCGGCCCGCAGGGCACGCGCCAATTGCACACCTGATTCGCCCGGCATCATCCAGTCGAGAATCACCAGATCAGGCAATTGACTGCGAATCGCCTGGCGCGCTTCGTCGGCATTCAACGCGCGCACCAGTTTGTACCCCTTCGGTACCAAGGCAAATTCGAGCAGGTCCAGAATGGCCGGCTCGTCTTCGACCAGGAGGATGGTAGTGTCAAGTGCCATGCGGTTCAACTGGCAACAGTCTGCTCCAGCTTCTCCATCGTGGCGTGGCGCACGTCAGTGCCCTTGGCGACAAAAATGACATATTCCGCGATGTTTTGCGCGTGGTCGCCGATGCGCTCGATGGCCTTGGCAATCCAGATGATGTCCAGAGCGGTGGAAATCGTGCGCGGATCTTCCATCATGAACGTGATCAACTGACGAAGAATGCTGCGAAATTCGTTGTCAATCTGCGCGTCCTGCTTGACGATCTCACCGGCCTGCACCGCATCGAGGCGGGCAAATGCATCAAGTGAATCCTTGAGCATGCCGGCAGCGATGTGGGCCGCTACGTGGACGTCCGAGAAGCCGGGCAAATGCAACAGGCCGCGTTCTTGCATGGCCTGGGCATAGCGCCCAATCTTGTCGGCCTCATCCCCAATACGTTCCAGGTCTGTCACCGTCTTGACGATCGCCATGACCAGCCGCAGGTCGCCGGCAGCCGGCTGACGCCGTACGATCAGGTGCGTGCAACGATCATCCAGTTCGATTTCGAGGGTATTGATTGCTTCTTCGGTAGACCGGATTTGGCTAAAAAGGTCGCGCGAGCCTTCATCGTATACCGCGAGGGCAGTCCGCACTTGCTGTTCTACCAGCCCCCCCATGTGCAGCATTCTGGTGCGGATCTCTTCGAGATCACTGTCGAATTGAGAAGAGATGTGGTTCTTTTCCATGTTCCTGTCCCTTCGCCTGATTAGCCGAAACGGCCGGTAATGTAGTCTTCGGTACGCTTGTCCTGGGGCTTGAAAAAGATGTCGTTGGTCTTGCCGAACTCGATCAGATCCCCCAGATACATATAGGCGGTGAAATCGGAAGTACGTGCGGCCTGTTGCATGTTGTGCGTGACGATGATCACCGTGTAATCCTTCTTCAGTTCACCGATCAGCTCTTCGATGTAACCGGTGGAAATCGGATCAAGCGCCGAACACGGCTCGTC
>NZ_JANMET010000026.1:0-20830 GCF_031377265.1 Tabrizicola sp. | reverse complement strand
CGGACGATCACTTCGCCGATGACGATGGCCATGACCCAGGAGCCGACAAAGAGGATGTCGGAAGCCAGACCCATCGGGGGTTGGCCGGTGACGAGGTAGATCGGGAAGAACACCAGGCCCACGGCCCCCAACCCCATGCCGATCGCGTAGGCGCGGATCATCCAGGCGCGGTGGCGGAGGAACTCGCGGTTCCGGATGGCGGCCATTGCCAGGGCAAGCGCGATGAGCAGCGCCAGGCCAAAGAGGCCGCGGGCGATGTCGGCCAAGGGCGTTCTGACCGACGCCACCTGCGCCAGAAGCGACAGGCCCGACAGGCCAAGGATAGCCCCCGAAACGACGAAGATCCGGCCTGACACGCGGTGCAGCGCGCCAAAACGGTTGCGCAGCGCGCGGATGAATTGCATAGGGCCGACGACCCCGAAGGCTGCTCCGGCCAGGACATGGGCAAACCAGGCGATGGGGGCAACGGCCAGACGGGCGCTGTCTTCGGGGTAGGTGCCGGTCGGGACCTGCACCACCTGCACCAGGGCGCTCAGGACCGGAATGAAAGTGAAGAAGCCGAGCGCCAGCATCAAGGGGAGCGGGCGGGAGAAGTAGCGAAACATGTGGAGGGTCCTAGAATGAAAGGGTCAGTCTTCGTGAAAGGGTCAGTCTTCGTGAAAGGTGAAGACATCGTCGAGCCCGACGCCGAAGGCCCGGGCGATGCGGAAGGCAAGCTCCAGCGTTGGGAAATACTTGCCGTTCTCGATGGCAAGCAGGGTCTGGCGGGTGACGCCCACTTTGTCGGCCAGCTCCTTCTGGGTCATTTCGTCCGCGTCGAACCTCAGGCGGCGGATGTTGTTTTCGATGCGGGCCTTTGCCACCCTCAGAACCCCCGGCGGTACAGGACAAGTTTGGTCACCATGCCGGCGAGGTCACCCAGCGCGCAGGCGGCAAGGATCATGTTGAGCGCGACCAGGATTGGCAGCCCGTAGGCCAGCGCCGCAATCGCCGCGACAATGCCGATGGAGATGACGATCAGTGTCACCTGGATGCCGCGAAGGCCGATCAGGTCGTCGCGTTCATCGCGCAGCATGGTGGGCCGCTTGTCGCCGGTGACGATGGCATAGCAGATGGTGAACAGGATGGTCATCGCAATGCCGATCCCGATGCAGATCAGGATCAGCCACAGCACCGACCGCGCCCAGAGCATCGGGCCGTCCGGGCCATCGTAAAGCCCGGTGGCGGCGTTTCGCGCAAGGACGGTGATCATGATGCCCCAGCTGATCACGCTGATCAGGATGCCGGAGACGGTGTTGCGTTCTTCGAAGGACATGGCGAGTCGGTCTCGTGTCAAGTTTATTTGGCTTTGGGTATGATAAAGCGAACATTGTGTCAAATATTCTTTACCTCAAGACTGCTTGACGGCTGGAAGGGCGATTGTCACTGTCGGGGCAAATGGAGGGATCGGATGGCCAAGGCATTGATCACATGGGGCGGCTGGGACGGGCATGAACCGGACAAAGTGGCCGCGCTGTTTGCAGGATGGCTGCGCGACGCGGGGTTCGAGGTGGCGGTGACCGACAGTTTGGCTTGCTTTGATGACCCGGGGGCATTGGTTGATCTGAGTTTGATCGTGCCGGTCTGGACGATGTCGCAGATCGGCAAGGAGCAGGCGTTGAACGCCTGCGCGGCGGTGGCGGCGGGGGTTGGCATTGCGGGCTGCCACGGCGGCATGTGCGATGCGTTTCGGGACAATGTGGACTGGCAGTTCATGACGGGCGCGCAGTGGGTGGCGCATCCGGGCAATGACGGGGTGGATTACGGGGTGCGGATGGTCACCGATGATCCGCTGGTGGCGGGGATCGGCGATTTCCGGGTGCAGACGGAGCAGTACTATCTGCATGTTGACCCGGCGGTGCGGGTGCATGCGGTCTGTGACTTTCCGCTGGTGGCGGGGCCGCATGCCCCGAACGGTGTGGTGGCGATGCCGGTGGTGTTCACCAAACGCTGGGGCGAGGGGCGGGTGTATTACAACGCGCTGGGCCACAAAGCGGCGGTGATCGGCGACGGCCCTGCGGCCGAGTTGATGCGGCGCGGGTTGCTGTGGGCCGCGCGCTAGGCAAGAAGGGCGCGGACGGCGGCCTTGGCGTGGGCAAGTGGCGCGTTGGAGCCAAACATCCGGACTGAGGCCCAGACACCTTCGAGCAGCAGGAACACCTGTTCGGCCTTGGTCCGGGGATCGGCCAGACCCTGGTTGACGGCCCGCCGTTCAAGCGCGTCGATCACCCGGGTCTTGACGCCAATGGCGGCGACGTGGGCCGGATGCTGCGGGTCGCCAAATTCTGCAGCCGAGCTTTGGTAGGTGCAGCCAAGGCACCAGACGCGGGTGGCCAGATCGATCATGGCATCGGCATAGGCGGTCAGCGGCGCGGGACCGTTTTCAGGCGGCAGCGCGCCGTTGGACCGGTCTTCGGCCCGTTCGATCCACGCGACGATCAGATCGTCCTTTGACGGAAAATGCTTGTAGAACGTAGCCTTGGCCACGTCTGCGTCGGCAATCACACGATCAACGCCGATGGCGCGGTAGCCGTTCTTGTAAAACAGCGGACCAGCCACATCGAGGATGCGTTCCCGAGGCGGAACAGGTTTTGGCGGCGCTTCGATATTCTCTGTTGACATGTAGACAGACCTGTCTGTATTTAAATTCATCAGGTAGACGAACCTGTCTGTCTATAGCATGGAGAGAATGAGATGAGAATAGGGATCATTGGCGGCGGTGGTGTCGCGCAAACGCTGGGTACGGCGTTGATTGCCAAGGGGCATGACGTGGTGATCGGCATCCGGCAGCCGTCAAGCGCCGAACTGGCGAAAGATCGCAGCAATGCGCGGCCCTTGGCAGAGTGGGTTGCGACAACCGGCGGCAAGGTTGCAACATTTTCCGATGCCGCGCGCCATGGTGAGGTACTGATCAACGCGACGTCTGGGCAGCATTCGCTGGAAGCGCTGCACGCGGCGGGGGCGGCGCATCTGGCCGGCAAGGTGCTGATCGACGTGGCCAATCCGCTGGATTTCTCAAAGGGCATGCCGCCGTTCGTGTTGGCGGAATTCTCGGGCCCGACCAGCCTTGGCGAACAGGTTCAGGCAGCCTTTCCGCAGGCCCGTGTGGTCAAGGCCTTTAACACCATCGCTGCGGCGGTGATGGTGACGCCGTCGCTGGTTGCGGGCGAGCATGACCTGTTCATTGCAGGCAACGACGCGCAGGCCAAGGCCGTGGTGACCGAAATTGCAAAAGCGTTCGGCTGGACCGGGGTTGTCGATCTGGGCGACATCGTGGGTGCGCGGGCGAGCGAAAGCATCCTTCCGGTCTGGGTAAGGTTGTGGATGACCGGCGGCAGCCCGATACTGAACCTGAAGGTTGCCAGGGCCGCGTGAAGCCCCCCCGGCGCCCGGAACATCCGGGCGCCCGTTCACCCTGGCTGTCAGACGGGTTTTGGCGCGTCCGCGCATGGCGGCGCTTGTGGAAAGCTGCGCCTGCATGGCTGACGGGACCGTGCCTTGACCTTTCCGCGCCGCTCGCTCACCTTGCGCGGCAATCAAGGGGCACGGGCAGATGGCAACGAAAACAGCACCCTTTTCAGGCTTTGAGTTCATGATCGCGTGGCGCTATCTGCGCGCCCGGCGGGCCGAAGGCGGCGTGTCGGTGATGACCTGGATCAGCCTGATCGGGATCACATTGGCGGTGTTTGCGTTGATCGCGACCTTGGCGGTACGCGCCGGGTTTCGGGCCGAATTCGTCGATACCATCCTTGGGGCCAACGCCCATGTCACGGTCTATTCCGCCGGGGAGGTGAATGCCGAAGGCGCGTTGGTCAAGGGCTTTTTGAACGCTGACGCGATGAGTGTCGCGATCATGGCAGTGCCGGGGGTGACCCGCGCCGCGCCGCTGATCAAGGGGCAGGTCATGGTCACCGACGGCGAGCGCACGACCGGGGCAGAGGTGTACGGGCTGTCGCCGGAAAACCTGCAGACGATACCACGGGTCGGCGTCGGGTCCGAGGCGATTGGTGACATCGGCCGGTTTTCCGAGGGCATTGCGCTTGGCTCTGGCATCGCGCGGGAACTGGGTGTCACGGTGGGTGACAGGGTCCGGCTGATCGCACCGGGCGGGGTGAAGACCGCAATGGGCGCATCGCCGCGTGTCAGCGCCTATGAGGTGGTCTATATCTTCACCGCCGGACGCTATGACATTGATACCACACGCATCTACATGCCGTTTATCGAGGCGCAGAGCTATTTCAACAAGGAAGGCATCGCCGACGAAATCGAGGTGATGGTCACTGACCCGGATGCGATTGACAGCTACGCCGGTCCAATCCTGAACGCCGCCGGGCCGGATGCGCTGTTGTGGAGCTGGAAGGAATCTGCGGGGTCGTTCCTGCGCGCGCTGGATATCGAGGACAATGTGATGTTCGTGATCCTGTCGATCCTGGTGCTGATCGCGGCGATGAACATCGTGTCGGGCCTGATCATGCTGGTAAAGAACAAGGGCAGGGATATCGGGATCTTGCGCACGATGGGCCTGACCGAAGGATCGGTGCTGCGCATCTTCTTTATCTGCGGGGCGTTTACCGGCGTGGTTGGCACGGCGTTGGGGGTCGGACTGGGGTGTCTGTTCGCGGTGTATATCGATCGGATCATGGGGTTCATCAACTGGATGAACGGCGCGGAGGTCTGGGATCCGTCAATCCGGGGGATCTATGCGCTGCCGGCAAAACTGCAGATCAATGACGTGATGTCGGCGGTGTCGCTGTCGCTTGGGTTGTCGTTTGTGGTGACGGTGTTCCCGGCGCGACGGGCCGCGCGGATGAACCCGGTCGAGGCGCTGCGCTATGAGTGAGCCGGTGCTGTCGCTGCAGGCGATCGAAAAGGGCTACAATCACGGCAAGCCGTCGCAGGTGATCGTTCTGCGCGGCGCGACGCTGGCGGTGGCGCGGGGTGAGGTGGTGGCGCTGGTGGCGCCGTCCGGGGCGGGCAAGTCGACATTGCTGCACATCGCGGGGCTGCTTGACACGCCAGACAGCGGTACTGTGGCGCTGAATGGCCGCGAGATGGGCGGGTTGTCTGACCGTGCCCGGACCGAAGCGCGGCGGGCGGAAGTCGGCTTCATCTACCAGTTCCACCATCTGTTGCCAGAGTTTTCGGCGTTGGAGAATGTCGTCATCCCGCAACTGGCCAGCGGGGTTGCCAAGGCCGAGGCCGAGGCGCGGGCGCAAGACTTGTTGGAGCGTGTGGGCGTGGGCCATCGCGCCGGGCACCGGCCAGCGGCCCTTTCCGGCGGCGAGCAGCAGCGGGTGGCGTTTTGCCGTGCGCTTGCCAATGCGCCAAAGCTGCTGTTGGCAGACGAGCCGACGGGAAACCTGGACCCCGGTACGGCAGAGCAGGTGTTTGCGGCGCTGATGGATGTGGTGCGCCAGACCGGCCTGTCGGCGCTGATCGCCACGCACAACCTTGAACTGGCGGCGCGGATGGACCGGGTGGTCCGGCTGGATCAGGGCAGAGTGACCTAGATCAATACGCGCTTTGGCCAAAGATGGTTTCCTGTGGAAAAAGGAGACCTGCCGATGCGCCGCTTTGCCCCTGTTGCCCTGCTGATCCTTGCTGCTTGCCAGCCCCAGGAACCCCCGACCGGGGCCGAGGATTTCGCGGCCTATTGTTCAGGTTGCCATGGCGCAGGTGGCAAGGGTGATGGTGCGCTGGCCGGGACGTTGGCGCGCAAGCCCGCCGATCTGACCGGACTTGCCGCGCGCAATGGCGGGGAGTTTCCAACGACGCGAGTGATGGCCAAGATATGGGGCTACACCGGCGGGCATCAGGGCGTCGCGGTGATGCCGAATTTCGGGCCGCTGCTTGAGTCTGACCTTGTGCCCTATGATGGCGGTGACGGGATCGAAACCCCGACCCCGACCCGGCTTGTCCAGATCGCCGAGTTCTTGAAGACCCTGCAGCCTTGAGCAGCCAGGGGATGCGATGGCGCGATTAGAGGCTGCGATTGTAGCGGATGAACGGCGTCACCTTGGCCACGCGGTCGCACAGCTGGCGGGCCTCGGTATTGAAATCCTGCGTCAACCAGTAGACCGACGGCGCGCCAGCCGCGTCGGCCGCGGCATAGACCGCCTTGATCAGGGCCCTGCCAAGCCCGGTGCCACGCGCGGATGGTTCGACATACAGGTCTTGCAGATAGCAGGTATCTTCGATTTTCCAGCCATGCCGGTGGAACAGATAATGTGCCAAACCGACGGGCCGCCCCCCAACTTTGGCGATCAACCCGTTGAGATCGCGTGGATCAGACCCTAGCAACCGTGCGAAGGTCGAGGCATAGACCGCCTCGGTGACCGTGGCCCCGTAGAACTGCAGATAGCCGGTCCACAGGGCACGCCAACCGGGTTCGTCGTCCTGGCAAAGCGGTCGGATGACGCTGGTCATGATAGGGACTATCCTTGCTGTCTGAATCACGTCACCTGGCGATCCAGTGCGTGCTTAAGTCCGTGATGCAAAGGGAATCCTGACCGTTGAAGCCTCTGGCCGCAAGGGCTTTGGGACGGTACTGTCGGATCGAGAGTTGACCAGACACATCAGTGACAGGCGAGGCGAATGACGGGGACTTTGCAGCAACGTTGGCTCATGGCTTTCATCGGGGCCTTGGGCGGGGCCTGTCTGTATGCGCTGGTCGAGATCGTCGATCATGACCTGTTTTCGGACCGGGTTGACCTGCCGCTGATTGCGCTGGTGGGCACGTTGTTTGGCAGTCTGCTTGCGATGGCGGGACCGATTGGTGCGGCCAAGGCGGCGCTGAACGCGATTGGGCTGGCGCTGGTCACGGCGGTTCTGGTGTTTCTGTCTTCGCTGCGCTTCGACTCAGCCGACGGGTTCTTCAATTCGCCTTTGCCGTTTCTTGCGGCATTCATCGTGGCCACCCTGCCGATGCCGTTTCTGATTGCACGGGCCGGGCCGGGGTGGCGCGATTACCCGGCACTGTTTCTTTCGGCGTGGACCATCGTGGTGCGCTATGCGGCGGCCTGGGCCTTTACCGGGGTGGTCTGGCTGGTGATCTTTCTGTCGGACGAGATGCTTTCGATCGTGGGGGTCAGTCTGATCGAAGATCTGATCGCTGTCGAAGTCATGCCCTACCTGATCACCGGTTCGGTGCTGGGTCTGGCGATGGCGGTGGTGCACGAATTGGCGGACCTGCTGTCGCCCTATCTGGTGCTGCGCCTGTTCCGGTTGCTGCAACCGGTGGTGCTGGCGGTGATGCTGGTGTTTCTGGTGGCGCTGCCGTTCCGGGGGCTGACGGGGTTGTTCAACGGGCTGTCGCCGGCGCTGGTCTTGCTGGCCATGGTGGCGGCGGGGATTTCGCTGGTGTCGATCGCCGTGGACCAGACCGATGATGAGGCGACGGCAAGCCCGTTCCTGCGTGTGGCAGCACAGGGTCAGGCGCTGATCCTGCCGTTGGTGGCGGGGTTTGGCGGATGGGCGGTCTGGATGCGGGTGGCGCAGTATGGCTGGACGCCGGACCGGGTTTTCGTGGCTTTGGTGGCCGCGCTGGCGCTGGTTTACGGGCTGATCTACGCGGGCGCGGTGCTGCTTCGCGGCCCTTGGATGGAGCGGATCCGGCAGGGAAATCTGCGCATGGCGCTGGTGGTGATTGCGGTGGCGGCGCTATGGCTGACGCCGCTGCTGAACGCCGAGCGGATTTCGGCGCGCGATCAGCTTGCCCGGTACGATGCGGGCAAAATCCCGGTTGAGGCGCTGGATGTGGCCGAGATCGGGCGCTGGGGTATTGCCGGTGCTGAGACCATCGCCGTGCTGGAAAGCCGCGCGAAGGAACCGGGGCAAGAGGCGTTGGCCGCCCATCTCGCCTCGCCGAACGATAGCACGCTAGCGGCCGCTGACCGAGACGCCCAACTGGCGGAACTGGTTGCCGCGATGCCGTTGCAGCCCACAACGGCCACCGGCACGCGCGACAGTCTGCTGGCGGCGGTCGCGGATTACGACCTGACGGCATGGATCGCCGCGTGCAAGCGGACGCTGCCGGAGGGGCAGCCGGGCTGTGTGATGGTGGTGGCTGATCTGTTGCCGCTGCTGCCGGGCGAAGAGGCATTAGTGATCCTGAACCAAGAGGCGGATTACGTGCAGGTGCTCGGGCTGTTCCTGATGGACGACGGCTCGCTGGCCCAACGCGCGGCCTTGCAACCGAACGGGCGGTATCCGGGGTCGGACGAGGCGCGGGCACTGCTGCGCAGTTTCCAGATGAACCAGCCCGCTTCGACCCCGGCAATGATCAACCAGCTGGGAACGGGCGACACCGGGGTTCTGTTCCTGCCCTGATCCTGGCGACCATTTGTTAACGTTTCGGCCCTAGCCTGCGTTCGGGTCATGGCGGGAAGGCGTCCGATGCAAGGTCTGGTATTGCGGTCATTGCAGGGATATCTGCGCGATACGTTCGGGCCTTCGGCCTGGGCCGATATCGTACGCGAAGCGGCCCTGCCGGTGGAAAGCTTCGAGCCGATGTTGCGCTATCCGTCAGGTCTGGCCGACACGCTTGCCGCCACTGCCGCGCAACGGCTTGGTCGCCCCGCTGAGGAACTGTGGGAGGATTTGGGGACATATCTTGTCACCAATCCCAACTACGAAAGCCTGCGCCGTCTGCTGCGCTTTGGTGGCGTGGGCTTCAGTGATTTCCTGCACTCGCTTGAAGAATTGCCGGGCCGCGCGCGCCTTGCCCTGCCAGACCTTGATGTCCCCGATCTGGCGCTGGAAGAACTGGGTCAGGACAGGTTCAGACTGACCTGCCGCTCTCATGTGCGCGGCGCAAGTCGGGTGCTCATCGGCGTGCTGATGGCGATGGCGGATGACTACGGCGCCCTGATCGTGATCGATCAGGTCACCGAGCAAAGCGATCAAGGCGTGATCATGATCCACATGCCGGACGCCAGCCATGCCAGCGGGCGGCGGTTCGATCTTGCACGTCCGGTGGCCTAGCGATGGACGGATCGCTGTCAGATGCGGCCGTGTTGATGCAGCCGGGGGTACTGGACCGGTTCATGCCGATGCATCTGCTTTTGTCACGGCAGGGCAGGGTGGAGAGTTTCGGGCCGACGCTGGCCCGGATCCTGCCCAGCAGGGTATTGACCGGCCTCGTCTTCGAACAGGTGTTCGAGGTGCGGTCACCCGGGGGTGCTGTGACCATTGCCGACGTGCTGGCAAAGTCGGCGAGCCGGTTTCGGCTGGTGCCAAAATCCGGTCCCCGCATCGGGCTGCGCGGCGTGGCACTGGCGCTGCCCGGCGATGAACGGGTGTTGTTGAACCTGTCCTTCGGGATCGATCTGATTGCTGCGGTGCGCGAATATGGCCTGACGGACGGTGACTTTGCCGCCAGCGATCTGGCGATGGAACTGCTGTATCTGGCAGAGGCGAACGGGGCCGTCACGCGAGAGTTGCGCGGCCTGAACCTGCGGCTGGAAGGCGCGCGTCTTGCCGCCGAAGAAGAGGCGATGACTGACCGTCTGACCGGCCTCAGAAACCGTCGTGCGGCCGATCTTTACCTTGCCCGTCTTTGTGCCGCAGGAACCCCTTTTGGCCTGTTGCACATGGACCTCGACTACTTCAAAGCCGTCAACGACACGCTGGGTCATGCCGCGGGCGATCATGCGCTGGGCATTGTCGGCGCGGTGCTGCGCCAGTTGACGCGGTCTGGCGACTGCGCCGCAAGGGTTGGCGGGGACGAATTCCTCATCATCCTGGCCGAGGGGACCCAACCAAAGCTGCTGCAAACCATCGCCGGGCGGATCATCGATGGCGTGTCGGCACCACAAATCTTTGCCGCGCAAGAGTATCAGATTTCGGCAAGCATCGGCATCGTCCGCTCCACGGATTATGCCACCCCGGATCCGGCACGCATTCTTGCCGATGCGGATGCAGCGCTTTACGCGGCCAAACATGCCGGACGCGGACGTGCGATCCTGCATGACACTCTGCCGCGGTCCGGGCTCCAAACGCCGAAGTGACGGCTGCACGCCGGTTGCAGCGCGCATATTGCACCGCCCGCCGGGCAATCGGTTGCAGGTGCCGCGACCTTGCGCGAACCAAACCGGGCCAAGTCCGCATCTATAACTGCGAGGTCACGAAAGTGGCAGGCCGTAGGGGGCGACGACAAGGATGATGAGGCAGAAAGTTAGGTGGCGGTGGGAGAGCCGAGTCTCCCAAACGTGTTCATGTCTTTTCGTGAAAAGTGTCCCACCGATCGTTTGGTTCCTGCGTTCGACCTGACCGTTTGCGCGATGCGATCTGATCTGGGCATGGTGGTGACCGCTCTTTGGCTCATGAAGATCCATCCTACTGCAGAGATGTAGCCTTCACCAAACCTCGCTTGGTTCAGACACTGTTGTGGACGCAGCGGTACTGATCCATGTCAAGACGCTTTGGGATCGGATCAGCGATGATCACGAACGTTCAGGTCCGCGAGCCCGGCTTGGAGCAGCGCTGTCGTATGCAGGAGCCGTCAAATGATCGCAGTCAGCCCATCGGCCCGCTTATGCCCGGTTGCTGTGGCCCGGGCGGCCCTGAGTTCATGTGGGTCTGCCCGGTGGTCAGCCGATGGTTGACAAGGCCAAGACCCGGGCCGATCCATCCGCCGCCGCAAGGCCAGATGCGCCGTTGCCTGCAAAGATCGGTCAGCTGACAGTGCCAGCCGTTCAGGTACCGCCCCCACCTGTCACGCCCGCGCCGCAGAAACGGTCGCGGTGGATCTGGGCAGGTCTGGCTGCGCTTGTCGTTGTGGCGACCGGGCTTTGGTATTTTGAGCCATGGGTCACCAAAGGTCTGCCGGTCACGGTCGAGACAGTCGCACCCGCGCCGCTGATGCGCGTTCTGGCTGTAAACGGGCGGATCGCTCCTTTGCATCTGGTCGACGTGAAGCCTTCGGCTGGTGGCGAGTTGACAGACGTTCTGGTCGGGGAGGGTGCCGCCGTCGCGAAAGGCGAAGTTCTGGCGCGCCTTGATGCGTCGGGCCAACAGGCAATCGTGCGTCAGGCGATGGCGGGTCTGGATGCCGGTCTGGTGGGATTGTCGCAAGCCGATGCCGATCTGGTGCGGGCAGAGGCGCTGGGACAGAACGTAGCGCGCACCGCGCTTGCAGAGGCCAGGACGACCCAACAGACTGCGACGCAAGAGGTTATGCGCCTGAAGGCCGTCTTCGATCAGACGCAGATCGATCTTGAAAAATTCACAGTGCTGGCCCCGGTCGCGGGTACGGTCCTGACCCGCAACGCCGAAGTGGGGCAATCGGTGGACCTGGCCACCCCGTTGTTTTCCGTAGCCGACCTTGGGCGACTGGTTGTCGAAACCGATGTGGACGAAGGTTATGCCGCGCTGATCACGCCGGGTCTGGTAGCGGTACTGCAACTGAAGGGCGACACGACCAAGCATGACGGCAGCGTCAGCTTTGTGGCGGCGCAGGTTGATGCGGCAACCGGCGGACTGGCCGTCAAGATCGCGTTCGATGATCCAGTCGTGGCCCCGGTTGGTCTGACGGTGACGGCGAACATCATTGTCGACAGGCTGGATGCCGCAATCGCGGTACCGCGCGCCGCAGTGGTTGTCGATGCTGCGGGTGCCATCGTGTTTGTTGCGGTGGCCGGCGTGGCTGTGGAACGGACCGTCAGCATTGTGGACTGGCCTGCGGACCGGGTGCAGATCACCCAAGGGCTTGGGGCAGGCGACGTGGTCATCACGGACGCGACGGGGGTGTCGGACGGGCTGGCGATCATTGTGTCGCCCGCAGTGCCAGAATCCTGATGCTGTACGCCCTCAAGATCGCCAGCCGCTACCTTCTGTCCAGCAAGGCGCAGACTGCGCTTCTGCTACTGGGTGTCGCCTTGGGCGTGTTCATCTTCATCTTCATGAGCGCGCTGATCGGGGGCCTTGCGAACTATATCCTCGACAGCATCGCGGGCGACCTGAGCCATGTCAGCATTACTGCCGAAGTCGAAGAGCCCGCGCTGTTGATTGAGCATGGCACCGGGCAGGTCCTGCTGGCGCAGGAGAAATCGGCGCTGCGGCAGGCGAGCGTGCGGGACGAGGCAATTTATGTGCCGATGATTGCGGCCCTGCCGGGGGTGGTTGCCGTGTCGCCCCAGATCACCGGCAGCGGGTTCATGACGCGCGGCGCGCAGGTGTCGCAGGTGGCGGTCATCGGGGTGGAACCGGGGCAGGAATCCGCGATCGTGCAACTGGAAACCTACATGGTGGCAGGGTCGGTTCGGGTGGGCACGGGGCTGGTGGTCATCAGCCAGACGCTGGCCGACGATCTGGACCTGTCGGTGGGAGACAGCATCCGGCTGGATACCGGGCCGGGGATCACGGCGCTGCTGACGGTGTCGGGCATCTACAAGATGGGGCAGGGCGGGTTCTATGGCTCCAGCGCCTATGTCAGCCTTGATACCGCCCGCACCCTTTTTGCCCTGCCGCAAGGCGTGACCGGGATCGAGATCAAGCTGGCCGACCTGATGGAGGCGGATGCGATTGCGCTGCGGATCACCGCCGTCACCGGCCTGAATGCCGAGTCTTGGACGGTGGTGGGGGGCGAGGTTCTGTCGGCCCTGCGCGCGCAGGACCAGACCGGCATTCTTCTGAAAACGTTCGCGATGGTGTCGATAGTGATCGGCAACGCGTCGTCGCTGCTGCTGTCAACCTACCGGCGCAAGGCCGAGATCGGGATCATGCGGGCGATGGGGGCAAGCCGGCGGTTCGTCGTCTTCGTCTTTGTCAGCCAGGGCGCGCTGGTGGGCCTGGTGGGCGGGGTCACTGGTGCGGGCCTGGGTTATCTGGTGCTGTCGCTGTTCCCGCCCCGCAATTCCGCCAATCCTGGCGTCATGCCCATCGACATCACCGAAGGCGCGTTCGGGCTGGCGATCATCCTGACCGTCGTCATCGCCACTTTGGCCGCGATCCTGCCTGCGCGGTCGGCGGCGCGGGTGGACCCGGTGACGGCCATCGGGCAATGACCGACCTTCTGGCGGTGGAAAATCTGGTAAAGACGTATGGCGCGGGCGAGGCGGAAACCCGCGTCCTGCGCGGGTTGTCGCTGCGGATGGACAGGGGCGAATTTGCGGCCCTGCTGGGCCCGTCCGGATCGGGCAAAAGCACGCTTCTGACCATCCTGGGCACCCTGATGCAGCCGACATCGGGCAGCCACATGATGCTGGGGGTGGACCTGACCACGGCGGGTGATCGCGCCCTGACGGATTTCCGCAACCGCCATATCGGGTTCGTGTTCCAGTTCCACAACCTCTTACCTGACTTTACCGCACTGGAGAACGTGATCTTTCCCACCGCCGTGCGCGAGGGGCGCGAGACTGCCGCCGCCCGCGCGCGGGGCCGTGACCTTCTGGGCCGCATGGGGCTGGCCGACCGGGTGGATTTTCCGTCCACCAACCTGTCAGGTGGCCAGAAACAGCGGGTCGCCGTGGCGCGGGCGCTGATGAACAGTCCCGAACTGGTGCTGGCGGACGAGCCCACGGGCAACCTTGACCGGGCTTCGGCCACGCAGGTGATGGAGTTGATCGGCCAGATCAACCGGGATGAGGGGACGACGTTCCTGATTTCCACCCACGACGAGAAGATCGCGGCGACCTGCCGGCGGCAGATCGTGGTGGGGGATGGGGTGGTGACGGGGTAGGGATGATGCCGAAGGACTTGGGCGCAGTCTTAGGCATAAAGCGTCACTGAACCTTCTGGCTGAGCGCAGCCGCGAAAAACGCCGTCGTTTGTTGATTTATCTGGCGATGTGCCTCATCGGCTCCGACCGCGCCTGATTGCCACAGCCAGCCGAGGGCGGGCTGCAGCGACGGAAGATCTGTGAAGTCGAGGTGAAACAGACCATGCAGCTGCACAAGCTGGCCATGGTCACTGTTGGAAAGTGCTTTGGCAATCGTTTGGGCCTGGGCCTCAATCTCATGCTCTGGCCACCCGCCTGATGCGTCACGCTCAAGGCGTTGATCTGACATCGGGCGGCTGATCCAAAGGGCGGCTTGGCGCAGCCCGATTTCCGCAACGTCGGTCGGAACCGGCGCATCCATCATCAGGCAGGCATCGATGCGGGGGTCCATTGCGCAGGCCTGCGCCGTCACAATCGCACCCAGCGACATGCCCATGACGCCAACATGGTCGAGGTCGAGCAGTCCATGCAGGATATGGTCTGGATCGGCGTTGATTTCGGCCAGGCGATCAAGGACCACCGGCACATCGGCGGCAAAATAGGGCACGATGCTGTCTTCGGGTGCCAGTCCTTCAGCAAATTGGCCGGGAAGTGCTGGACGGTCGGCAAGATAGGACGGCGCGATGACAGACACAGCCTCTTCGCGCGTAAGCCCCACGATCATCCGCTGATCCGGCAAAACGGCGGCGGCCACGGCACCGGGCTGGTTCACTGTCACAACGACATAGCCCTGTGCGGCCAATGCGGTCGTCTGGAAACTGCCCATCTACATGTATCCCGTCACACCGGGCAGGTAGACAACCACCGGAAACGGACCGCCTGCCGCAGGTTCTGCTGCATCCGACCATGGCGCCGCAAGCGACCCGATCCGTCCGACCAGACCCCGGAACATCCAGCCGTGCATCCGGGTGAAGGCGTCAATTTGCGGCCCGGCGTCAGGCATGTAAGTTGCATCAGTTCCGCGCGCTTTCGCGGGGTAGATCATCTGGAACGGCACGACCCTCTGTGCCTCTGATGAAAACAGGTCGCGCCTTGATGGATCGTCGGCCAGATCGTTCACAGCGCCGATCAAATGGCCATTCGGCGGCGGCAGCGCGCGCATCGGCAGGCCGACCCGCTGGATGATCAGGCAAACCAGACCGATCACGACGATGATCAGAACGAAAACAGTCATGCTGCGCCTCATCGCTGCAAGCCAGGTCGGAGCCGGTTCAGTGTTGTTGGCCCCCAAAAGCCCACAACGGCGATCACGGGCACAAGCAGCACCAGACACATGACCATCGGGTCATACCAGGGGTCGTAGTCAGGGAAAATGCCCCAGACACTGTTGCTCATCATATGAAAAAGCACCGCGATCAGCAGGCTTTGCCCGGCATTGACCACCAGCCAGACGATGAGGATGCGCATCAGAACCATCCCTGCCCCCTGCCAGAAAATCCATGTCGCGCTGCGCCCCATCACGGCAAACGGGATGACGTGCCACAGCCCCCAGACCACGCCGATGATGAGCGCGGCTGTCAGCGCGGAATACCGTGTGGTCAGGCGGGGAAAGGCATAGCCTTGCCAGCCGATTTCCTCGGCCACGGCACCCAGAAAGAACAGCACAAAGGCGGGGATGATGGCGCTTAGCGGGATCAGGTGCAGTGCAGGCATCGCGGCGCCGGACAGCCAGATGATGCCGCCCGTGAACGCAAAAGCGGCGGGCATGATGCTAACTGCCAAAAGCGCCCAGCCCCGGTGGGGGATGTGGCGCAGGGCAAAAGCGCTTTGGAACTGACCAGCCGCCGCATGCAGGCCCTGATACCGCCAGACAAGTGCAAGGGCCGCGATCATCGGCACGCTGGCCATCAGGGCGCTGAGTGGCAAGGCGGGCGCGAAGGGCAGCGCCAGACCTGCGGTCCCCAGCACATAGAACGGCAGGGACAGCAGCAGCACCAGTCCGAAGAACCGTGGAGCTTCATTTGCTTTCATGGCGCAAATTCATAAACAATCGTGTCAATCGTCCCCTTGAAATACGGCTTTTCCCCCTGCGGCGTGATGTAGAGCGCCTCGCCCGTCAGCGGCACCCGCATGCCGTCCCGGGTCTGGTAGTTCGACATGCGGCATTCCCAGGGCATCAGCACGGTGGCCGTGCCGACCGTGGTCGCACGGCCCTCGACTGAGACCGACGTGATCAGGTCGTCGACACCAAAGCGGAACAGCATCGTGACGCTGATCGGGCCGTCCGTCATCGTGGCATTCGCCGATGTATCATCCACCGCCTGCCAGACCACGCCCTGACTGGGAAGCAAGGCGGTCGGGAACCACACGCTTTCCGCGAAATGGCGCAGCAACTCGCCGCGCGCGATTTCGCCGGTCCCTTGCAGCGTGCCCAAGCCGTAAAGCCCCAGGATCGTGGGACGCAGCAGACCTTCGCCCGCGACAAAGGCGTCCACAACGCGCACCGGCACGCCGGGAAACAGCGTGATGTTGGCGTCCCAGACAAAACCGGGCCGCGCGGTCGCAAAGGCTTGCGTCGCGGTGAAGGGTTTCCACTGGTCGGCAACAGCACTCATGTTGAACAACCCGCTTTGGGTCAGGCTGACGGCCGTGACAATGGGCTGGCCATCGGTCAGTGCGGCGCGGAAATAGCGCTGCACGGGGGCGGGCAGGCCCGCCAGTTCAGCCGCGTGATGGCGGCTGGCGGCAGGGGCCACGCGGCCTGCAGTCAGCTCTGCAACCAGATTGCGGGCAGCCACCGACCAGCGCCATGCGCCAATGGCAGAGGCGGCGGCATAGGCCAGCGCAAGCCCTGCGGTCACGACAAACACCCAAGTCAGGATCAGCATCGGTTTTCCTTTCGGAGTCATTTTGGAATCAGCTTGCGGGACCACAGAACGCCAAATCCGCCGACCGCCAGCGTGACCGCCCCAATCACCGCCCAGGTGACTGACGGTCCTTGAACCGGCGCGCAATCGGCAAAGCACAGTAGGGGCCGCAGATGAACGACCCCCAACCCCTGCAACAGCCAAAGCGCGCCGAGCAAGACGGCGATCCCTGCGACTACCAAAACGATTGTGCGGATCATGATGTCAAACTCTCGTGAGATGTGGTTGGACCGGGTTTGCAGAAGACGATGACGGCGATCACGAACAGCAATCCCATCACCAGAAAATAGGGTTGTATCGCTCCGCCCCGCGGGGTGACCGGGATGGCCCAGGACCACGCGTTGACCGACCAGTGCAGCGTGACTGCCGGCAGCACGCTGAAGGCCGTGTTGACCGACAACCGGGCGAAGAGGACCGAAAGCGCAACGCTCGACCCCAGGAACAGTGCCATCGGCATCCCCGCCTGCGCCATGCCGGGCATGTAGAAGAGCGGCACATGCCAAAGAGCCCACACCGCGCCGAGGGTCAGGCTGGCCCACCGCCACCCCAGACGTGCGGACAAGGCTGGCAGGGCGTAACCGCGCCAGCCGAACTCTTCCCCCAAAGGGCCGCCGAGGACGAGGACGACGACGAACTGCAGAAGGACCGGGCCAGGTTGGCCAGCGGCGGGCGAGGGGGGCAGCGTGCCGCCCAGCAAGGCATGCATGGCAAGGGCAGCCAGCATGACGAGCGGCGGGCCGACGAAGGCAAGGGCATACCAGCTGGGCACAATTCGCCAGTTGATGCAGCGGCGCAGCCATGCGCGCAGACCGGCGCCTTGGTCAAATCCCCGCACCACCATAAACCCTGCAACACTGGGGCCCATCCCGGACAGCAGTTGCAGCGTGATCGTTACCGGCACGGGCCACGGACCCAGTCCGCCGACGATCCACCACAGGCCCCAGGTCCAGCCGAAGGCCAGTGCAAGAAAGGTTATGAGGGCCTGCGCCCCGTTCGACCGGGGTGCCGATGCTGCAACTTGAGCGACTGGGCGGCGGGTCACGATACGGCCCGTCTGGTCCAAAGGGGCAAGGCCAACGCCCCGCCCAGCCCGATGGCGGTGACGGGCATCGCCAGATCTTCCCAGATCCCAAGCTGGATCGCTGCCGCCAGACCGATCAGCGACCACATGATCGGGATGACCGACAGCCAGATCACCCAGCGTCCACGCGCGAAAAGCAGCAAGCCGATCGTGAAGATCGTCGTGGGGCAAGGCGCCACGCCGAACATCGGCCCGGCCGTCCCCCCGTGCCCGGCCAGTATTCCCAGGACAGGATAGATCGCGAGCGCGTAGACGAGCGTGATCAACCCCGCGGTGGATCGAACGTCTTGCCCAAATTGCAGGTGCAGGTCGCCGGGACGGATGGCGCTTGCCAGAAGCAGGATGGCTTGAAGGACAAAGAACGCAGCAAACAGCGACGCCAAGGGATTAATCGAGGCAAAGAAGAGCAGGTGGTAGCCGATACCGGTGAAAGCCCAGAGCACCGACAGTGCCGCAAAGGCAGATCGCATCAGTCCGCTTCGCGGAATGACAATGGCGGCGACGGCCAGCAGCCCGAGGGCGTAGGCAGCAATCTGGACCGGCCATATCGCGGCATTGTAAGCGGCGAACACGGCGAGAAAATCGGCAACTGTGAAGGGCGGGTTCATGCCATGACCGCGTCGACCGACCGGCGTGCCGAAAACGGCATGGCGTCTCCCCGACCGAACCGCATCACCAGATCGGGCCTCTGCCCCGTTACCCCGATCAGGGCGGCGAGTTCGGGGCGATAGCCTGCCACTTCGACGGGTTGGTTCAGGAACGCGTGCTTCAGCCCAAGTGCCGTGGCCTGCAGCGCAAACCGCTGGCATGCACGCCCGGTCTTGACCCAGTGCGCGGGGTCCTCCTTGGCGCCCACGAATACCGCCAGACCGGCGGACGAGGTGATCTTGGCCGCGGTTTTCTTGTTGTCACTCTCTGCCGTGAACATCCAGTTCACCATGGTCGGCCCCAGCCATTCGGGCAGGTTCGGGTTGCCGCTGGTGGCGCTGAACAGTCCGTCTCCGGTCGACAGGGCGCGTCGCGGGTTGAACCGCATCCAGCTTTTCAACTCGGTCATGAAGGCGGGGTCTTCAATCTGTGCGGTGTTTGCGGCGGCGATCAGGTCCGCCAGTTGGCCCATTTGTCCCCGGTCCGTGATCAGGATCAGCTCCACCCCCGGATCGCGGGCGGCGGCGTCCAACAGGCCAATCTCTGCCGCGGTTAGGGTTGAACCGTCATATAGTCCCCGTGTCGATTGCCGCAGCGGAATCGCATCGGAGAGCGCGGTATCCGTGGCGGACCCTGCGGTGTGGACAAAGGTGAGAGTTGATGTCACCGGATCGAAACTGACCTCGCCTGCCATTCCGCGAGACCTAGCGGCGACGGACAGGTTTTCCGCGGCACATCCCAGGCTGATGAACAGATGATGATTGTCAGGGTCCACGACCGGCGTGGCACGTGTCAGATCGGGCAGGATGTCGATCCGGTTGCCTATTGCCCGGAACGCCCAGGCTTGGGTGTTGTGACTGTTGGCGGCCAAGGTGGCAAAACGGACCAGGTCGCGGGGACCCGGGGTTGCGGGCAGGGGTGCGCGCAAGCTGGCCATGCCGGCTTCGTAGTCGGACATCGACCCCATCTGACGCATGCCGGACCAGACGGCACCCGCCCCGGCAACCAGTGCCGCCGCCCCGCCGATCATGAGATTGCGTCGGTCAAGCATTGCTCGTCACGCCTTGTTCGAGAAAATCGATCACCTTCGCCGCATCGGAGACGTGCTATTCGGTGGGCACACCTGCAAAGACTTCATGCGATGCGGTCGCTTCGGATTTCCTGGATTGGACCAGCTTGTCGACGTGGTTCGGCGGGCCATAGAGCGTGTAGAGCCGCATCGCCTTTTCGCCGGTGTTCCGGAGGTTGTGTCGTGCCCCGGCGGGCACGAGGATGCCGTCGCCGGATTTGACCGGGGTGGTGGTGCCGTCGATCACGATCTCGCCCCGGCCCTTTTCGATGCGAAAGAACTGGTCATGCGTCGCATGGGTTTCGTCCCCGATGTCCTGACCAGAGTTCAGGGACGTCAGCACCAGTTGCAGGTGCTTTCCGGTATAAAGTACCCTCCGGAAGTCATGGTTCGTTTCGGTCAGGTCTTCGATATTGGCGACATAGCCTTTCATGGTAGTCTCCTTTCGGGGTGGGTGGCAGGATCACTTGTTGCGGCATCCCGGCACGTTCAGATCGCGGCAAAAGTAACCCGCTGCCCCGCCGACCACGGCACCGGTGACCGGACTGCCGCCGGTGACTCCACCGATCACCGCACCTCCGGCGGCACCGGCCAGAGCGCGTTCGGTGTCGCTGGCAAGGCATCCCGAGAGGCCGAAGGCGACAGCTGAAAGAAAGAGAATGGGTCGGACGTTCATGACAAACTCGATTCTGTGACAGGGTTTCGGGGGGCGATAGCTGCAGCGGGGCGCGACAGGCCGTCTGGTTGCAGGGACAATGCACCGCCGTGGATTAGGGCCATCCTGCGCCACGACAAAGACCGCGGCACTGCCGCAGATCAGTGGCGCGGCAGATCGGGGATCAATTCTGCTAGGGTCAAGTCCGCCCGGTCACGCCACATCGGGCACGCGCCGCAGCAGCCAGCCGCCGGGCAGCACAAAAGCCGCCAGCGTGCCGATGCCCAGCAGCGTCAGACCCAGTACGAAAAACCATCCGGCAATCGGGATGACCCAGGCGAGGCCAGCGACAAAGGCCCCCAGACAGGCCAGGCCGAACTTGCCCCAAAGCCCCACCGGCATGGGCCGCCCGATGCCGAGCCACAGCCCGACACCCAGCACATAGGACCCCAGCGCATAGCCCGCAAAGATCGCCACGCAGGTGATCATCAGCATGACCGGTAGCAGGAAAACCCCGACGATGGTCAGCATCAGCACAAAGCCCGATCCGGCCAGCGCGGATGTCACCAGAAACCCCGACCAGATCGCGCGACCGGGATGCGCCAGCGCCAGCTCGCGCCAGCTTTGCACAGCCTTCGGGGCCACCGCGATCACCAAAGCCGCGATCAGGCCAGAGATCAGGACGCCTATCAGAAATCCCTGGGCGACCTGCCAGAACGACACTTTGACCGGCATCATTCCGGACCAGTCGCCC
>NZ_JANMET010000002.1:0-12252 GCF_031377265.1 Tabrizicola sp. | reverse complement strand
GGAGTTCAACACCCGCAAGCCGATCTTTCAGGATTGGCGCGTCCGCGAAGCCCTGATCCAGGCATTCAACTTCGAATTCATCAATCAGGCGATCACCGGTGGCACCCAGCCGCGCATCACCTCTTACTTCGGCAATTCCTTCCTGGGGATGGAACCAGGCGCGCCCGCAACCGGCCGCACCGCTGAATTGATTGCGCCTTTCAAGGCCGACCTTCTGCCCGGCGCGCTGGAGGGCTACACCCTTCCCGTTTCTGACGGCACCGAAATGAACCGCACCAACCTGCGCACCGCCGCAGCCCTGCTGGAAGAAGCGGGTTGGACCGTAGGCGAAGACGGTGTGCTGAAGAACGCAGAAGGCACGCCCTTCACCTTCGACATCGCCCTTGTTCAGGGCGCAGACGAGGTTGCCTCGATCGCTGCAATCTACATCGAGGCGCTGAAACCGCTTGGCATTACCGCCACCGTTTCCAGCGTCGACAGCGCGCAGTACAAGGAGCGGACCACCAACTACGACTTTGACATGACCCACTATATCCGGTCGTTGTCGCTGTCGCCCGGCAATGAACAGATGCTTTACTGGGGCGCCGCAGGCGTGACCGAACCCGGCACACGCAACTGGATGGGAATGAATTCCCCAGCTGCCGAAGCCATGATCGCGGCAATGCTGGCCGCCCCGGACAAAGAAGAGTTTGCAGCCGCGACACAGGCGCTTGACCGCGTGCTGACCACGGGTAGATATGTGATCCCGATCTGGTATTCTAACGTCTCGCGGCTGGCGCATCGCAAGGAGCTGAAGTTCCCCGACCGACTGCCGCTTTATGGTGACTGGATCGGGTTCCAGCCTGACACCTGGTGGTATCAGGAATAACAAAGACTGAGGGCAAGAGCATGAAGAAAATTATCATTCTGGCGTTGACCCTGGCAGCGCTTGCCGGCTGCAACACCATTGCGGGCGTCGGCGAGGATGTCAGCGCCGGCGCGCGCAAGGTTCAGGATACCTTCTGACCCCTTTGGTGCCCCGGCGAAGGCCAGGGCACCGACGTTTCGCGCACCAAAAGCCCCGGCCCGTGCCGGGACCTTAGGGACTTACCCCCGCCGTTCGGGCACGCGGATCACCGTCACCGAACACGACGCCTCCGCCACCACCTGCGCCGAAACTGACCCCAGATAGCGCCGCGTTGTCGAATGCCCGCGCGCACCCATCAGGATATGGCTGATGTGGTTGCTTGCGGCATAGTCGATGATCGCCTGACCTGGATCAGGGCCCTCCAGGACCGTATGGGTCAACCGCTCCTCCGGCAGATCAATCCCTTCGGCCCAGACGCGCAGCGCCACCAGCCGCAGCACATGCAGGTTGTTGCCCGCATCATCGGTGGCCTGATCGATGCCGATCCGCGCGGTCTTGATGACGTTGACACAGGCGACACGGGCATCGGGCTGGGTCACCAGCATACGCCTCACGGCACTGCGCAACGCCTCCGCCAGCACCTCACCCTCGGGTGAGAGGTCAACCGCAACGCACAGGACCGTCACCGAAGCCAATTGTGACGCTACCGGCAGAGGCGCCGTAAACCGCCGGATCTTGCGCGCAACCCGCCACCGATCGAACACCGTCAACAGGCTATCTTGCCGCAGTTTCATCGCCCGCTTGGTCAGCCGCACTTGCCCCGGATGCGCCAGATCGAACGCCATCTGCGCCGCAGTCTGGGTGCGACGCATCGGGTCCACCTCCAATGCGCGCAAGATGATCTCCTGCAACCATTCCGGTAGATCGTTCCGCAGGGCGCGCGGCGGAACCGGATCGCGCCACAGACGTCTGCGCACCCCCCGCAGCCGTTCTGGCGCCCCGAACGGCAGCCTGCCGGTCGCCAACTGGTAGATCATCGCACCCAGCGCAAACAGATCAGACCGCAGGTCATCGCGGCAGCGCAGATACTGCTCTGGTGCGATGTAGGGAAAGCTTCCCATCGGGATGTTGAATTCCTCGGCCAGCAAGTCCGGCAACTGGTCATGCCGGCTCAGGCCATAGTCGATAAGCACCATCTCGCCGGTGGCACGTTGCAGAAAGTTGTCAGGCTTCAAATCCAGATGGATCACATGCTGCCCGTGAAGATCGGCAACCGCATCAACCATCCGCGCCGCAATCTCAAGCACGTCCGACAACGGCAGAGGCGCGCGCGTGAACACATCCAGCAACGATCCACCCTCGATCCTTTCGGTCACGATGTAAGGCATCACGGCAAAGTCACCCTGACCGATCACCCTTGCCACATGCGGCCCGGACAGCCGGGGCGTGATCATCTGCTCCACCTCGAAGCCCACGATGGTCGGGCCGTCATAACCATCAAGGATGGTCGGCACTTTCATCACCATCGGGATTAGATGATCGGGGTGCGTCACCCCCCAGATCGTGGCAAAGCCGCCGTGATGCAGCCTTTCGCCCAAGGTGAAACCGTCGATCTGCAATCCCTGATGCGGGCGGACGGGCATGCTATTCTCCCCGGATCAGGCGCAGCGCCAGCGCTTCCGGCAGTTTTGCCTCGCGCATCCGCTTCACGGTTCTGGTCGTGTCATACGGAACCCTGCGAAAGGTCAGCTCCTGCGCATCGGTGTCAAGCAGCGCATATCCCGCCTGCGCCACCCCATCGCGTGGCTGCCCCACCGCGCCCACAACCGCCAACCAGCGGCGCGACCGGATCAGCGGCACCGGCGTTGCCATCCGGAACGCCTGCGTCCGCACCACCCCGCCCCAATCGCAACTGGCCAGCAGGGGGATATGGACATGCCCGCACAAAACCACCCTTGCGGCGCAGGCCCTGAAAGACCCGGTTGCCGTGGTGTCCGATGTCACGTAGTTCCACGCCCGCGGATCATTGGCCGAGGCATGCACGAACAGCACCTCGCCTTCGGTTGCAGACATCGGCAACCCGGCCAGAAACGCCCTTTGTGCAGCACTCAACCGGGGCGTTGTCCAGTCGATCACCTTTCTTGCCAGCCCACCCATCGCTTCGCCTGCCCCGGCAGCAGCATTGTCATGGTTGCCACGAACGCACACTGCCCCCGCCGCCACCAGCTCTGCCGCCTTGTCGACGCACCATTCAGGGTCTGGACCATATCCCACGATGTCGCCAAGAATGGCGATCCGATCGGCACCGCGCATCGCGGCATCGGCCAGAACGGCTTCAAACGCCTCGCGGTTGGCATGGATATCGGTCAGCACGGCAAATCTCATCAATGCCTTATCCCATGGCTTGCCCAGTCATCGCTAACGGCAACGCCGCAGCCCCGCCATGCGGCAGATCAAACCGCAAGCACCGCGACCTCTATGCCAGCGAGGTCACCCACAGCACCGTCGCATCTTCGTCCGACAGGCTGATCACATTGTGCCCCATCACCGCATCATAATAGGCACTGTCGCCCCGGCGCAGATCGACCGGCTCGTAGAACTCGGAATACAGCCGGATGACACCGGTCAGGACAAACAGGAACTCCTCGCCGTCATGGCGAACCCAGCCAATGAATTCGGCCAAATCGCGCGCCCGGATCACCGCGCGATACGGCAGCATCTGCTTGCGCGTCAAGTTGCCCGCCAACAATTCGTGCTCATAGGTTATCGTGGCCTGCCGTCCGCCCTCGCCTGCCTTGGTCACAGCCATGCGACCGTTTACCTGCACCTTTGACGGTGGTGTAAACAGCTGCGGCACCGAAACCGCCAACCCCCCGGCCAGCTTTTTCAACGCTTCATAAGTCGGGCTCATCTGTCCGTTTTCGATCTTGGACAATGTGGATCTTGCAAGCCCCGCGCGACCCGCGGCTTCCTCCAGGGTCCAACCCCGGCTGCGGCGCAGATCGCGCACCCGCTCGCCAAGATTGAGGGGCTCGGCATGGGCCTCGCCTCCTGCCTCCCGCGCAATCCGGATCATCGATTTTGGGTCGGTGGATTTCATGCCCGAAGGGTTACGCGACAGTGCCCAAGCTTGCAACTGCCACGCCATCTGGCTACCAAAGCAGATGCTTTCGATCGTCGACACCCGCCCGTTTCCGCCGGTTCCTTCTGTGTTCAACCTCGCACAGCATGTCCTGAGGCGTGGGTTGTCGCATCCCGAAAAGACCGCGCTTGAGGTTCTTTACCCCGACCGAACCGAAGCGTGGACCTATTCCCGCCTGACCGCCGCAATTCTAGGCTGCGGCGGTTGGTTGTTGGCCCGTGGCCTTGCCCCGGGCGACCGCGTTCTCATCCGGCTCAGCAACACAGCCGCATTCCCGATCCTGTATCTCGGTGCAATTGCTGCGGGCCTTGTGCCTGTCGCCACAGCTGCGGCCCTGACGGCGACCGAGATTACCCGCATGGCGGCCCTTGTGCGCCCCCGCATGATCGTGGCCACCCCGGGCATCGCGTTGCCAGCCAGCCCCGCTCCGGTTGTTGCTGCAGACCTTGCGGCTTGGCAGGGATACCCTCGGTGCCCGTTTCATCAAGGCGATCCCAACCGCGAGGCGTATGTCATTTTCACCTCGGGCACCTCTGGCAGCCCGCTTGCCGTGCGCCATGCGCACCGGGCCGTCCTCGCCCGTGCAGCGATGCATGACGGCTGGGAAGGGCTGACGGAAGCAGACCGCCTGCTCCACGCTGGTGCCTTCAACTGGACCTACACCATGGGCACCGGCCTGATCGACCCTTGGACGCTTGGTGCCACTGCCCTGATCCCGGCCACGGGCACTGATCCCGCAGCCCTTCCCAACCTGCTGCACCGTGCCGAGGCCACCATTTTTGCTGCAGCCCCCGGCCTCTACCGCCAGCTTTTGCGCGCTACAATCCCGCCCCTGCCCCACTTGCGGCACGGTCTGTCAGCTGGCGAAACGATGCCAGCCTCGGTACGCACCGCTTGGACCGCAGCAACAGGCACCGAGGTGTACGAGGCGCTTGGTATGACAGAACTCTCGACCTACATCTCCTCCTCCCCGGCGCGACCGTGCTCTGACGGAGCCACCGGATTTGTGCAGAACGGGCGTCATGTAGCACTTCTGGATCACGGTACCCCCGTGCCTCGCGGAACTCCCGGCACCCTTGCCATCCACCGCGACGACCCTGGTCTGACCTTGGGCTACGGAGGCGTTCTGCCGGAAAACGGCGACTGGTTCCTCACCGGCGACATCGCGGTCATGGCCGACAACGGTGCTGTCACATGGCTTTGCCGCGCCGACGACATGATGAACCCAGGCGGCTTTCGCGTGGCCCCGCAAGAGGTGGAATATGCAATGCAACAACTGCAGGGATTAGCGACATGCGCCGCGATCGAGGTGGAAGTGGCCCCCGGCACCCGGATCATCGCGTGCTACTACGAAAGCGACCAGCCAATCGATGCCACCACCCTGCACGATCACGCTAGCGTGCATCTGGCCCGTTGGAAGCAGCCGCGCAGCTATCATCATCTTGACAAACTTCCGCGCACGGCCAATGGCAAGCTGGACCGCCGCACCCTCGCGGCCCTGGCCCGGAAGGAAGGCGCATGATCCGCCTCGACATCTTCTCCGATCCCATCTGCCCATGGTGCTACATCGGCAAAGCGAACCTTGATCGCGCCCTTGAACGCCGCGCGGATCACCCGTTTGCAATCGAATGGCACCCGTTCCAGCTGAACCCCGAAATGGCGCCCGCAGGTGTCGACCGCCGGTCCTACCTTGAGGAAAAGTTTGGCGGCAAGGACAAGGCCATCCAGATCTACGCCCGCGTTGAAGACGCCGCACGCAGTGCCGGGCTGGAGATCGACTTTGCCAACATTTCCCGGGTGCCGAACACCCTTGATGCCCACCGCATGATCCATTGGGCCGGGCTCGAAGGCAAGCAGACCGCGATGGTCAGCGCCCTGTTCCGCGCCTATTGGCGCGACGGGCGCGACATCGGCGATCCCGCCACACTCGCGGCAATTGGCGGCGAGGTCGGCATGGACGCAACCCTTGCGCAGCGCTTGCTTGCCACCGACGCGGACCGTGACGATCTTGCCGCACGCGATCTTGATGCCCGCCGCAAAGGGGTGACCGCCGTTCCGACCTATCTGATTGCGCAGCAATACGTCCTTTCGGGTGCACAGCCGCCCGATCTCTGGGGTCAAGTCATCGAAGAGTTGACCGTGGCTTCCCAACAGCCTTCAGCCTAAAGGGTCCTTCTTTGACCGAAAAACCCATTTCGCAGACCGAATTCATTGCAATCATCGCAATGCTGTTCGCCACCATCGCCATTTCAATCGACGCGATGCTGCCCGCCATGCCAAGCATCGCGGCAAGCCTGTCCCCCGATGCGCCGAACGCGGCGCAGCTTGTGGTGACCAGTTTCGTCTTTGGAATGGGGCTTGGCACCCTGTTCGCAGGGCCTCTTTCAGATGCTTTCGGGCGCAAGCGCGTGATCATGTTCTCCTCCGCCCTGTTTGCGCTTGCCGCCCTTGCATGCTTCTTTGCCCCCACCCTTGAAACCCTGCTGCTGGCAAGGGTCATCCAAGGCATCGGCGCGTCCGGCCCGCGGACTGTGTCGGTCGCAATGGTACGCGACCTCTACAAAGGCCGAGAAATGTCGCGCGTCATCAGTTTTGCGATGATGATCTTCACGCTGGTTCCAGCCATTGCGCCGCTGATGGGCCAAGGCATCATCGCGCTGGCCGGCTGGCGCGCAATTTTCCTCGCCTATATCGCGTTTTCTGCCCTGACGATGATCTGGATGGGCCTGCGCCAGCCTGAAACCCTGGCGGTGCAGGCCCGCCGCCCGCTGGCAATCGCCTCGCTCTGGCAGGCGACACGCGAACTCGCCACCTATCGTGCGGTCGTGGTTTCAACGATGGTGCAGACGGTCACTCTCGCGTCGTTGTTTGCCGCGCTGTCATCGATGCAAAGCATCTTCGAGGTCCGCTTTGACCGCGCAGAAAGCTTTCCGCTGTGGTTTGCGTTCATCGCCCTGGCGTCGATGTCGGGCAGCATTCTCAACACCCGCATCGTGATGGGCCTTGGCATGCGCCGCGTGGTGATCGGGGCCTTTGTCGCGCAAATCCTGGTTACGTCGATCTGTCTTGCCGCAAACTCTTCAGGCGCAATGCCGGAGGGTCTGGCCTTCGCGTCACATATCCTGTGGTCGGTCGGTTTGTTCACCATGATGGGGCTGAGCATGGGCAACCTGAACGCATTGGCCATGGAACCCGTGGGCCATATCGCCGGGCTGGCCGCATCGGTGATCGGTTCGGTTGCGACAGTGGGCAGCGTGCTTTTGGCAATTCCGGTTGGCCTTGCCTTCAATGGAACGACGATCCCGTTGATGACGGGGGTGCTGGTCCTGCTGATCCTGGCGCTATCGCTGATCCGCTTTGGTCTGGCCGAGACTTTGGCCCCGAAAGAGGCTTAGGCCTTTGCTGCCAGCTTTGTGCCGGCCTTGATCACCTCTGCCAGATCGCGCGCAATGTTGAACGCGCCTTTGATCCGGTCAGCCTCGGTCTTCATCTCGCCGGTCAGCACGATCTTGGTGCCGTTCACCCGCGCGGCACCCCCCTGCGCTTTCAGGAAATCGACCAACCCGGCCGGATTGGCAAACTTGTCGTTGTGAAACTGGATCGTGGCACCTTTCGGCCCGGCATCCAGCCGGCTGATCCCGGCCCGCTTGCACATCGCCTTGATCCGCACGATCAGCATCAGGGTATTCACCTCTTTCGGCAACGGCCCGAACCGGTCGATCAATTCGGCCGCAAACCCCTCAAGCTCCACCTTGGTGCCCAGCGATGACAGCCGTCGGTACAGCCCCAGCCGCACGTCCAGATCGATCACATATTCTTCCGGAATCATCACCGGTACGCCCAGGTTCAACTGCGGGCTCCAGCCGTCATCCACCGTGGTCAGCCCCTGCAACTCGCCGGATCTGATCTTGGCAATCGTCTCTTCCAGCATCTGCTGGTACAACTCGTAGCCGACTTCCTTGATATGGCCCGACTGTTCATCGCCCAAAAGATTGCCGGCCCCGCGCAGGTCAAGGTCATGGCTCGCCAGATTGAACCCCGCCCCAAGGCTGTCCAGACTGCCCAGAAGCCGCAACCGTTTGGTCGCCTGCGGGGTCAGCGGCGCGCGAGGCTTGGTGGTCAGATAGGCATAGGCCCGGGTCTTCGACCGGCCCACCCGGCCCCTGATCTGATACAACTGCGACCGCCCGAACATGTCGGCACGATGTACGATCATCGTGTTCGCCGTGGGTATATCCAGACCGGATTCCACAATGCTGGTGTCCAGCAGCACATCGTACTTGCCGTCGTAGAACTGGTTCATCCGGTCATCCAGATCGCCCGCCGCCAATTGCCCATGTGCGATCACGTAACTCACTTCCGGCACATGGGTCTTCAGGAAATCCTCGATCTCGTGGATATCCGAAATCCGTGGCACCACATAGAATGACTGCCCGCCCCGGAACCGTTCCCGCAGCAGCGCTTCGCGGATGGTGATGGTGTCGAACTCGGCCACATAGGTGCGGATCGCCAGCCGGTCCACGGGTGGGGTGGCAATGATCGACAGATCGCGCACCCCGGTCAGGCTTAACTGCAGCGTGCGTGGAATGGGCGTCGCGGTCAGCGTCAGCACATGCACCTCAGACCGCATTTCCTTCAGCCGCTCTTTGTGGGTCACGCCGAAATGCTGTTCTTCATCGATTACCAGCAGACCGATGTTCTTGAACTTGATCGACTTCGCCAAAAGCGCGTGGGTGCCCACGACAATATCCACTGTGCCCTGACTGATCGCCTCGCGCGTCGCATTGGCGTCCTTTGCTGAAACAAAGCGGGACAAAGGCTTGATCGATATAGGAAATCCACGAAAACGTTCGGCAAAGCTGCGGTAATGCTGACGCGCCAGCAACGTGGTCGGACAGATCACCGCCACCTGCATGCCCGACAACGCCGCAACAAAAGCCGCGCGCATCGCCACTTCGGTCTTGCCAAAGCCCACGTCGCCCACGATCAGCCGGTCCATCGGGCTGCCCTTTTCAAGATCCGCCGTGACATCCGCGATCGCGGTCAGCTGATCATCGGTTTCCTGATACGGAAACCGCGCCGCGAACGCCTCCCAGATGGAATGCGGCGCCTCCAGAATCGGTGCGTGACGCAGCGCCCGTTCCGCCGCGATCCGCATCAGCCGGTCGGCGATTTCCTTGATGCGTTCCTTCAGCTTGGCCTTCTTGGCCTGCCACGCACCGCCGCCCAGCCGGTCCAGAAGCCCCTCTTCATGGCCATAGCGGCTCAGCAGTTCGATATTCTCGACCGGCAGGTAAAGCTTTGCGTTCTCTGCATATTCCAGCATCACACAGGCATGCGGTGCGCCCAGTGCGGTGATCGTCTCCAACCCCAGATAGCGCCCGACGCCGTGTTCGACATGCACCACCAGATCGCCCGGTGTCAGTGTGTCAACCTCGCGCAGAAAGTTGTCGGCCTTGCGCCGCTTGCGCGGCTTGCCGACCATGCGGTCACCGAGCACGTCCTGTTCGGAAATCACCGTCAGGCCGGGCGCAGTAAATCCTGCTTCCAGCGGCCAGATCATCAAGAACAGATCGCCTTTGCCGTCCGGCACATCGCGGAAGTCCGCAACTTCACGCGCGCCCATCAGCCCCTGATCGGCCAATAGGCCCTTCAGACGTTCCCTTGCCCCCTCGGACCAGCTGGCAACAACCACCTGCCCAGATGCCAGTAGCGCCTTAACATGATCCGTCAAAGCCCCGAAAAGGTTTATCTTTTCCTGCTGGCGCTCAGGTGCGAAACTGCGCCCGATGCGGCCTTGCGCATCCAGGACACCCGGCCCCGGGCTTTGCGGCAGGGGCGATAGCTGCACCACCCGGTGGTCTGCCAGTGCGGCCTCCCACCCGGCGTCGTCCAGATACAGCAACCCCGGCTCCACCGGCTTGTACACGCTATCCAGCCGGCCCTTGGCACCCATCGCTTCGGATCTGGCGTCGTAACTGTCGTCGATCCCCTCCCAGCGCGACAGGCGCGCCGCAGTGACCTGGTCATCCAGCATCACCGATGCCTCAGGCAGATACTCGAAAAACGTCTCCAGCCCGGCGTGAAAGAACGGCAGCCAATGCTCCATCCCCTGATGTTTGCGCCCGGCACTGACCGCCTCGTACAACGGGTCATCCGCGCCCGATGCCCCGAACGCGACGCGGTAGTTCTGGCGAAACCGCGCAATCGCCGCCTCATCCAGGATCACTTCCGACACCGGCGCAAAGTCCACCGATTTCAGCTTTTCCACGGTCCGCTGGGTCTCAGGGTCAAACCGCCGCGCGCCATCCAACACATCGCCGAAGAAGTCGAGCCGGATCGGCCCCCCCGGCCCCGGTGGAAACACATCGACGATCCCGCCGCGCAACGCGTAGTCCCCGGGCTCGGCCACCGTGGACACCGGCGAAAACCCCATGCGCGCCAGAAATCCCTTAAGCCGCGCCTCATCCACCCGGTCGCCAACTCTGGCGCGGAACGAAGACGCGCGCACCACGTCCCGCGCCGGCACCCGCTGCGTGACCGCGTTCAGCGTGGTCAAAACCACAAACGGGCCCGCCAGCCCGTCGGCCAGCAGTGCCAGCGTCGCCATCCGCCGTGCCGAAATGTCCGGGTTCGGGCTGACCCGGTCGTAGGGCAGGCAATCCCAGGCCGGAAACTCAAGCACCACCGCGTCGGGCGCCAGCACGGCCAACGCCGCCCGCATCGCCTCGGCCCGCTTGTCGTCGCGCGCGACATGCATCACCGGGCGGCCCCGCGCCAGTTCACGGGCCACCAGGCGGGCGTCAAACCCCTCGGGCGCACCGCCCAGCATGATACGCTCTGCTGTCATTCTATCCGACTGATTTGTCTGTTGAAGCCGGTCAACGACCGGTCAGTTGAGAATGGAGTTGCTGAGATTTTGCCACATCCCGAACAGCGATGTGATGAAGATCGACACCATCCCCAGCACCTGAAGAAACCGCCGATGGATGCTGAGCCGCCGATACAGCGCTTCGCCACTGTTTTCGCCCGCCTCGATCAACCGCGCACATCGCAGGCTCAGCCAGATCACGATGGTCATCGGGGCCACCAGAAAGAACACCGCCTGCGCGAATTCCACATCATAGTAAAACGACAGAACGCCAAGAACGCTCATCCAGAAGCAGCCAAGCGCCACAATCCACAGTCCGGCTGCCCGCACCACCGCCAACAACCGGCTGGAATAAATCCGCGCCAGCTCCTCGACATCCGCCTGCGCCTGCCCGCCCTCACGGCGCGCCCGCGGCAGCATGTCATAAGGCACGCCCATCACCCAATGGCTGGTCGAAGACCACAGCACTGCAAGCGCAATCCAATACCAGAGATTGGAAAAGGACCGCATGTCGATGATTTCGAAAACCGTAGCAATCAGGTCCACGAAACTGGCCTTCCTTTCCACATTACCTTGCGCCAGATCGCCCCGGACGAACCGAGACCACTCTTGAGGCGCGGCTCTTTCCATGGCAGGCAGAAGGCAAAGTCGCAAGCCCCCGCTTGTTCCGCCAATTCGAGGATATCGCCATGCACCCCACCTTTGCGCCCTTTCCGCTGACCCGCCTGCGTCGGCTGCGTCGCACAGCCGCACTGCGGACGCTGACCCAGGAGACGGTGCTTGGTGTGGGGGATCTGATCTGGCCGGTGTTCGTGCGCGACGGGGTGGGACAGCGCGATCCGATCAAGTCGATGCCTGGCGTCGAACGCCTCTCGGTCGATCTGGTGGTTCAGGCGGCCGAAATGGCTGCCGGTCTGGGGATCCCTGCGATCTGCCTGTTCCCCTACACCGATCCCGCGCTGAAGACCGTGGGTTGCGAAGAGGCATGGAACCCCGACAACCTTGCCAACCGGGCGATCCGTGCAATCAAGGCCGCGGTCCCCGAAATTGCGGTGATGACCGATGTGGCGCTTGATCCCTACAACGCCCTTGGCCATGACGGTCTGGTGCGTGACGGGGTGATCCTGAACGACGAAACCATCGAGGCGCTGGTCAGGATGAGCCTTGCTCAGGCCGAAGCCGGCGCCGATATCCTCGGGCCATCCGACATGATGGATGGGCGGATCGGGGCAATGCGGCGGGCGCTGGAGGCGGGCGGCCACAAGGATGTGGCGATACTCAGCTATGCGGCCAAATATGCCTCCGCCTTTTACGGCCCGTTTCGCGATGCGGTCGGTGCAAGTGGCGCGCTGAAGGGCGACAAGAAGACCTACCAGATGAACCCCGCCAACA
>NZ_JANMET010000382.1:0-7389 GCF_031377265.1 Tabrizicola sp. | reverse complement strand
GTATGGTGCAGCGCGGTTCGCGGTGGAGTTCGTGCGCCAACCCGATGCGCAGTTTATCAGCGACGGCAACCCGCTGGGTCTGGCACTGCACATCGGCGGCTGGGGGCTGACCATGGGGCAGATCCTGTCGCTGCCGATGATCCTGGCCGGCCTGTGGTTTCTGGCGCGCCGCCGTAGCGCATGACCGTTCTGGGCGACATGCTTGCCGCCCGGATCGCGGCCACCGGGCCGATCACGGTGGCCGAGTATATGGCCGAGTGTCTGATGCACCCGGCGCACGGCTATTACAGCACGCGCGATCCGTTCGGGGTGGCTGGCGATTTCACCACCGCCCCCGAGATCAGCCAGATGTTTGGCGAGCTGATCGGCCTGTGTCTGGCGCAGGCGTGGCTGGATCAGGGGTCACCCGCCCCCTTTACGCTGGCCGAGCTTGGCCCCGGGCGCGGGACGCTGATGGCCGATGTGATGCGCGCCACGCGGGCCGTGCCGGGGTTTCATGCGGGCGCGCGGATCGTGCTGGTCGAGGCGTCGGCCACTTTGCGCAATGTGCAGGCGCGGACGCTGGACGCCTATGCGCCGGTATGGGCCGACAGTGTTGCCAGCCTGCCGGACCAACCGCTGTTCCTGTTGGCAAACGAGTTCTTCGATGCCCTGCCGATCCGCCAGTTCCAGCGTGACGATGGTGGTTGGCGCGAGCGGATGGTCGGAGTTTCAGAGGGTAGGTTGCGGTTTGGTCTGTCGGCGCTGCTGCCAGAGGGGATGATCGGGCCGCGGTTTCAGGCCGATCCGCCGGGGACGGTGGTGGAGGTATGCCCGGCGCTGCCGGCGATTGCGCAAGCCATCGGCCAGCGGATCGCGGCACGGGGCGGGGTGGCACTGGTGATCGATTATGGCGGCTGGCGGTCGAAGGGCGATACGTTGCAAGCGCTGCGCGGGCATGCGCCCGAAGACCCGCTGGCCCAACCGGGTGCCGCCGATCTGACCGCGCATGTGGATTTCGAAGCACTGGCGCTGGCGATGGGGGTGGCGCGCACCGGGCTGACCGGTCAGGGCGTGCTGCTGAAACGCCTTGGGATTGATCAGCGCGCCGCGCGGCTTGGCGCCGAACTGGCGGGGGAAGTGCTGCAAAGCCACCTTGCCGCGCATCGCCGCTTGACCCACCCCGAGGAAATGGGTTCGGTGTTCAAAGCTATCGCGTTTCACGCCCCCGTTGCCCCTGCCCCTCCCGGTTTTGATCCATCCCATGCTTGAAATCTTGACATCCGACAGGATCGCTGCCCGCCACGGCTTTTTCACCCGCAAGGGTGGGGCGTCGTCTGGGATCTTTGCCGGGTTGAATTGCGGGACCGGGTCCAGCGATCAGGCCGATGTGGTGATGATCAACCGGACGCGGGCGGCGGCGGCGCTGGGGGTGCCGGTGACGGCACTGGTCACCGTGCATCAGGTGCATTCGGCGACAGCGGTTGCGGTGACCGTCCCGTTGGACGAACGCCCGATGGCCGACGCGCTGGTGACCGCCACGCCGGGGCTGATGCTGGCGGTGCTGACGGCAGATTGCCAGCCAGTGCTGTTTTCAGACGCCAAGGCGGGGGTGATCGGTGCCGCGCATGCGGGCTGGCGGGGGGCGATGGACGGGGTTCTGGAAGCCACGCTGGACGCGATGGAGACGCTGGGCGCGCGGCGGGCCGACATCGTGGCCGTGATTGGCCCGACGATCAGCCAGGCTGCCTATGAGGTCGGCCCGGAATTCTTTGAGCGGTTCACCGATAATGACCGCGCCACCAGCCGGTTCTTTGCCCAAGGGCGTGGCGACCGGATGTTGTTCGATCTGCCGGCATACGGGCTGCACCGGCTGCGCGAGGCCGGGGTTGGCCATGCCGAATGGACCGGCCATTGCACGTTTGCCGATGCGGAGCGGTTCTATTCATACCGCCGCATGACGCACAAGGGCGAGGCGGATTACGGCAGGCTGATCTCGGCGATCCGGCTTTAGCGCTGTTTCAGACTGTGGCGCTGTGGGCTGAACCGGCAAGAAAACGACCTTATTCCAGCAAGACTTGGCCGCAACGCCGCCGCATTCTCTTTGCATCCTGACTGCACCGGTGGAAGTCACCGCAGTGAGGGCAGTCAGAATGAATGTTGAAGCACAAACCAAACGCCGCTGGTTGATTGGCGTTCTGGAATCGGTCGCTGAACCGATTGCACTTCGGTCGTTTCCGAAAGACAGGCATGCTGACAGCAATCCTCGTCCGGGCAGCAAGGGCCTTGCCCTGCGGCTGAAGGCAGCAACCCGTCAGGCTGTACGCGTCGCCAACTGACGACGCGCGACGCCGGTCAGGCGGACTTTGCCAGCCGCGCCTCCAGCACGTCAAACGGCAGGCCGGGTTCGTCCTTGGCACAACGGATGACGAGGCTGGTCTTCACGTTGGCAACATGTTCGGCTTTCAACAGCTGCTCGGTCAGAAAGCTTTGGAAACTGGACAAATCCGGTGCGACGCATTTCAGGATAAAGTCGATCTCGCCGTTCAGCATGTGGCATTCGCGCACGAGCGGCCAAGCCCGGCAGCGCGCTTCGAACAGCGCCAGATCAGCCTCGGCCTGACTTTGCAGGCGGACCATGGCGAAAACCTGAACCTCGAATCCCAGTTCACGCGCGTCGATATCGGCGTGATAGCCCTTGATGTAGCCCGCCTCCTCCAGCGTGCGTACCCGGCGCAGGCAGGGCGGAGCCGAGATGCCGACGCGGCTGGCCAGTTCAACATTGGTCATGCGACCGTCGGCCTGTAGCTGAGCCAGGATCTGGCGGTCGATCGGGTCGAGTTTATGTCCGGCCACGCGGTCCGCCTTTGCAATAATTGCGCCCTATGCCGATAGCAGACATTTTCTTGCGCGTTCAAGCAATATTCTGTTGCGCAGCGTCAAAACTCTGGTCGATCGCGGGCTGATCATAGGCCACCAGCCGTCCCATGCCACCGCGGTGATAGCTGGCATGAAAGCGGTCAAACTGTTCCCGTGAGGATGCAACGAACGGGGCTCCCTGCAGTACAGTGCTGCCGGTCGGCTATCGGGAGAACCGCATCAGCCGCGGGCCAGCCTGCCGGTTCGCATCACGGTTTCCTCGTGCATCAACCCGGCCCCGGCAACCGACCAGTGCAGGCTGCCGGGTGCAATGGCGTTGTTGTCGCCCAGCCTGTCCTGGTTCCAGAACCCGGTCGGGCTGTCTGGCAGGATATAGGTGGCGACGGAAAACCCGGCATTCGGGTGCGGCGGAAACACCGGGCCGGTCATGTCAAAATACGAGATCACCAGAAACGGCGACAGGGCCACGCCGAGCGTTGCATGGGTGAGATCATGGGTTACGAGATGCAGGTGCGTCAGGCCCGAAGGCACCGGATAGGGCGTCATGGCATGGACCTTTCAACGGGTCTTCTGGGCTTTCCATTCGAGAAAGTGAATGAATATAGATCTTGTCTGCAGATGTAATGCGGATGGTCGCATATTGAACCTGGCGGATCTGACCACCCTGGCCGCCCTCGACCGTCACCGGCCACATTTCGGCACTGGAGGCGGCGCTCGGGGTACAATTGATCGCGCGGACCACCCGCGCGGTGCGGATGACCGCGATCGGCGCGCGGCTGGCCGAGGATGAGCAGGCGATTGCCGACCGGGCGGCGGAAGCTGCCGCGCGGTTGGGGGCAGAGATCGCGGCACCCGGAGGAACCGTGCGGCTGGCGCTGCCGTTCGCCCTGGCGCATGAGGTGATCGGCCCGGTGGTGGGGCGGGGTTTGCGCTGCTGCCCGCAATCGTGGTGCGCGAGCTGGTGGCCAGCGGGGATCTGCGGCGCGTCCGGCCTGACCATGCCCCGGAGCCGACCGAGGTTTCGCTGATCAGCCACGGCCGGACTTGCGACACCCCGGCGAGCGCGGTTCTGGCCGAGTTTCTGGTCGCGGAAACCGCAAGGCTGGATCCCACCGGGCAAGGGTTCCCACCGCTGAAACATGACCCTATATAGCAAGTCTTGCTGTCAACGAGGTTTGCCATGACTGCGTCACGTCACACACGGGTTTTGATCATCGGCTCCGGCCCGGCTGGGTACACGGCGGCTGTCTATGCGGCGCGGGCGATGCTGAACCCGATCCTGGTGCAGGGTCTGGTGCCCGGCGGCCAGCTGACCATCACCACCGAGGTGGAGAACTGGCCCGGCGACACGCATGTGCAGGGGCCCGACCTGATGGTGCGGATGCAGGCGCATGCCGAGGCGATGGGGGCGGAGGTGATCTCGGACTATATCTCCAGCCTTGACCTCAAGCGCCGGCCGTTCGTGGCCAAGGCCGACAGCGGCATGACCTTCACGGCGGATGCAGTGATCCTGGCCACTGGCGCGCAGGCGAAATGGCTGGGGCTGCCGTCCGAGGAAAAGTTCAAGGGCTTTGGCGTATCGGCCTGCGCCACCTGCGACGGGTTCTTCTACCGCGGCAAGGAGATCGTGGTGATCGGCGGCGGCAATACGGCGGTGGAGGAGGCGCTGTTCCTGACCAACTTTGCCTCGAAAGTGACGCTGATCCACCGGCGCGACAGTTTGCGCGCCGAAAAGATCATGCAGGACCGGCTGTTCAAGCACCCGAAGATCTCCGTCGTCTGGAACACCGAAGTGACCGAGGTACTGGGCGATGAGGCCCCCTTGGGCGTCACCGGCGTGCGCACCCGCAATCTGGTGACCGGCGCGGTGGCAGATATCCCCTGCGCGGGGTTCTTTGTGGCCATCGGCCATGCGCCGGCGTCGGAACTGGTCAAGGACCAGTTGCCGCTGCATTCGGGTGGCTATGTGCAGGTCGAGGCGGGGTCCACCCGCACCGCCATTCCGGGCGTCTTCGCGGCGGGGGATCTGACCGACCACATCTACCGCCAGGCCGTGACGAGTGCGGGCATGGGTTGCATGGCGGCGCTGGATGCCGAGAAGTTTCTGGCCGCGCAGGAGGCGGAGCTGAAGGCGGCGGAGTAGCCGTTTGATGCAGCGCAAGGCGGTAACCGGGCCGTCAGGGCAAACTGTGGGCATGGAGGTGCATCATGCGCATTGCTTTGGCCGTCGGTCTGGTCTTCCTGACCCTCTTCGTCGTTCCGGTGCTGGTCTATGGCATCCTGTCGCGTGTTACCGGGTTGCAGCCACCGGGCGATGACCCGATGGCGTTTCTGGCTGGGGTTGCGGTATCGAAACTTGGCACTGCCTTGGCGTTTGTCGGCCTCTGGGCGCTGGGGCGCGAGGCGTTCGGGACGCAATGGATGCTTTATGTCGGCCTGTGGTGGGTGATGTTCGTGTTTGGTGAGGTGGGCCAAGCTATCGGGCCGGATTACAGCTGGTCCGAGGCGATTGCAGGGATCGTGTCGGAGACGGTCTATCTGCCAATCTCCGGTCTGATCGTGACGCGGCTGCTGCCCGCCTGAGCACCGAAAAAAGCGGATGACCCGGTGCGCTTGCCTGCGCTGGACGATCTTTCCTGAAAACTTGCTCATCCAAAGCATTTTCGCCCTTTTTTCCCGATTTCCCCGTGCGCTGCCTTGAATTCCGCCCCATTCCCGGGCTACTGCCGCGCCAACCGGCGGGTGGCCCGCCAGCCCATTGAAAAGGTGCTTTCCATGTCGATGCCCAATCTGGTTCCGATCCCGGAACTTTATGTCTCGTATGACTCGGCCCAGAAGCTGAAGATCGAGGCGGGCAATCTGCCGTCATGGGATCTGACCGCGCGGCAGATCTGCGATCTGGAACTGCTGATGAACGGCGGGTTCCATCCCTTGAAAGGCTTCATGGGGCAGGCCGATTATGACGGTGTGGTGTCCAAGATGCGGATGGCGGATGGCACGTTGTGGCCGATCCCGATCACTCTCGATATCAGCGAGAAGTTCGCCGAAACCGTCGAACCGGGGCAGGACGTGGCGCTCCGCGACGCCGAAGGCGTGATCCTGGCGATCCTGTCGGTGACCGACAAATGGGTGCCCGACAAGGCGCTGGAGGCGGAGCGGGTATTCGGCGCGGATGATCTGGCGCATCCGGCGGTGAACTATCTGCACCATCAGGCGGGCAAGGTTTACCTCGGCGGCCCGATCACCGGCATTCAGCAACCCGTGCATTACGACTTCAAGGCCCGTCGCGATACGCCGAACGAATTGCGCGCGTTTTTCCGCAAGATGGGCTGGCGGCGTGTCGTCGCGTTCCAGACCCGCAACCCCTTGCACCGCGCGCATCAGGAACTGACCTTCCGTGCGGCGCGTGAAGCGCAGGCGAACCTGATCATCCACCCGGTTGTTGGCATGACCAAGCCAGGTGACATCGACCATTTCACCCGTGTGCGGTGTTATGAGGCGGTGCTGGGCCAATACCCGGCCGCCACCACGACGATGAGCCTGCTCAATCTGGCGATGCGCATGGCCGGCCCGCGCGAGGCGCTGTGGCACGGCATCATCCGGCGCAACCATGGCTGCACCCACATGATCGTCGGGCGCGATCATGCCGGGCCGGGCAAGAATTCTGCGGGCAAGGATTTCTATGACCCCTATGCCGCGCAGGAACTGTTCAAGGAACACGCGACGGAGATCGGCATCGAGATGGTCGATTTCAAACAGATGGTCTATGTGCAGGAAAAGGCGCAATATTACCCGATCGACGAAGTGCCGGACGGCTCCACCGTGCTGGACATTTCCGGCACCGAACTGCGCCGCCGCCTGCGCGAGGGGCTGGAGATTCCAGAGTGGTTCTCGTTCCCCAACGTGGTGGAAGAGTTGCGCCGCACGTCGCCCGCACGGTCGAAGCAGGGCTTCACGGTATTCTTCACCGGGCTGTCAGGATCGGGCAAATCGACCATCGCCAACGCGCTGATGGTCAAGCTGATGGAGATGGGCGGGCGACCGGTCACACTGCTGGACGGGGATGTGGTGCGCAAGCATCTGTCATCAGAACTGGGGTTTTCCAAGGAACACCGCGACCTGAACATCAAGCGGATCGGCTATGTGGCCAGCGAGATCACCAAGAACGGCGGCATCGCGATCTGCGCGCCGATTGCGCCCTACACTGCCACGCGCCGCGCCGTGCGCGAGATGATCGAGGCGTTTGGCGCGTTCATCGAGGTGCATGTCGCGACCCGCATCGAGGAATGCGAACGCCGTGACCGCAAGGGCCTGTACAAGCTGGCGCGCGAAGGCAAGATCAAGGAATTCACTGGGATTTCAGACCCCTACGAGGCACCGACCACAGCCGAACTGGTGGTCGATACCGAGAATGTCGATGTTGACCACTGTGCGCATCAGGTGCTTTTGAAGCTGGAACAGATGGGCCTGATCAAGGGCTGATCCGGGGCGCTTTGTATCGGGGGCAGCGCAATCCGCCCCCGACGGGCG
>NZ_JANMET010000328.1:0-4976 GCF_031377265.1 Tabrizicola sp. | reverse complement strand
TATGCCTCGGTTCAGGTGCGCAACGCGGCCACGATCGGTGGCAACATCGCCAACGGCTCGCCCATCGGCGACGGGCCGCCAGCGCTGATCGCGCTGGGGGCGACGCTGCATCTGCGGCGCGGCGACGACATGCGCGCGCTGCCGCTGGAAGCCTTTTTTCTGGAGTACCGCAAGCAAGACCGGTTGCCGGGTGAGTTCGTGGCAGGGGTGTCGATCCCGACTTCGGCCCCGGATTTGCGCTGTTACAAGCTGTCGAAGCGGTTCGATCAGGATATCTCGGCGGTCTGCGGTTGTTTCAACGTGACGGTCACGGATGGCGTGGTGCGTAGCGCGCGGATCGCCTTTGGCGGCATGGCGGGCATCCCGAAACGTGCGGCGCTGGCCGAGGCGGCGCTGCTGGGCCAACCATGGAGCCTTGCAACGGTTGAGGCGGCGGCGGCGGCCATGGCGGGGGATTTCGCACCACTCAGCGATATGCGCGCCAGCGCTGGCTACCGGCTGACCACGGCGCAGAACCTGATGATCCGGTATTTCCACGACCTTGCCGGAGTGCCGGTTTCGGTGCTGGAGGTTGCGCCATGAGCACCGGACTTGCCCTGCCGCATGACGCGGCCCCGCTGCATGTGACGGGCCGGGCGCGGTATGTCGATGACATCCCGCTGCCGGGCAATGCGCTGCATCTGGCCTTCGGGCTGTCGGATTGCGCGCATGGCGAGATTGTCGCGGTGGACCTTGCAGCAGTCCGGGCGGCGCCGGGGGTGGTGGCGGTGTACAGTGCGGCCGATCTGGACCCGATGCCCGATTGCAGCCCGTCGGCGCATGACGAGCCGCTGCTTGCGGTGGGCCGGGTGCATTACGCGGGCCAGCCGGTGTTTCTGGTGGTGGCCGACAGCCACCTTGCGGCGCGCAAGGCGGCGCGGCTGGGGCGTGTGACCTACGCCGAGTTGCCCGCGATCCTGACCGTCGATCAGGCGCTTGCGGCGGGCAGCCGGTTCGAGCAGGGGCCGGTGATCTGGGCCAAGGGTGACGCCATGGCGGCGATTGCCGGGGCGGCGCAGGTGGTGGAGGGATCGTTCGAGGTCGGCGGGCAGGAGCATTTCTATCTGGAGGGTCAGGTGGCCGCTGCCCTGCCGCAGGAGGGCGGGGATATGGTGATCTATTCCTCGACCCAGCACCCGACGGAGGTTCAGCACAAGGTGGCGCATGCGCTGCACCTGCCGATGAACGCGGTACGGGTGGAAGTGCGGCGGATGGGCGGTGGGTTCGGTGGCAAGGAGTCTCAGGGGAACGCCCTGGCCATCGCCTGTGCGGTTGCGGCGCGCGATCTGGGGCGGCCGTGCCGGATGCGCTATGACCGCGACGATGACATGATGATCACCGGCAAACGCCACGACCTGCGGATTTCCTATCGCGCCGGGGTGGACGCCGAGGGCCGGGTGCTGGGGCTGGAATTCACCCATCTGGTGCGCTGCGGCTGGAGCCAGGATCTGTCCTTGCCGGTGGCGGACCGGGCGATGCTGCATGCCGACAATTGCTATCACCTGCCCAACATCCGGATCGAATCGCACCGGTTGAAGACGAATACCCAGAGCGCCACCGCGTTTCGCGGCTTTGGCGGGCCGCAGGGCATGGTGGGCATCGAGCGGGTGATGGACCATGTGGCCTTTGCGGTGGGGCGCGATGCGTTGGCGGTGCGCAAGCTGAACTTCTACCGCGCGGCGGCGGGGGCAGGAGCCTCCGGCGGGGATATTTCAGGACAGATGAAATCGCAGACGACGCCTTACAACATGCCGGTGGAGGATTTCATCGGGCATGAGCTGGTGGCGGAGTTGGAGCGGAGCAGCGATTTCGCGGCGCGGCAGGCGGCGATTGCGGCATGGAACAAGGCGAGCCCGGTGTTGAAGCGGGGAATTGCGCTGACGCCGGTGAAGTTCGGGATTTCGTTCACGCTGACCTGGCTTAATCAGGCGGGGGCGCTTGTTCACGTATATCAGGACGGGTCGATCCATCTGAACCACGGCGGCACGGAGATGGGGCAAGGGCTGTTCCAGAAGGTGGCGCAGGTGACGGCGGGGGTGTTCGGGGTGGATGCCTCGGTCGTGAAGATCACCGCGACGGATACGGGGAAGGTGCCGAACACCAGTGCGACGGCGGCAAGTTCCGGGGCCGATCTGAACGGCATGGCGGCGAAAGCGGCGGCGGAGACCATTCGCGGGCGGTTGGCGGCGTTCATTGCCGAAAAGCACCAGACCGTGGCCGCAAAGGTGCGCTTTGTGGATGGCACGGTGCGGGTGGCGGGCGAGGTCTACGGCTTTGCGCAGGTGGTGGCCTGGGCCTATCAGGCGCGGGTCAGCCTGTCTTCGACCGGCTTTTATGCCACCCCGAAGATTGTCTGGGACCGGGTGCGCGGCAGCGGGCGGCCGTTCTTTTACTTTGCGTATGGCGCGGCGGTGACCGAGGTGGTGATCGACCGGCTGACCGGCGAGAACCGGATCTTGCGGGCGGATCTGTTGCATGACACCGGCACCAGTTTGAACCCGGCCCTGGATATCGGGCAGATCGAGGGGGCTTACGTTCAGGGAGCGGGCTGGCTGACCACCGAAGAGCTGGTCTGGGATGGCAAGGGGCGGCTGTCGACGCATGCGCCCAGCACCTACAAGATCCCGGCCTGTTCGGACCGGCCGGATGTGTTCAACGTGGCGCTGTGGGGCAAGCCGAACCGGGAGGATGCGGTGGGCAAGTCGAAGGCGGTGGGCGAGCCGCCGTTGATGCTGGGGATCTCGGCGCTGATGGCGCTGTCGGATGCGGTGGCGGCTTGTGGCGATGGATCACGTTATGTAGCGCTGGATGCGCCGGCGACGGCGGAGCGGGTGTTGATGGCGGTGCGCCGTGTCGAAGGCCTGGGGGTTGAGGGTGTTTGACCTGGTAGCCCTTGCACAGGCGATGGCGATACATGGGCCAGTGGCCCGCGTGGTGATTGCAGCGCATGACGGCAGCAGCCCGCGCGAGGTGGGGGCGGCGATGCTGGTCTGGCGCGATGGGCAGCAGGGCACCATCGGCGGCGGCGCGCTGGAGTGGGAGGCCATGGCGCGGGCGCGGGCGATGCTGGACGCGGGTGGCATGCGGGTCGACCGCGAGGCGCTGGGGCCGAAGCTTGGCCAATGCTGCGGTGGTGCGGTGACGGTGTTGACCGAAGTTTACGACGCCGTGCCCGTGGCAGAGGCCGGGATGATGGCACGGTCGGTTGATGGGCGCGAGATGCCGCTGGCCGCAAAACGGCTGCTGGCACGGGCGCGGGGTGAGGGCGTGATGCCTGCGCCGCAACTGGTGCAGGGGTGGTTCATTGAACCGGTGACGCGGGCCGAGCGGCAGCTGTGGGTCTGGGGGGCGGGGCATGTGGGCCGCGCGCTGGTGGCAGTGCTGGCCCCGCTGCCGGGCGTGGCGATCACCTGGATTGATGTCGCGGCAGAGCGGTTTCCGGATCTGGTGCCGGAGGGCGTGAGGGTGCTGCCAGTACCGCAGCCCGAGGCTGCCGTGGCGTTGGCCCCGACGGATGCGGAGCATCTGATCCTGACCTATAGCCACGCGCTGGACCTGGCGCTGTGTCACCGGCTGCTGAACCATGGCTTTGCGCGCGTCGGGCTGATCGGGTCGGCCACCAAATGGGCACGCTTTCGGTCGCGGCTGGCGGCATTGGGGCATGCGCCGGAGATGATTTCGCGGATCACCTGCCCGATCGGCACCCCCGCTTTGGGCAAGCATCCGCAGGCGATTGCAGTGGGTGTGGCGGTGGAATTTCTGGCAGCAAGAACCGGGGCGATAGGCTGGGAGAGCAGGGCATGACGGGCAAGCTGTTGCTGAGCGTCGAAGGGGTGACCAAGGCCTATCCGGGCGTGGTGGCCAACAATGATGTGTCGTTCCAGATCAGCGAGGGCGAGGTGCATGCGCTGCTGGGGGAAAACGGCGCGGGTAAATCGACACTGGTCAAGATGATCTACGGCCTCGTGCGCCCTGACGCGGGGCGGATGACCCTGCGCGGCCAGCCTTATGCGCCAGCGAAACCCGGTCAGGCGCGGGCCAGTGGCGTGGCGATGGTGTTTCAGCACTTCAGCCTGTTCGAGGCGCTGAACGTGGCGGAAAATGTGGCGCTGGGGATGGAAAACCCGCCGCCGATGAAGACCTTGGCAGGGCGGATCAGGGCGGTCAGCGAGGACTACGGGCTGCCGCTGGACCCCAGCCGTATGGTGGGTGATCTGTCAGCGGGCGAGCGGCAACGGGTGGAAATCATCCGCTGTCTGTTGCAGGACCCGAAGCTGTTGATCATGGACGAGCCGACCTCGGTGCTGACGCCGCAGGAAGTGGAGATCTTGTTCAAGACGCTGCGGCAGCTTGCGTCAGAAGGCACCGCGATCCTGTACATCAGCCACAAGCTGGAAGAGATCCGCACCCTGTGTGACGAGGCAACGATCCTGCGGCGCGGCCGCGTGGTGGCGACTTGCACCCCGCGCGAGCGTACCGCACGCGAGATGGCGGAACTGATGGTGGGCGCGGTGCTGACCCCGCCGGAGCGCCGCGCAAAGCCCCAGGGCGAGGTGGCGCTGGCGGTGACGGGGCTGTCGGTGCCCTCGCCCATACCGTTCGGCACCTCGCTGAAGGAGGTGGGGTTTGCGGTGCGGATGGGGGCGGTTCTGGGCATCGCCGGGGTTGCGGGCAACGGGCAGGATGAATTGCTTCTGGCGCTGTCGGGCGAGCTGAAATCGGCACCGGGGGCGGTAAAGATTGCCGGGGTGCCGATGGGCGACAAGGGGCCGAACGACCGGCGCCGTGCCGGGCTGGTGGCCGCACCAGAGGAGCGGTTGGGCCATGCGGCGGCGCCGGACATGAGCCTGGTGGAAAATGCGCTGTTGTCAGGCGTGGTGCGCAAGGGGCTGACGAAACGGGGGTTCATCGACTGGGTTGGGGCGGGGGATTTCGCC
>NZ_JANMET010000266.1:0-9528 GCF_031377265.1 Tabrizicola sp. | reverse complement strand
CCAAGGGCGGGCGTACCTGGGATATCGACGGCAACAATTACGTTGACTACCGGTTGGGGTATGGCCCGGCGATCCTTGGCTATGCCGATGACCGGGTGGATGCAGCCGCGCTGCGGGGGATGCAGGTGGGCGGCGTGTTCGCGCTGTCGACCGAGCGGGAGCTGATCGTGGCCGACCGCATTGCCAAGATGGTTCCCGCGGCGGAACTGGTGCGGTTCTCGAATTCCGGCACCGAGGCGGTGATGGCTTCGCTGCGGCTGGCGCGTGCGTATACCGGGCGCGACAGTTATCTGCTGGTCGAGGGCGGCTATCATGGGCTGTTCGACGCGGCGATGTGGATGGCCAATCTGGAGGATTGGGAGGCCGGGTCGAACCGCGACCCGGAAGTGGTGTCCTATGGCAAGGGCATTCCCCAGACGCTGAAGCAACTGGCGCATCTGGTGCCGATGAACGATTTTCAGCGTTTGGAAGACACTTTCAGGCGCCACGGCGATACGCTGGCGGCGATGCTGATCGAGCCGATTCAGGGCAACTGCTGCGGGATCACGGCTCAGGTCGAATACGTGCAGTTGGCGCGCCGGCTTTGCGACGAATACGGCGTGTTGCTGATCATCGACGAGGTGAAGACCGGGTTTCGCGTCGGCAAGGGCGGCATCCAGGGGATCATGGGCGTGAAGCCCGACATCACCACTTTCGCCAAGGCAGTGGCCAATGGCTATCCGATTGCCGTGGTGGCGGGGCGAGAGGATGTGATGCGAACCTTCCGCTATGGCGGGGCGTCGCATGGCGGCACCTACACGGCGCATTCGGTAAGCCTTGCGGCCGCTGAGGAATGCCTGCGCATTCTGGATGAAACGCCGGCGCTGGAGACCCTGGCCGCCTATGGCGAGCGGTTGAAGGCAGGGATCTCCGGCATTCTGAATGCCCGTGGTATTGTGCATTCCTACACAGGACATCCGTCGATGTTCGGCCTGTTCTTTGCCGAAAAGGCGCCCGACAACTACCGCGATTGGAAGACGTCGGACTATTCATTCTACGACCAGATCGCGTATTACCTGCATGATCTGGGGATCATCGTTGAACCTGACAGCCGCGAGCCATGGTTCATGTGCGAGGCGCACGGGCTGGACGAGACCTGCCTGACCGACACGTTGAAGGCCGTTGAAACAGCGGTCGATCTGACGCTGGAATACGGGGTGGCGGCGGAATGATCTATGATGCGGTGATTATCGGTGCCGGCCATAATGGTCTGGTGGCGGGTTCCTATCTTGCGCGCGCTGGCCTGAAGGTCTGCATCGTGGAGAAAAACGACTGGGTCGGCGGGGCGGCGGTCAGCCGTGAGCTGTTCCCCGGTTTTACCTATTCCAATTGTTCCTACGTCAGCAGCCTGTTCCGCCCCGAGATCATGCGTGATCTGGAACTGCCCAAACACGGATTGCAGATCATCCCCTATGAAGGCGGGGCGATGTTCACCGAAGACGGCGGCTATCTTGGCATGCACCGCGACCACGATGCCAACCGCCGCGAATTTGCCCGCCATTCGCCGCGCGATGCCGAGGCTTATGATCGCTATTCCCGCGATGTTTTGCGCCATTGCCGGTTCATCCGGCCCTTGCTGATGCGCCGCCCACCAGACCCTGCCCGCTTTCGCCCGAGGGACCTGTGGGAACTTGCGTGGCTGGGCAAGCAGATGTTCGGCCTTTCGGAAATGGCGATGTATGACATGATCCGGTTCTGGACGATGTCGATCTCGGATTACCTGGATGAGTATTTCGAGAACGGTGTGATCAAGGCCTATCAGGCGGTGGGGTCGATCATCGGCACGGCGCTGGGACCAATGTCACCGGGAACGGCCTATGTGCTGCTGCATCACGCGATGGGCGATGTAGATGGCAACGTGGGTGCCTGGGGCTATGCGCGCGGCGGCATGGGATCGATCACCAAGGCGCTGGCTGCGTCGTTCAAGGCGGCGGGCGGCGAGATCAGGACCGGGTCGGGGGTGGAGCAAGTTCTGATCCGGGGCGGTCGCGCCTACGGCGTGGCCCTTTCGGACGGGCAAGAGGTGCTGGGCAAGCGGGTCGTGTCCAACATGGACGTGCGGCGGACGTTTTTGAAGCATGTCGAAGAAAGGGAATTGCCGGATGCGTTCCTGAAACGCGTGCGCGCCTTCAAGACGCGCGGGTCGTCGGGCAAGTTGAACATCGCGCTTGATCGGGCACCGCACTTTACGGCGCTGCCAGAGGGTGCGCCCAACATCAAGGGTGACATGCATTTCACCGATTCCATCGAGAAGATGGAACTGGCCTATGACGATTGGAAAGCCGGCCATTTCAGCCGCGATCCGTTCCAGGACATGATGATCCCAACGATGATCGACCCAACGATGACCCCGCCGGGCAAGCATTTCATGTCGTGCTTTGTGCAATACGCCCCGCCCAAGATCGAAGGTCAGGACTGGACGGATGCTGACCGCGATGCCTTTGGCGTGGCTTGCATCGACCAGATCGAGAAATATGCCCCCGGCTTCAAGGACAGTATCCTGCATGTCGAGGTGCGCACCCCGCGCGAACTTGAGGCCGAAGTTGGCCTGACCGAGGGCAACATTTTTCAGGGCGAGCTGACATTTGACCAGCTGCTGTTCAACCGGCCCGTGCCGGGATATGCCGATTATCGCAGCCCGATCAAGGATTTGTGGATTTGTGGGTCCTCCACCCATCCCGGCGGCGGCGTGATGGGCGCACCGGGCCGCAATGCAGCCGCCGAGATATTGCGCGACATGAAGCTGCAACCCAAGGACATGAGTGAAGCCTATGCCGTTGTTTGACGTCATCGTCATAGGTGCCGGCCCGAACGGTCTGGCAGCTGCGTGCAAGCTGCAAAAGCAGGGCCGCAGGGTGCTGGTGCTTGAGCGCGGGGCGGTGTCGGGTGGCGGGGCCGCGGCGGCGGACTTTGCCCCCGGTTTCGCCCGGCCCTCGCTTGCCCATCTGTCCTACAACCTTGATCCACGCGTGGAAAAGGGAATGAACCTTGCGGGTCATGGTTTGGCATGGGCCAATGCAAATCTTTCGACAACGGCGCTGTCCGCCACTGGCGGCCATTTGCGGCTGGATGGCGCTATGGGACAGGTCCTGACCGGTGACGTCGGCGCTGCTGACCGCGCCGCCTGGGCTGCGTTGCGTGCGCGGCTGATGAAATTTGCCCGCGTGCTGGCCCCGTTCCGCGAAATGACACCGCCGCGTCTGGCAAAGGGCGTGGGCAACCCGATGCTGAAGCTGGCGGGTATCGGCGTGAAGGCGCGGCTGATGGGGGCGGATGAGTTTCGCGAGCTGTTGCGTGTCTTTCTGACCAACATGCACGACGCGCTGAATGACGAGCTATCCAACCCAATGCTGAAAGGTGCGTTGGCGTTCGATGCAAGTCTTGGCACATGGCTTGGCCCACGTTCGCCCAATTCGCTGCTGATCTGGCTGGAGCGTCTGGCCGGGCAAACGGCGGGTGTGCAGGGGGCGCTGGGCCTGCCGAAGGGCGGGATGGCGTCAATTGGGGCTGCAATGGTCCGAGCGGCTGAGGCGGCTGGTGTCGTTGTGCGCAGCGATGCCGATGTGGCCCGGGTGATCATAGAAAACGACCGTGTTGCAGGCGTGCAGCTGGCTTCGGGCGAAGAGCTGCGCACGGGGCTGGTGGTTTCAGCGATTGCCCCCAAGACGACGCTTTTGTCGCTGGTCGGGCCGCGCCATCTGGACACCGGCCTTGTGAACCGGATGCGGCACCAGAAGTCGCGGGGCGGGGCGGCAAAACTGCACCTGGCTCTGACCTCCGCCCCGGATTTCCGTGGGGCGGACCTGCGCACCCGGTTGGTGATCGCACCGTCCGAAGACCATGTGGAGCGGGCGTTCAATCCGGTCAAATACGGGCGGGTGCCCGACGCGCCGGTGATGGAAATCGTGATCCCATCGGCACATGAGGCCGGTCATGCGCCCGAGGGTCAGCACTTTCTGTCAGCCATTGTGCAATTTGCCCCGCACGCCCCCGCTGACCCCGAAGCCGCCCGTGCGGCGATGCTGGAGGCGTGTTTAGGGCAGCTTGAAGCCCACGCCCCCGGAATTCGCAAACTGGTCGCGCAGGCAGAAATGCTGATGCCTTATGACATCGAGGCGCGGTGGGGCATGCCGGGCGGCAATTGGCACCATGGCGAGATGTCGGTGGAACAGATGCTGTTCCTGCGCCCGTTGCCGGGCATGGCGCAATACCAGACGCCGATTGCTGGCCTTTGGCTTGCGTCGGCGGGGTGTCATCCGGGCGGGGGCGTTTCAGGGGCGGCCGGATGGAACGCCGCCAACGCGATCGAAAGGTCCCGCGCATGAGACATCTGCGCCATTACGAGACGCCGCTTTTGCAAACCCCGTTCCATGCCCGGACAGCGGCGGCGAACCGGCTGCAGTCCTGGGGGGCCTGGGCAGGTTACGTATCTGCGCTGAGTTTCGAGGACACTGCGATGGAGTATTCGGCCATCCGCAACGCAGCGACGGTGTATGATCTGTGCCCGATGGTCAAATACCGCATCACCGGAAAAGATGCTGCAGATTACCTGAACCGGATGACTGTGCGAGAGGTGACCAAGCTGTCGGTCGGCGGCGTGCAATACACGATCTGGTGCGATGACGACGGCAAGCTGGTGGATGACGGCACGCTGTTCCGCCTTGGGCCGGACCATTTCCGGCTGTGCTGTCAGGAGCGCCACCTGCCGTGGTTGTTGGACGGCGTCATCGGCTTTGAGGTGACGATTGTCGAGGAAACCGAGGAGATTGCTGCCCTTTCCTTACAAGGCCCCACCTCTGCTGCCGTTCTGGCCGGGGCAGGTTTTGATGTGCAAGGGCTGAAGCCGTTTCGCATGGCGACGTTCCCGTTCGGCGCTGGCACGCTGATGATTTCGCGCACCGGATTTACGGGCGATCTTGGCTATGAGCTGTGGACAACGCCGGACAATGCCCTGCCGCTTTGGGATCATCTCTTTGCCGCGGGCGCGCTCCTTGGTCTGCGGCCCATCGGGTCGGATGCGTTGAACATCGCGCGGCTTGAGGCGGGGTTCATCATCACCAACATGGACTTCATCCCCGCCCCGCAAACCCTGCGCGAAGACCGGCTCCGTTCGCCCATCGAGATGGGGCTTGATTGGTTGATCGATTGGGACAAGGGCCATTTCAACGGCCGTCGCGCACTGGTCCGGGAACGTGACAGCGGCAGTTCGAAATGGGCATTCGTCGGGCTGGAGGTCGATGGCAATGTTTCGGCTGAAGGGTCGATCTTGTATCATGACCAGAAGACCGAAGTGGGCGTCATCACTGGGGCCTGCTGGTCGCCGATCCTGAAGAAAAGCATCGCGCTGGCACAGATTGACCGCCGCCACATGGCTGGCGACAACATCTGGGTTGAAATCTATGCCATGCGCGAGTTGCACTACAGCAAGCTGATGATGCGCGCGCGGGTGGTTGATCGTCCATTCTATCTTCCCGACCGTCGCCGCGCCACACCACCCGGGAGGTTCTGATGGGACATGACCGCCACCCACTTTCGCCGCGCCTTGACCATTGTCCCGAGACGCTGCCGGCGCAGGCTTACTTCGATCAAGACTGGTTCCGGCGGGAACAATTGACGCTTTGGGCACGAAACTGGGTCTGGGCCGGGCGGCTGAATGATCTTGCGCCGGGCACGATGCAGCGGCGTCAGATCGGGGTGGCCAGCGTTATTCTGTGCCGCACGCCCGAAGGCGAGGTTTCGGCCTTTCACAATGTCTGCCGCCATCGCGGCGCGGAGCTGTGCAGCGTTGACCAGCAGTCGATGGGAAAGCTTGTCACCTGCAAGTATCACGCTTTCGCCTATGCCGCGACAGACGGGCGGCTTGTGGCGACGGGGCAGGCCCAGCCGACAGCGGATTTCGACAAGCGCGCGCACGGCCTGACCAAGGTTTCGATCATGGTGTGGAACGGCTTTGTCGTTCTTAACCTGCTGCCCGACCCGGGGCCGTTGCGCCCCGACACCGGGCTTGGGGCATTGGATAACTGGCCGATGGACAGCCTTGTCACCGGGCATCGCGCGGTGAACGAGGTGGCTGGCAACTGGAAGATCCTGTGGGAAAACTACAACGAATGCCTGCATTGCGCGACCATCCACCCCGAACTGAGTGATCTGGTGCCGATCTACAAACAAGGCGTCATGGCCCAGAACGAAGAACCGGGCTGGACACCCGAGGCCGACCTGCGCCCGGCGATGAAGCCGGGTGCTGCAAGCTGGACACTGTCGGGCAAGCCCTGCGGACCGGAGTTTCCGGGTCTTACGCAAGCTGAACGCGCTGCGGGATACCTGTTTGTCACGCTTTATCCGACAGCCTTTATCGTTGCCCATGTCGATTACGTCCGCGCCGTGGTGTTCGAACCCCTGGGGCCGGAGCGAACCCGGGTCACGGTGGAATGGTACTTCGCGCAGGAAACCCTTGATCAGCCGGGGTTTGATGCGGCCGAGGTTGCAGCCTTTGCCAAGCTGGTGCTGGCCCAGGATGCTGAGGTGGTCGAACTCAATCAGCGCGGCTTGCGCTCGCCCGCTTACACCCGAGGCCGTTTGATGCCGGAGGAATATGCGATCCGGGATTTTGATGCCTGGGTGTTGCAGGAAATGGAGGACTACAAATGAAGGATTTCCCGATTTCTTCCGTGCCGGCCCCGAACGAATGGGACCGCCAAGGGCTGCCTGCATGGACCTACCACTCGTCCGAAATGTTCGCGCTGGAGCGGGAGAGGCTGTTCCTTACCCATTGGCAGGTGGTCGGCCACGAAAGTGACGTGATGGCCGTCGGTGACTGGCTGACCTTTGATCTTTTGGGCGAACGCGCCGTCGTGATGCGAGACAAGGATGGAACGCTGCGCGCTTTTCACAACCTGTGCCGCCACCGCGGCGCGCGCGTCGTCGATGGTGCCAAGGGCAATTGCAAAGGCGCGATCGTTTGCCCGTTTCATGGCTGGGTTTACAATCTGGACGGCACCCTCAGAGGGGCCGCTCAGCCCACCAGCTTTGGCGCGATGAACCGCGAGCAGTTCGGATTGAAGCCGGTCGAAATGGAGGTGTTTCACGGCTTCATCTTCCTGCGCTTTGGACCTGGCCCGCAGCCGTCAGTGGCGACAATGCTTGCGGCCTTTGATGCCGATTTCGCGGCCTATCGGCTGAAGGATGCGTTGCCCGTGCAACTGCCCGCGTGGACCACAGATCTGGCGGTCAACTGGAAATCCGTCCGTGATGTCGACAATGAGGGCTACCATGTGCCAATGGCTCATCCGGGTTTGCAGGACCTTTACGGGCGCAGCTATCGTGACCTTTACCTTGAGGGTGGGCTGAGTGTTTCGGTCGGCTATTTTGGCGATACGCCCGGGCGCGGCTGGTCGGTGCGCAACTACGTCAAGCATGCACAAGCACCTGAACATCTGCCGCCGCATTTGCAGAATGCCTGGACCTATTACGGCATCTTTCCCAACATAGTCTTTTCGTTCACGCCAGAAACGATGCAATTCTACCATGATATCCCGCTGACACCGGGACTGACGCGACTTACTGGCAAGGTCTATCGGCAGCCGAATGAAAGCCGTGCGGCGCGCCTTGCCCGCTATCTTGCCTACCGCATCGACCGCCACACCTCGGTCGAGGATCAGCAGCTGTCAATCTGGTCAAACGAGTCGATGAAGTCGGCTGCGTTCGAAGGGTTCCATCTGTCTGACCTGGAATACGGACTGCGCCGCCATCACGACGGTTTGCGGAGCCTGTTGCCGGTGATGACGCTGAAGGACGCGCCACCAGAGACAGAAATCCGAAGCACCAATGACAAATTGATTGGTCAGTCAGAATTGTGACGGTATCGTAAAGTTAACAACACAAGGGGAGAGACTGCCATGAACCTGACCCGCCGCAAGGCTCTGCTGACCCTCGGAACCGCCTTGGCGGCACCTTATGTCCGTCCTGCATGGGCGCAGGCAGGGACGGTGAATGTGTACAACTGGTCCGACTACATTGGTGAGACCACCATTGCCGATTTCGAAGCCGAGACAGGCGTGGGCGTGGTCTATGACCTTTATGCCAGCGCTGAGGAGATGCAGGCCAAGGTGATGGCGGGGTCAACCGGCTATGACGTGGTGCTGCAATCCGGGCTGAGCCTGCCGCGGATGGTGGCTGCGGGCGTCTATCAGAAACCGGATCGCAGCAAGCTGACCAACTGGGGCAACCTCGATCCGGCTTTGCTGAAGGTGCTGGAGGGGTTTGACCCGGGCAACGAGCATGCGGTGCCTTACATGTGGGGTTCGGTTGGCTTTACCTTTAACATGGATCTGGTCAAGGAACGGTTGCCGGATGCCGACCTCAGCGATCTGGGCACAATAATGAAGCCCGAAAACGCGGCCAAACTGGCGGATTGCGGGCTGACCCTGCTGGATAGCCCGACCGACTTCGGCTTCATGGTGCTAAGCTATCTGGGGATCGATCCGAATACCGCACGTGAACCCGAATACCGCAAGATGATCGAGGCGATTGCGCCGATCCGCGAATATGTGACCACCTTTGATAATTCCAATTACCTCAACACTTTGCCGACGGGCGAGGTTTGTGTCGCCAACAACTGGTCTGGCGACTACGGCGTCGCAAAGGCGCGCGCGGCAGAGGCTGGGTTGGAAGTGAACCTGGCCTATTTCGTTCCCAAGACCGGCGCCCCTGCCTGGTTTGACATCTGGGCCATCCCGTCGGATGCCGGCAACGTCGACAACGCGCATCTGTTGCTGAACTATCTTTTGCGGCCCGAAGTGATTGCCGCCTGCACGAATTACACCGGCTATGCCAACGCCAACAAGGCGGCGACAGCATTTGTCGACCCTGCAGTGGCCGCAGACCCGGCCGTCTATCCGGATGCCGAAACCATGAGCCGCCTGTACACCCCGAAACCGCAAACCGAAGAGCAGGACCGGGAGATCACGCGGGCCTGGGCTGAAATCAAGTCTGGCGGTTGACCATGGAAGGCCCATCCGCACCATTTCTGCGGATCGAAGGCGTCTCAAAAAGCTTTGGCAGCTTTCAGGCAGTCAGGGACGTATCCCTGACGATCGACAAGGGCGAGATCTTCGCCCTTCTGGGCGGATCGGGGTGCGGCAAGACCACGCTGTTGCGCATGCTCGCTGGGTTCGAGGAGCCCACGGCGGGTCGGATTTATCTGGATGGGCAGGACATGACGGGCGTTCCCCCCTGGGAGCGCCCGGTCCACATGATGTTCCAAAGCTATGCGCTGTTTCCACATATGAGCGTGGAAAAGAACGTGGGCTACGGGCTGAAACACGAGGCGATGACGCCGGTCGAATGTGGCGACCGGGTGCGCGCGATGCTGGACCTTGTGCAGTTGACCCAGTTTGCCCATCGCAAGCCGCATCAGATTTCGGGTGGCCAAAGGCAGCGCGTGGCCCTTGCGCGCGCCCTTGCCCGCCAACCGAAGCTGCTGCTGCTGGA
>NZ_JANMET010000230.1:0-1668 GCF_031377265.1 Tabrizicola sp. | reverse complement strand
GTTGCGGCAGAAAGGCATGCTCGATTCAACCATCGTGATTTACATGGGCGATAACGGCTACGCGTGGGGCGAGCACGGGATGGTAGATAAACGCGCGGCGTATGAAGAATCCATGCGCGTGCCGATGATTGTGCATTGCCCTGAACTCATCAAAGGCGGAACGACCGTCGCGCAAATGGTCGCCAACCTGGACATAGCGCCGACCTTGCTCGAAGCCGCCGGATTGGAATTTCCGCGCGCGATGGATGGACGCAGTTTTCTGCCGCTCGTGCGCGGACAATCCATCCCGTGGCGTGAGCGATTGCTCTATGAATATTACTGGGAATGGAATTACCCGATGACGCCGACGATTCACGCGCTACGCGGCGAACGGTACAAATACATTCGGCCCTATGGGGTGTGGGATACGGAAGAGTTGTACGACCTGCAAAACGACCCGCACGAAATCACCAATCTGATTCGCAGCAAGGAACATCAGCCGATCATTCGTGAGATGAAGGAACAGTTGTTTCGCACGTTGGAAGAAACCGGCGGGATGTACCTGCCGATGAGCGCAGACCGTGGCGCGCAGGCTCCGCATCGGCGAGCGCGTGGTTCAAAGGCGGCGCAATTTCCGAGCGCAATTATGCGTTGATGAATGAACGTTTATTTTCAGAAGGAAACCGTTATGACCAGAAATCTGCTTTGCGTTGTTATTCTCCTGAGCTTCACGCTTTCGGACTTTGCACAAGAAGGCCGCGTCATCGGGCGCACGTACAAAGAATCCAAGCCCGCGTGGGAACCGCTGCCACAAGCTCCGGCGGGCGCGCCGAACGTAATTTATCTCGTCCTTGATGATGTCGGTTATGCGCACCTCGGCAGCTACGGCTCGGAAATTCAAACGCCGAATCTGGACAAGCTTGCGGCGAATGGGTTGCGCTATACGAATTTCCATACGACGGCGTTGTGTTCGCCTTCGCGCGCGGCCTTGCTCACCGGACACAATCATCACAGCAACCATCTCGGCGTGATTGCCGAATACGCCACGGGCTATCCGGGTTATGATGGACGCATTCCCAAAAGCAACGCGACCATCGGCGAAATCTTGAAGCAAAGCGGTTACAGCACGTATTACGTCGGCAAGTGGCATCTGACGAATTTCGATGAATACAGCAACGCGGGGCCGTTTGATCGCTGGCCGCTGGCGTTGGGCTTTCAGCGGTTTTACGGTTTCATCGGCGGCGAGACGAATCAGTGGTTCCCGCATCTGGCGGCGGACAATCAAAACATCGAACCAACGCTCAAACCCGGCTATCACTTGACCGAAGACCTCACCGATCAAGCCATTCGATTCATCACCGAACAAAAACAGGTCAACGCGGGCAAACCGTTTTTCATGAATCTCGCTTACGGCGCAGCGCACGCGCCGCTGCATGTGCATAAGCGCTACATCGAAATGTACAAGGGCAAGTTCGATAAGGGCTGGGACAAGGTGCGCGAAGAAACGCTCGAACGGCAAAAGCGTATGGGCATCGTTCCGCCAAACACTGTGTTGCCGCCGCGCAATCCGAACATCAAGGCGTGGGATGAATTGACCGCCGATCAGCGGCGTCTTTATGCGCGCTTTCAGGAAATCTTCGCGGGCTTCCTCACGCATACTGACGAACACATTGGGCGGCTCATCAACTT
>NZ_JANMET010000228.1:0-6318 GCF_031377265.1 Tabrizicola sp. | reverse complement strand
CCAGGTGCTGTGCAAGCCCGGCTCGGTCAAGCCGCACACGATGTTTGAGGCCGAGGCCTATATCCTGACCAAGGAAGAGGGCGGCCGTCACACGCCGTTCTTCGCCAACTACCGGCCGCAGTTCTACTTCCGCACCACCGACGTGACCGGGACGGTTCAGCTGCCCGAAGGCACCGAGATGGTGATGCCCGGCGACAACCTGAAGTTCAACGTCGAACTGATCGCGCCTATCGCGATGGAAGAAAAGCTGCGCTTCGCCATCCGCGAAGGCGGCCGCACGGTGGGTGCAGGCGTGGTCTCGAAGATCCTCGCCTGACCGCTGGTGGCAAGGCGCGTGGTCCCCACGCACCGGCTCGCATCATCTGGCAAGGCCGCCCCACCGGGCGGCCTTTTCGTCTGTGACAGAAAGTTGCGTTGACGTTTTGCGTGATCCGTCCCAACCTGAGGCACGCATGGGGGGATCCAGCGATGTGCCAGATGTTCGCCGGGCAAAACCCGGCCCGCTATGAATATGTCACCCGCCGACTGCGCCTGAACGGCCAGTCCACGTCCATTCGCCTTGAACGCGCCTTCTGGGGCATCGTCGACCAGATGGCCGCCAAGGATGGCACCACAACACCCGCCTTCCTGTCAAAGCTGCATTCCGAAGTCCTGCAGCAGCATGGGGAGGCTACGAATTTTACCTCGCTCCTGCGCTGCGCCTGCACCATCCATCTGGGCGAACTGGATCAGGTGCCTGAAAACAACAGCCGTTACGCCGCCGAATAACCGGAAAATCGGTCTGTAGTAGTCCGCTACTACCCGCCCGTGAAATTGGTTCGCTAAACTTACCAAAATCGACATCCGGTTTTGGGAGGGGTAATGGCCAAGGCAATCCATTCGATGATCCGCGTGCTGGAGGAGGCGCGCGCGCTTGCCTTCTACGACACAGCCTTTGGCCTGAAGGTCGCTGACCGGCTGGATTTCGACAGCTTCACCCTGATCTATCTCTCCAACCCCGAATCGACGTTCGAGGTGGAGCTGACCGTCAACAAGGGCCGCGCCGAACCCTACGCGCTTGGCGACGGTTATGGCCATCTCGCCGTGTCGGTGGATGACGTGACTGCCGAACATGCGCGCATGACAGCGGCAGGGCTAGCCCCCCGCAAGCTGGTCGATTTCGCACCCGCCGGCACGGTCATTGCCCGCTTCTTCTTCATCGCCGATCCGGATGGCTACCAGATCGAGGTTTTGCAACGGGGCGGCAGGTATCTCTGACGCCCCCAGCCCACGACAACAAGGGAGGACGACATGACAAAATTCGAAAGGACGGGCCTTACCCGCCGCGCCTTGCTGGGCCGGGCGGTCGCAGCCGGGGCGCTGACGGTCACAGGGATCGGCTTCATCGCCGCCCCCGATGCGGCCTGGGCGCTGGAGGTGACGGCAATCACGCCCGAACAGATGGCGACGCTGGTGCAGATGGCGCGCGACATCTATCCGCATGACCGCATCGCCGATGAATTCTATGCCATCGCCGTCAAAGGCTATGACACCGCCGAACAGGCCGCCGAAATTGGTGCCGGCGTCGCAGCCCTTGATGCGGCGGCCCAGGGCAAGGGACATGCCAACTATCTGTCCATCGGCTGGGAATCCGACCGTGTCGCGCTTTTGCGCGGGATGGAATCCAGCCCGTTCTTCCAGAAAATCCGCGGTGGGCTGGTGACCGGCCTCTACAACCAGAAAGCCGTCTGGCCGCTGTTCGGTTACGAGGGCGAAAGCTTCAGCCAGGGCGGCTACATCGCCCGTGGCTTTGACGACATTGCTTGGCTGTGAGGGGGGTATAGATCATGGTTGCGAAATTTGAACAGACTGACGCATCGGTTGTCGTCATCATCGGCACCGGGGCAGGCGGCGGCACCCTTGCCAACGAACTGGCGCAAAAGGGCGTCAAGGTCGTGGCACTAGAGGCGGGCGGGCGCTATCTGCCGGAAGATTACGTCAACGACGAATGGGAAAGCTTCGGCCAATTGGCCTGGCTGGACAAGCGTACCACCAGCGGCGACTGGCGTGTCGCGCGCGACTTCTCGGGCCTGCCCGCATGGATCGTCAAGGCCGTGGGCGGCACCACCACCCACTGGGCCGGGGCGTCCCTGCGCTTTCAGGATCACGAATGGAAGGCGCTGACCAACTATGGCCCGGTCGATGGGGCCAACCTGCTCGACTGGCCCATTGATGGCCCCGAAATGGCCCCGTGGTATGACAAGGCCGAAGAAAAGATGGGCGTCACCCGCACCGGCGACCGCCCCGGCCTGCCCGGCAACAACAACTACAAAGTGCTGGAAAAGGGCGCCAAGGCCATCGGTTATACCGAAGTGCACACCGGCCGCATGGCGATCCAGACCCGCGAGGACGGCGACCGCATTCCCTGCCAGCAGACCGGCTTTTGCTTTCAGGGCTGCAAATGGGGTGCCAAATGGTCCACCGCCTACACCGAGATTCCGGCGGGCGAAGCGACCGGCAACCTTGAGGTCCGCGAGCGTTGCCATGTGGCCAAGATCGAGCATGATGACACCGGCAAGGTGACCGCCGTCGTCTATTTCGATGCCGACGGCAAGGAACAGCGCCAGATGGCCCGCATCGTCTGTGTCGCGGGCAACACCATCGAAAGCCCGCGTCTGCTGCTCAACTCCAAATCCGCGATGTTCCCCGATGGCCTCGCCAACTCCTCAGGTCAGGTCGGGCGCAACTACATGCGCCACGTCACCGGGTCGGTCTACGGCGTGTTCGACAAGCCGGTAAAGATGTGGCGCGGCACCACCATGGCCGGCATCATCCAGGACGAGGCAAAGCTTGATTCCTCCCGCGGGTTCGTCGGCGGGTTCGAACTGGAAACCCTGTCACTGGGCCTGCCCTTCATGGCGGCGTTCCTTGATCCGGGGTCATGGGGGCGCGAATTCACCACCGCGCTTGACAGCTATGAAAACATGGCCGGCATGTGGATCGTGGGCGAAGACATGCCGCAGGAAACCAACCGCGTCACGGTCAACGCCGATCAGCCCGATCAGTTCGGCCTGCCCTCGCCCAACGTCAACTTTTCGGACCACCCGAACGACGTCGCGATGCGCACCTACGCCTATGAGCGTGGCACGGCGATCTACAAGGCGGTGGGCGCAACCCGCGTGTTCCCGACGCCGCCCTATCCGTCCACCCACAACCTCGGCACCAACCGGATGTCGGAAAACCCCCGCGACGGCGTGGTGAACAAGTGGGGCCAGACCCATGACATCGCCAACCTCTTCGTCTCGGACGGCAGCCAGTTCACCACCGGTGCTGCCGAAAACCCGACGCTGACCATCGTGGCGCTGGCCATCCGGCAGGCCGACCACATTGCGGCAGAACTTGCGGCGGGCACGATCTGACCGCGACAGCCGTGGCTCTTCGCCACGACGGTCGCGCATGGCAAGCATGTTGTGGCGGGGGCCGGTACGATCCGGCCTCCGCTTTTTCCACGGTGGTGTTTACGCTGTTTTGCCCCCGCCCGTCGCCTGCCGCATCTGCCAGCTCAGCCGCACGCCGGGGTTGTCCTTGATCTTGCGCAGCATCGCCTTGAACCGATCGTCCGCGATCATCGGCCCGTGCCATTTCGCCGCCTCGCGCACCCGTTTCATCAACGCGCCATCGGTCAGATCATCGGTCCGCGCGGCCTGCAATGCCGCCGCATCCGGGACGCTGACGCACAAAAACGCCACGCAATCCTTGGCCACCTGCGCCAGTGGCACGAAGTGGTCTGCCAGCCGCACCATCTGCGCGCAAAGCCAGGGCTGGATCGCATGCAGATAATCCAGCTGCACCACGATCGACCGCCCCGGCACCAGCGCGGGAAAGAACTCCGCCGCGATATGGTCCGCCACTTCCGATCCCTTGGCCGCATCCACCGCGAGTATCTCGATCTCGCCCCCGGTCCAGCGCGTCTTGCGGATGTCGCCGGGGCACAGGGTCACATGGTCCCGCCAGGGCGCCAGATACCGGCGGACCAGCGGCAGGATGTCGTTGTGATCGCCCTCAGGCACTGGTTCTGCTGCCAGAAACCGGGCCCAGACCGCTGCCCCTGCGGTGAAGTGATCATAGGCATGCAAATGATGCGCCCGCCCCGACTGCGCCAGCCCCGTCAACAGCCGCGCCGCCGACCCGCCCGCAAACGCCCCCAGATCGACCGTCGCACCATCGCCCTGCACCGACCGGCCCAGCCAATGGTACAGCTGGCTCTCCTCGCGCGACAGCATCGAGGGCACCGCCAGCCCCGCCGCCATCTCGGCATCCGACACTGCGGCCCAAGGGCGCTGCGCAAACACGGCCATCACCTCGCCCGCCTGTCCCATCGCCCCCCCGGCTCCTGCACCCGACACGCCCCGACCCTAGCCCCCCACCCCGCGCATCACCAGCACCGACCGGCGCGATAGCCTCTTGATTTCTGCCAAGCCCTGCCGTAACCCCTGCCCCGCGTAGGGGTATAGCTCAGCTGGTAGAGCGACGGTCTCCAAAACCGTAGGTCGCGGGTTCAAGCCCTGCTGCCCCTGCCATTTTCCCAAAGTCTGGCCAACCGGATCCGGCCCACTTTCCAAATCGCCGGAACCCTGCCACAACCCGTGCATGAGGCTCAGCACCAACGAAATCCGCGCCCGCGCCGCCGCCTTCGTGGCCTCCTGGACCGGAGCCGCCTATGAAAAGGGCGAAACCCAGTCCTTTTACAATGATTTCTTCGCCATCTTCGGCCGCACCCGGCGTGAGGTCGGCATCTACGAACAAAACGTCCGCAAGCTTGACGGCTCTTCCGGCTTCATCGATCTGTTCTGGCCCGGCACGCTGCTGGTCGAACAGAAATCCGCCGGGCGTGATCTGGCCCGCGCCCGGGTGCAGGCGATGGCGTACATCAACGCCCTGCCGCCCGAAGAACAGCCGAAATTCCTGCTGCTCTCCGATTTCCAGACCTTCGAGCTGTTGAACTTCGACAGCCGCGAGGAAACCAGCTTCCCGCTGGCCGATCTGCCCAGACACGTCGCCAATTTCGATTTCATCCTTGGCCGCACCGTCGCCCGCTTCAAGGATCAGGATCCCGTCAACATCCGCGCCGCCGAACTGGTCGGCCTGTTGCATGACGCGCTGAAGGCGTCGGGCTACACCGGCCACCGGCTTGAGGTCTTTCTGACCCGCATCGTGTTTTGCCTCTTTGCCGACGATACCGGCATCTTTGAACCCAAAGACATTCTCTGGTCCTACCTTGAAGGCCGCACCGCGCCCGATGGCACCGATCTGGGCGGCAAGCTGGCCGATCTGTTTGAAACCCTGAACACCCCCGAAGACCGCCGCCAGACCACGCTGGATGAGGATCTGGCGCGCTTCCCCTATATCAACGGCCACCTCTTCGCCGAATACTTCCCCACCCCCAAGTTCAACGCCGACATGCGCGCGGCCCTGTTGAACGCCTGCCGGTTCGACTGGACGCCGATTTCCCCCGCGATCTTCGGCAGCCTGTTCCAATCGGTGATGGACGCGGGCGAGCGTCGCCGCGCCGGGGCGCATTACACCACCGAGAAAAACATCCTCAAACTGATCGGCCCCCTGTTCCTCGATGATCTGCGGGCCGAGTTCGCCCGGATCAAGGCGCTGAAAACCAACCGCCCCGCCCGCCTTGCCGCGTTTCACGACAAGCTGGCCACGCTCACCTTCTTCGATCCGGCCTGTGGCTGCGGCAATTTCCTGATCATCGCCTACCGCGAATTGCGCCTGCTGGAGCTGGAGCTTCTCAAGGAAATCCACGCCACCGGCCAGCGCAACCTCGATGCCTCGGTCCTGTCCCGCGTCGATGTCGATCAGTTCTACGGGATCGAGATTTCCGAATTTCCCGCCCGCATCGCTGAAACCGCGATGTGGATGATGGACCATCTGATGAACCTTGCCCTGTCCGAGGCGTTCGGCGGCTATTACCCCCGCATCCCCTTGAAGAAGTCGCCGACAATCCTGCATGGCGACGCGCTGGAGGTGGACTGGGAGAGCGTGCTGCCAGCGGCGCGGTGCAGCTATGTGCTGGGCAACCCGCCGTTCATCGGGGCCAAGTTCCAGTCGGTCCAGCAACGTGAACAGGTCCGCGCCATTGCCAACCTTGGCAAATCCGGCGGCACGCTCGATTTCGTCTGCGCGTGGTTCTTGAAAGCCGGGGCTTACGTCGATGCGGCGAGCCCCCCCACCCAGCCTCCCCCACGCGGGGGGAGGGGCACCGCTGCGCCATTGTCTGCTGTCACCCACGATGCCGACCCGTTGCCTCCCTCCCCCCATGTGGGG
>NZ_JANMET010000197.1:0-12210 GCF_031377265.1 Tabrizicola sp. | reverse complement strand
CTTCCAGCATTCCAGCACCGGCATTCCCGCAATCGGGCTGTTCGGGTCTTCCTGCGCCGCCGGGTTCACGATGTCATTGCTGCCGATCACGATGGCCACGTCGGTACTAGGGAAATCCTCGTTGATCTCGTCCATTTCCAGCACGATGTCGTAAGGTACCTTCGCCTCGGCCAAGAGCACGTTCATGTGCCCTGGCAACCGCCCCGCGACCGGATGGATGGCAAAGCGCACCGTCTTGCCGGCGGCCCTGAGCTTGCGGGTCAGCTCGCTCACCGATTGCTGCGCCTGCGCCACCGCCATCCCATAACCCGGGATGATGATGATGCTGTCGGCATCGTTCAGCGCCGCAGCCACGCCTTCCGCGTCAATTGCAATCTGCTCACCGGCAATTTCCATTGCCGGGCCCGTGGTGGTGCCAAATCCACCAAGGATCACGCTGATGAACGACCGGTTCATCGCCTTGCACATGATGTAACTCAGGATCGCGCCCGACGAACCGACCAGCGCCCCGGTAACGATCAGCAGATCATTGCCCAGCGTGAAACCGATCGCCGCCGCCGCCCAGCCCGAATAGCTGTTCAGCATCGACACCACGACCGGCATGTCGGCGCCGCCGATCCCCATGATCAGATGATAGCCGATGAAGAACGCCAGCAGCGTCATCAGCGCCAGCGCCCAGATGCCCGCGCCCTGCGTGTAAAGCACCAGCAAAACCACACAGCCAATCGCCGCCCCGGCATTCAGCAGATGCCCACCCGGCAGCTTTTTCGCCTTGCCATCCACCTTCCCGGCCAGCTTGCCAAAGGCAATCACCGATCCGGTAAAGGTCACAGCACCAATGAACACGCCCAGAAACACCTCTACCTTTAGAATGGCGATCTCCACCCCGGTTTTGTGTGCCAGAACCCCGGCAAAACCGGTCAGCGCGTCACGCGCCGTCGCATCCATCGCCGTCACCCGGCCAAGTTCCAGATCGGCGTTGAACCCGATGAACACCGCCGCCAGGCCGACAAACGAATGCAGCGCCGCCACCAGTTGCGGCATTTCCGTCATCTGTACCTTGCCCGCCACATACCAGCCCGCGACCGACCCGATGGCGATCATCGGCAGAACCACCCAAAGGTTGCTCACATCCGGGCTGAGCACCGTCGCCACCACAGCCAACGCCATGCCCGCAATGCCATACCAGACCGCGCGCTTGGCGCTTTCCTGGCCCGACAAGCCGCCAAGTGACAGGATGAACAGAACTGCCGCCGCGATCCCCGCAGCCGAAACGATTCCCAAACTCATGGCAGCCCCCTCACGACTTCTGGAACATGGCGAGCATCCGGCGTGTTACCAGAAAGCCCCCCACGATGTTGATGCTGGCGATCAGCACCGATGCGGCAGCAAGGATCACCACCAGCCAGTTGCCCGACCCGATCTGCAGCAGCGCCCCAAGGATCACGATGCCGGAAATCGCGTTGGTCACCGCCATCAGCGGCGTGTGCAGGCTGTGGCTCACGTTCCAGATCACCGAAAACCCGATGAAGCAGGCCAGCGCAAAAACGATGAAGTGGCTCATGAACGCGGCGGGCGCGTAAGTCCCCATCAACAGCATCAGTGCGCCACCCACCACAAGGATACCCACCTGATTGCGGGTCTGCGCCTTGAAGGCCGCAACCTCCTTGGCGCGCTTCTCCACCGGGGTCAGTTCGCGCGCCTTTTCTTTCGGTTTGGCCGCCGCAATCGCCGCAATCTTTGGCGGTGGTGGTGGATACGTCACCGCCCCCATATGTGCAGCCGTCGCGCCACGGATCACGTCATCTTCCATGTTGTGGGCGATCACACCGTCTTTCTTTGGTGTAAGATCGGTCAGCATGTGCCTGATATTGGTCGAATAAAGCGTACTAGCCTGCGCGGCCATCCGACTTGGGAAATCGGTATAGCCAACCACGGTCACGCCATTGTCGCTGACAATCTTCTGATCCATCACCGTCAGATCGCAGTTGCCGCCACGTTCCGCGGCAAGGTCAACCACCACCGATCCGGGCTTCATCGCCGCCACCATATCGGCCAGCCACAGCTTTGGCGCAGGTCGCCCCGGGATCAGCGCCGTGGTGATCACGATGTCCATCTCAGGCGCCAGTTCGCCGAACTTCGCCAGTTGCGCTTCGCGGAATTCGGGCGATGACGGGGCGGCGTAACCACCGGTCGCAGCGCCATCCTGTTTGTCGTCAAACTCGAGGAACACAAAGCTTGCGCCCATGCTTTCGATCTGTTCCGACACTTCCGGGCGCACATCAAACGCATAGACAATCGCACCCAGCGACGTCGCGGTTCCAATCGCCGCCAATCCGGCGACGCCAGCGCCCACGATAAGCACTTTGGCGGGCGGCACTTTACCTGCAGCCGTCACCTGCCCGGTGAAGAACCGGCCAAAGTTCGACCCGGCCTCGATCACCGCACGATAGCCCGCGATATTGGCCATCGAAGACAGCGCGTCCATCTTCTGCGCCCGGCTGATCCGCGGCACCATGTCCATGGCGACCACGGTCAGGTTCTTTGCTGCAGCCGCCGCCAGCAGGTCGGGGTTCTGCGCGGGCCAGAAAAAGCTGATCAGCGTCCGGCCATCCTTCAGGGTCGCCAATTCGGCAGCTTCCGGGCCCCGCACCTTCACGATCACATCCGCATCGGCAATCAGCGCCTTTGCCGAAGGCAGCACCACCACCCCCGCCGCCGCATACAGCGCATCAGAAAACCCGGCAGCCATGCCCGCCCCGGTCTCGATGCAGCACGCATGCCCCAGCTTCATCAATTGCGTTGCGGAATCGGGGGTCATCGCCACCCGGTTCTCGCCCGCGAAAATCTCTTTCAGCGCCCCGATCTTCACTGTGCTTCCCCGCTCTGCTTGCCACGCTTCCGAAACCGTTGTTTCGACTTAACACCGCGCAACAATATTTCAAACCCTACATATGTGCTGCGCGCAGGTCGGTCACTTGCGCCCGAACCAGCGGTGCACGCGCTGTGCCCAAAGATCAAACTCCGGCCCGAAGCCGGCCGTCAGGCGCGCCTCTTCGTCCTTGATGAAACGCGTCTGAATGATCCACGCAAAGACCGCCACCAACGGCAGCGCCAGCGCCGCATCCCACCACAAGATCGCACCGGTCAGAATCATCGTGTCAGCAAGGTAAATCGGGTTGCGGCTATAGCCGAACACGCCGCTGGTCACCAACGCGGCGGGATCGCGTCGCGGAATCACCGTTGTGCGCGCCCGCGACATGGCCCAGATCGCCGCCGCCATCAGCGTCACGCCCAGACCCAAGAGCACGCTGCCAAAGCACACTCCCGCCGCCCCGAACAGCTTCAGCGGGATAAAACTGATCGCCCAGGCCAGCGCCAGATGCGCAAGCAGCCAAACCGGCGGCAGATCGATGGCAGACAAAATCGGGCGCATGAGGAATCCTCCCTGCGCCCGATCTAGACGGTTCAAGCCTGCAACTGCAAGCAGTCAGCGCCCGTATGTGACGGTAAGTTCGGCCTTCTGCAGCGCCATCGCATTGGCGTAGAACCCGACCATCGCGCCCGAGGACGCTCCGTCAAGTGGCAGCGTAGCCTCCGGCATTGCAAACACCGTAAAGACATAGCGGTGCGGCGCTGCACCTTCAGGCGGGCAGGCCCCGCCAAACCCAGACGCGCCGAAATCGGTCCGCCCCTCAACCGTACCTTGCGGCATCCCGGCCGGACTTGCGCCTTCGGCCAAGGCCGTAACCTCCGCCGGAATATTGGCGACAGTCCAGTGCCACCACCCCGAACCGGTCGGCGCATCGGGGTCATAGGCGGTCAGGATATAGCTTTTGGTGCCCTCCGGCGCGCCGGACCACTGCAGCGCGGGCGAAAGGTTGCCGCCACTGCAGCCAAAAGCGTTGAACACCTGATCGTCTGGCAAAACACCGCCCGCTGCCATGTCGGGCGAGGTCAGAACCATGTCTGCCATCGCGGCAATTGGCGCGCAGGCAAACAAAGCGACAAGAAAGGTTGGGCGGATCATCGGGTGGCTCCTTCAAGGGTTGCTGTCGGTACCCTAACCCTTCAGGAATGCCCCGCATGTGCCGGGCCGATCATTCTTGCGCCCGCACCGCTCATCTTAGGCCCCGGATCGCCCCCGGCGTCACGCCAAACCGCGCCCGGAACCGCGCCGCAAACCGCGAGGGCGAGGCATAGCCGACATCGCCCGCGATCACGCCCACCGGCAGGTCCGTCGCTTGCAACAGCGCCAGCGCCCGGTTCATCCGCTGATCCGCCAGCAGTGCCGAAAGCCCCACCCCAAACCCCGCCAGCCTGCGCCGCAAGGTGGCCTCGCTCATTGCCAGCACAGCCGCGATTTCCGCCGCCCGCCAATCGTGGTCCAGCGCTGCGCCTGTGATCTGGCGCACCCGGTCCGGCAATGCCGGCGGTGCCAAGGGTGGCAACCGCACGCCCGCCGCATCCAGCCACAACAGCACCTCCAGCACCGCATGATCCCGCAAGGATTGCGGAACGCCCGGGCTTCGTTGTGCCGCCAACGCCCGCTCGAACGCCGCCAGCGCCCTCGGATCGTTGCTCCACGGCGCAGCGCTGGTCCCTCTCGGGCAGGCCAGCGCATCTGCCACCATGATCCCTGTCGCCCGGTACAGCCCCCCCGCCCCCGGATGGTTCTCAACATCCATCGGTTGGCCCGCAGGCATCAACGCCAGCGCGCCTTCCGGCACCTGCGCCTCTATTGCCCCGAGCAAGACCTTGCGCCCGCTCTCGACCCGCAGGATCACTGGCACTTCGCCAATCACCGCGCGAAACTGCGCCCGCACCGCCTGACGCAGCAGCACCACTCCCGGCGCGAACGGGTCCGCCCGGGCCGGATCGGCGACGCCAAGGTTGGCCACATGCTGCATGTCACCAGCCTCGCAAAACGCCTTGCCACGCGCAACCGGCAATCATTTCAAGCTTGAAATTATAGCGCCCCGCCGCCATAACCTTTGCAACCCAGAAGGATGCCCCGATGTCCACTGATTTTGCCGCCACCAAACGCCTGTTCCAGTTGCCCGAAGGGGTGGTCTATCTTGACGGCAACTCACTGGGGCCGTTGGTAAAAACCGCTGCCGCTAGGGTGGCGAAGGTGATTGAACGCGAATGGGGCGATCTCTTGATCACCGGCTGGAACAAGGCCGGCTGGATGGATCAGCCCGGCCGCGTCGGCGACCGCATCGCCCGGCTGATCGGTGCGGCCCCCGGCAGCGTGGTGATGGGCGACACCCTGTCGATCAAGGTTTACCAGGCCCTCGCTTCGGCGCTGGAGATGTCCCCCGACCGCCGCGTGATCCTGTCAGACACCGGCAACTTCCCCTCCGATCTGTACATGGCCGAGGGCCTTTGCCGCACCCTTGGCGGGCGCTATACGCTGAAGACAGTCGCCCCTGAAGAGGTGATGTCCGCCATCGACACCACCGTCGCCGTGACCCTGATCACCGAGGTGGACTACCGCACCGGCCGCCGTCACGACATGGCTGACATCACGAAACGCGCACATGAAATGGGCGCGCTGACCGTCTGGGACCTCGCTCACAGCGCGGGCGCTTTCCCCGTGGACCTTGCCGGTGCAAAGGCCGACTTTGCCGTTGGCTGCACTTACAAATACCTGAACTCCGGCCCCGGCGGCCCGGCCTTTATCTACGTGGCCCCCCAGCACGCTGAAACCGCCCGCCCCGCGCTGTCTGGCTGGCTCGGCCACGAAGCGCCCTTCGCTTTCGATCTCGCCTACCGCCCCGGTGCGGGGATCGAACGGATGCGCGTCGGCACCCCGCCGGTGCTGCAACTTGCCGCACTAGAAGCAGCCCTTGATGTCTGGGACCAGGTTGATCTGAACGACCTGCGCGCCAAATCCCTTCGCCTGCAGGACCAGTTCATCAAAGGCGTGGAAAGCCGCATTCCGGGCCTGGCCCTTGCCACCCCCCGCTCGCACCTGATGCGCGGCAGCCAGGTCAGCTTTCGCCACGCCGAAGGCTATGCCATCATGCAAAACCTGATCGCCGAGGGCGTGATCGGCGACTTCCGCGCCCCTGACATCCTGCGCTTTGGCTTCACGCCGCTGTTCATCGACGAAGATGACGTGGCCCGCGCAGTGAACACGCTTGCAAAGATCATGGATTACGGAACCTGGGACCGGCCCGAGTTCAAGAAACGCGCAAAGGTGACATGATGATCCGCCTGTGGACCCCCTCGACGATGCCGCAACCCGCCTCGCGCTACAGCCAGCTGGCGCTCGCCGAAGGTGCCACGCGACGGTTGGAAATCTCCGGCCAGGTCGGCATCCACCCCGACGGCACCATTGCCACCGGCCTTGCGGCGCAGCTGGATACCGCGCTCGCCAATGTCGATCACGCGCTTGCCGCCGCTGGCATGACCCGCGCGAACCTGATGAAGATCACCGTCTACCTCACTGAAAATACAACCGAAGCCGTGACCACCTACCGCACCCGCCGCGACCTGTGGGTAGGCGCCACCACGCCCCCGGCAGCCACCCTCCTGATCGTCGCCGGCCTCGCCTCGCCCACGCTCTTGGTCGAAGTCGACGCCATCGCCGCGGGCTGACCCGATGGTCACAACGATCCGCCCCTATGTCGCCGATGACTGGCAGGCTGCCGATCTGGTCTACTACCGGGCGATCCGCGAAGGCACCGGCGATATCTACAGCGAGGCCCAACGCATCGCCTGGGCCCCTGACCCGATCCTTGGCGACGACACACCCGACAAGCTGCTCGATCAATGGTGCTGGGTGGCCGAGGCGGAAGGCCGCATGACCGGCTTCATGTCGCTCTGCCCCGACGGCCTGCTCGACATGGCCTTCGTCATTCCCGAGGCGCGCGGCGATGGCACCGCCGCCACGCTGTACGACACACTGATCGCCAAAGCCCGCGCCGAGACCCTGCCCCGCCTGACCGTCATAGCCAGCCCCTTCTCGCACCGCTTTCTGCTCAAACGCGGCTGGCAGGTCGACAGCGATGGCCCCGAGGTTCATGATGGCCAGACCTATCACCTTTACCACATGTCGCTTGACCTCCGCCTGCACCCATCCCACCGCTGAAAGACGCCGCCAATGTCCACAGCCCGTGCGCTTTTGATCTACCTGATCCTGACCCAACCGGCCACTGCCGAAACCGCTGCTGACCGCTTTGCCCCCAAGCGCGGCCTCAACCTCGAGCTTTGGGTCGAATGGCTCAGCCCGGATGAAATGGTCACGCGCCCGGGGTTTCTCGATGTGTTTCCCGACTGGCGGCGCCATGTCCCGCCGGATGCCGTGGCCGGGCTTGCGCAAGCCGGGTTCGATTTCGTCCGTTTGCCGATCGATCCCGCGCCGTTCTTGCGCCTTGGCCCCGGGCCCGCGCAAGACGCCCTGATCGGTCAGGTGGTTGACACCGCAATGCTGATCCAGACGGCGGGCCTCAAGGTCATCGTCGATCTCCACTCCATCCCGCGCCAGGACGACCCATCGGGCACCGAAGCCATCGTCACCGATCCGGCGGCGCTCGATGCCTACGCAACCCTCGTCGGCCAGCTTGCCGCACGGCTGCACGGGATGGACCCCGACCAGACCGCGCTGGAGCTTTTGAACGAGCCGACCCATGATTGCGGCCTCGCGTTTGAACCCGATCAACAGAAATGGCCAGCACAACTCACCCGCCTGCATGATGCCGCGCGGACCAATGCGCCGGACTTGCCTCTGGTGGTGTCCGGTGCCTGCTGGGGCGGTGCGGACGGGCTTCTGGCCCTCGACCCCGGCCTCCTCTCCGACGACAATCTGATATGGAGCTTTCACAGTTACGGCCCCTTCTTCTTTACCCATCAGGGCGCGGGATGGAGCTTTGGCCCGCATGTCTATTTCGCCCAAGTGCCCTATCCGCCCACAACGATCACCGATGAAATGGCCGCAACGCTGGTGCAGGATGCCTCCGCCCGCGCCGCCGCCGCTGGTCAGGTCACTATCACCAAAGACGCGCTGGCTGCCGAACTTCAGGCCTACCGTGACCTTCCCGTCGATGCCGTGTCCGAAGACATCGCCCGCGTCGCTGACTGGGCGGATGCGCATGGCGTGCCGCGCCACCGGGTCCTGCTGGGCGAATTCGGCGTGATCCGCGAGAACGGCGATGGTGTCGACGTGCCGCTTGCCAGCCGCGCGGCGTTTCTTGACGCCAAGATTGGTGCTGCCGAAGCCGCGGGTTTTGGCTGGGCGATCTACAGCTGGACCGGCAGTCTGGCCATCGCCGATGACCGGACCTACAAGATCATGCCCGGTTTTTGCGCGGCACTCAGGCTGACCACATGCTGACCCGCCCGCCGCTGCCTGCCCTTTGCCGCCCCGCTGCTTGGGTCTGCCTCTGGCGGCGCATCGGCCCGCTTTCCACCCTTGCCCGAAAGACCCCGCTCCTCGCCTGATCCCCCAAATCACAGAGAGAGCGACCATGACCACATGCCCCTTCAACCCAGCCGATGACGGTGCCGAAACCGCGTTCGACGGCCGGATGTCTTACGGCGATTACCTTCGCATCGACCAGATCCTCGATGCCCAGCACATGCTGACCACCGCGCATGACGAAATGCTGTTCATCATCCAGCACCAGACCTCGGAGTTGTGGATGCGCCTGGCCCTGCATGAACTGGACGCCGCCCGCCGCGCCATCGCCGAAGGCCGCGCGCCCGAGGCGTTCAAGATGCTGTCCCGCATCAGCCGCATCTTCGAACAGCTGAACAACGCGTGGGACGTGCTGCGCACCATGACCCCGTCGGACTACACGCATTTCCGCGATGATCTGGGCCAGTCCTCGGGCTTTCAGTCCTGGCAATACCGGCTGATCGAATACGCCGTCGGCAACCGCAACCTTGCGATGCTGCGCCCGCACGCGCACCGCACCGATCTGACCGCGCGGCTAGAGGCGGAACTGGCCCGCCCCACCCTGTATGACGAGGCGTTGCGCCATCTGGCCCGCTCCGGCCTGCCGGTTCCGCAAGACATCCTGACCCGTGATCTGCGCCAGCCTTGGGTGTCGCATGATGGTGTGCTGGCGGCGTGGGAAATCGTTTACCGCGATCCGGCTACCCATTGGCAAGCGTATGAGCTGGCCGAAAAGCTGGTGGATTTCGAAGATTACTTTCGCCGCTGGCGCTTTAACCACGTCACCACCGTCGAACGCGTGATCGGTTTCAAGCGCGGCACCGGCGGCACCTCGGGGGTGGCTTACCTGCGCCGAATGCTGGATGTGCAGCTGTTTCCCGAACTTTGGCAGCTTAGAACCACACTTTAATGGCCTTTTCACGCGCCCGTGATCACATTCCGCACCCTCCACGGTTTGACGGATCACCTGCGCTCGTCTACCGTCTCACAAAGCCGTTTTCGCGGACATTCGTTCGCGGACCTTGAACAAGTGAGCCATTGAATGCGCGACTCTGCTTTTTCCGTTCTGCGTAAAGGGCCCGCCGTTGCGGTCGGTCTGGCGCTGCTTTTGCTGACTGCCTGCGTCGACCCAACCTTGTCGACCGCCACATCCGGCCAGCCGCCGCTGCCCAAGGCCGAGGAAAACGTCTATGTAGCCTCGATGGATCAGGGCATCGCGATCCCGGCCCTGCCGGTTGAAAAAATCCCCGAAGCCTACCGCCGTCAGGTCGTTGAATACGCCACCGAACAGGCCCCCGGCACCATCATCATCGACCCGTCCAAACGGCTGCTCTACTACGTCCTGAACAGCAAGAAGGCGATCCGCTATGGCATCGCCGTCGGCAAGGCCGGGTTCGAATGGTCCGGCGAGGCTGTGGTTGCCGAAAAGAAGACCTGGCCCACCTGGACCCCGCCGAAAGAGATGATCGCACGCAAGCCCGAGCTTGCGAAATGGGAAAATGGCCAGCCCGGCGGCCCGACCAACCCGCTTGGTGCGCGCGCGATCTATCTGTTGTCGAACGGCGTTGACTACGGCTACCGCATCCACGGCACCCCGGAATGGAACTCCATTGGCCGTAACGCCTCGTCTGGCTGCATCCGGATGATCAACCAGGACGTGATCGATCTGTTCGCCCGCGTCAAAGGCGGCGAAAAGGTCATCGTGCTGACCGCTGCGGGTGAGATGCCGAAGGGCCTCTTCATTCCAAAGCCGCCGGCCGTGAAGAAAAAGGTCACACCGGCTCCGCTCCCGGCTCTCGTCGTGCTGCCGCCACCGTTGATCGCGGTGGCTGCTCCGGTGGCCGTGGTTGCACCAGCCGCCGCCCCTGCCGTAACACCAGCCGCGACGACTGCCCCCGCCGCAACCCCGGCACCGAAGTGCACGGTGGGGCTGGTCAACGGGGTCTGCCCGGAGGGTAAGGCCACGCCCTAATGTGGTTTTGGAAGTCAAAGAAATTGGCGAATGACGATACGGCCAACGGGGGCCGTATCTCTATAACCGCATTTCGGTTGACCGATGACCGTACTTTCAAACTCTTTTTGGTTGGTGAAAGTAATTATCAGGGCGCGCTTCGTAGCATATCGGGCGGGCACCAAGAAGATGGCGTTAAAGTCGAAAAGCTGGCCCTGCTTGTCCCCGAACCGGCAAACAATTTCGACAAGAACGCCGTGTTCGCAATGATCGATGACAAAAAAGTTGGTTACCTGTCACGGGACGACGCAATCGAATTTCACAAGTCTATGAAAGGCGTTGGGAAGTTTGGGCAAATAGCCGCCGTAGATGCTCTTATAAACGGCGGCTTTACCAAGAAGGACGGTACTAAGGCGCACTTTGGGGTTCGGCTGGATTTGTCTTTTCCATTTAAGAAGTAAGGGGATTCTTCCAAAGCATTGCACCGCCTATAGCCAGCGGTCGTAATCGCTGACCAAAAGATGCGTCGGCGCGACATCTTCCTCGATCTCGGCAAAGCGGCCAATCGGCTCGCGAAAGATGTTGTCGGTCAGATCGTCGTTCACCGTGCTGACCTCGCCGATCAGCACATCGCCGCCCTCGCCCCAGAACGCATGCCAATCGCCCGGCATCAACGTCACACTTTCGCCCGGCGCCAGCTTCAGCTTGTCGCCCGGCGCATAGGGCCGCTCGATCCCGTCGCAGCGCACCACGCCGCCCTTGTCCCAGGCAAAGCCGCCCTTGTCGTCCGACCCGTACAGCTCTACCACCAGCGTCGCCCCGCCCCGATTGATGATGTCCTCGGCCTTGATGACGTGGGTGTGCATCGGGCTTAGCTGGTCTTGGCGGCTGATCAGCAGCTTTTCGGCATAGCACATGCCGCCGCCACGCTGCAGATCGGCCAGCTCGCCGTTGCGCAGGGTGAACAGGAACAGCCCCAGCGCATCGAACTTGCCCTGTCCGTAATCCGTGATGTCCCAGCCACAGCGGCCAGTGATCACCCGGCGCGCCCGGCCCGCATTCGCCTTGAACGCCTCAGGCGACCAGTAGGCAAAGGGTGGCAGCACAAAACCGTACTGGCGGATCATCTCATCCGCCGCTGCATGATCTCGTTGATCCGTGATCGTTTCATTCTGTCCCCCATTTTCCGGGGCACTATAACGATTACGGCGGTCCGCTCAACCGCGTCTTGAACCAAAATCGCCCCGTCAGCATCGCCCCCGCCCAAGCCAACGCCACCAGCCAGCCGATCCAGACCCCCGCCGGACCAAACCCCCACCACTGCGCGAAAGCCCAGCCCAGTGGCAAACCAATTGGCCAATAGGCGATCATCGAAACCCCCGCCGCCCAGCCCGCATCCGACAGCCCGCGCAGCGCACCCAGCATCGTCGATTGCACCCCGTCAAACAGCTGCATCACCGCAAACACCGCCATCACTGTCGCGGCCAGCGTGATGACCTCAGGGTCGCGCACGATCAGACTGGCCATCCAATACCCGCCAAACCCGAGCAGCAGCGCCGATCCTGCCAACCACACCGTGGCCACCGCAAGGGCTGCAAAGGCCACCGGCCGCACGGCATCCCGGTTACCCGCACCGCTCACCTGCGCCACCCTGATCGCCACCGCCCCCGCTGCCCCCAGCGGCACCATGTACAACAGCCCGCCGACCGACATGGCCACCTGATTGGCCGCCAGCGCCAGCGCCCCAAAGGTGCCGATCATCATCGTGCCCACCGCGATGGCCCCGGTCTCCACCAGATACATCACCCCCATCGGCAGCCCCTCGCGCGCCGTCATTGCCATATCCGTCCATGAC
>NZ_JANMET010000155.1:0-4289 GCF_031377265.1 Tabrizicola sp. | reverse complement strand
TGCGGCGAAGGGTTCATCGTGGGGCTGGCGGTGAGTTATTCGACGGGCTACGACGTGACGCTTTCGGCGGAATCCTTGTGCGAGATCATCGCCTTGCATGATGCGACCGGGCATTTGGATTATGTCACGGTGGGATCGGGCAGCTATCTGGAATTCGAGGCGATCATCCCGCCGTTCACCCATGCGGAAAAGCTGACCACACCGCTGACGGTGCAGCTGAAAGCACTGGTAAAACATGCGGTTGTCACCTCGGAGGCGGGGGTGCGGACGCCGGAGAATGGCGAGGCGATCATTGCCAGCGGCGAGGCGGATCTGGTGTCGATTGTGCGGGGGCAGATTGCCGATCCGCATCTGGCGCGAAAGGTGGCGGAGGGGCGGGCGGAGGATGTGCGGGGGTGCATTTCGTGCAACCAGATGTGCTGGGGGCGGCGGTCGCGCGACTACTGGATTTCCTGCCTGATCAACCCGTCGGCGGGGCGCGAGTTTGAATGGGGCGGCGATCGGTTTGTGCCCGCCGCGGTGGCACGGGATGTGCTGGTGGTGGGTGCGGGTCCTGCGGGGCTTGAGGCCGCACGGGTGGCGGCGGAGCGGGGGCATCGGGTGGAAATTGTCGAGGCTTTGCCGGTGGTTGGCGGGCAATTCCGGTTGGCGGGAATGCAGCCGCGGCGGGCACAGATTCTCGATCTGCTGGGCTGGTACGAGCGGCAGTTTGACCGGTTGGGGGTGCGGCTGCGGTTGAATGTTTTCCCTGAGGAACAGCAGCTTGCGACCCATCCAGCTGAGGTGTTGGTGCTGGCCACCGGGTCTTTGCCGGAGGAGACTGGGTTCCAGCGCTGGTTGCCAAATGAGCCGCGTTTGCCGGGGATTGACGCGGGGGGCGTGTGGTCGCCCGAGGCGGTGATGCGGCGCGAGGCGCGGTTGGGCGATGCGGTGGTCGTTTATGACGAGGGCGGCAACTGGCGCGGGGTGGGGACGGCCTGGGCGCTGGCGGAACAGGGGAAAGCGGTGACCATCGTGACCCCCGATCCCTTTGTTGGCAAAGAGATTTCCCGCACGGCGGCGGATGGTCCGGCGCGGCGGCGGATGGGGGCTTTGGGGGTGCGGATGCTGACCGAACACTGCCTTGTCCGCTGGCATGGCAACGGGGTGACGGTGCGAAACTTCCTGACCGGGAAGGAGGAAACCATCGCCGCCTCCGGCTTGGTGATGGCGACGACGAATGTGGCGTTTGATCCGTTCCCGGAGGGGTTCGAGGGCAAGGTGACACATCGGATCGGGGATTGTGCGGCACCGCGTTTGGCGGCTTATGCGTTTTATGAGGGGCGCAAGATCGGTCTGGCGATCTGACTTGCGTTCTGTGCGTTAGATCAGGGGGTTGAGCCGAAATCTGATGTCTTCTTTTCGTCTTCCTTGCGTCTTCATTCCGTCTCCACGCGCGGCAGAGGAAGGGGCCGTTAACCATGGACGGCGAATCACTGCGGCGGCGGCTTTTGCGGGCGACGCCCCGGCGCAGGGTTGCCGCATTGACCGCGCGCATGGCAGGGTCTAGCGAGACTGCGGCATGAAGGGGATGGAGATGAAGGGTGTTCCGTTGTTCGCGCCGATATTGGCTTTGCTGGCTGCCCCCGCGCTTGGGGAGCAGGCGGGCGCGCAAGGGATTGGCAGCTTCATCGAGACCGTCGTCGCCTCTATCGGCCCGGATGGCTTTGTTGACATGAGCGGGTACGACTGCCGCCTTGTGCATACTTCTGTCGACGGCAGCACGTTGAGCGATTGCCGGGATGGCGCGACCGGCATCGGATTTTTGCATATCCGCAGCAAGACCGCCGATGATCTGTCGGTGTCGATCGTGGTGCATGCGGCCAAGCCGAAAGACGGGCCGCAGTCGCCGGATCTGGTGGTGCATGATACGCAGGGTTTTGAGGCGCTGAAGGCGACCTTTTCGGCGTTTTCGACCAATGGACCGTTGGCAGAAATGGCCAGCTGCAGAATTGAGCGCGGCGAGGAGCAGCCTGCGGCGGACGATGCGGTGGTGTTCGGAATTCAGAACCCGGCAACCGGCACGCCGGTCGGGTTTCTGTTCGCCGGTCGGGACGATCAGCGCCGGGCGATGTTGGAGGCCCAGGACCCCAAGAACGACGGAAGCATTGTCGGGACGATCCTTATCTTCAACCGACTGGATATGGTCTGCGAGGCGATGGACTGAACTGCCCCCGCTGCAGGGCCGCAATCATCGTGAAAATTCTTTGGGCGGGTCACCCCGTCCGTGCGAAGCTGCCGGCACTGGCCACGGCCCAAGACGCGCCGAAACGCGGGGAGGAGGCGGGGTCGGTCAGCAGTTGGCCGGGCTGCATCTGTTCATACTGTTCAGCGAAGGAGATCACCTTGTCAGACGAGGCGCGGCGCTGGAAGTGGTGGGGCTTGAGTTCAGACGGGTGCGACAGGCCCGCTGCGGCCACAAGTTCGGCCAGGGCATGCAGGGTGTTGTGGTGAAAATTGGCGACGCGTTCGGCCTTGTCTGGCACCACGATGCCACGCTGGCGCAGGGGGTCTTGGGTGGCGACGCCGGTGGGGCATTGGCCGGTATGGCAGGACTGCGCCTGAATGCAGCCGACCGCGAACATGAAGCCGCGCGCGGCGTTGCACCAATCGGCCCCCAGCGCCAGCACACGGGCCATGTCAAAGGCCGAGGTGATCTTGCCGGACGCGCCAAGGCGGATGCGGTCGCGCATGCCGATACCGACAAGGGCGTTGTGGGCAAAGGTCAGGCCATCGCGCAGCGGCATGCCGACGTGATCCATGAATTCCAGCGGTGCGGCACCGGTGCCGCCTTCCTTGCCGTCGATCACGATGAAATCGGGGGTGATGCCGGTTTCCACCATTGCCTTGCAGATCGCCAGAAATTCCCACGTGTGGCCGATGCAAAGCTTGAAACCCGCCGGTTTGCCACCTGACAGATCGCGCATCCGGGCGACAAACTCCAGCAGGCCGGCGGGGGTGGAAAACGCAGCGTGATGCGCGGGCGACACGCAATCCTGCCCCATTGGCACGCCACGGATGCGGGCGATTTCCTCGGTCACCTTGGCGGCGGGCAGCACGCCGCCATGGCCGGGCTTGGCACCTTGGCTCAGCTTCAGTTCCACCATCTTGATTTGCGGGTCAGAAGCCACGTCCGCAAAGCGGGTGGCATCAAAGCCACCACCGTCGCCGCGACAACCGAAATAGCCGGAGCCGACCTCCCAGATCAGATCGCCGCCGAATTCCTTGTGGTAGGGCGAAACGCCACCTTCGCCGGTGTCATGCGCAAAGCCGCCCGCCTTGGCACCCCGGTTCAACGAGCGGATGGCATTGGCAGACAGCGCGCCATAGCTCATCGCCGAGATGTTGAGCAGTGAGGCGGAATAGGGTTGCTTCTGCGCGGCACCCACGGTCACACGCAAGGCCGAAACCGGAGTGACGGGTTGTGGCGCGATGGAATGGTGCAGCCATTCGTACTGTTCCTTGTAGACATCGTTCTGGGTGCCGAAGGGCCGTTTGTCGAGATCACGCTTGGCGCGTTGATAGACGATGGCGCGCTGGTCGCGGGCGAAGGGGGCACCGTCCTTGTCGCCTTCGAAGAAGTACTGCCGCATCTCGGGCCGGATGCTTTCCAGCAAGAAGCGGAGGTGGGCCGCGACCGGGTAGTTGCGCAAAACGGCATGGCGCGTCTGGCGCAGATCGTGCAGGCCGACGAGGACCGAGGTGACGAAAAGCGCGGCCAGGGGCAAAACCCACCACACCTGACCGGGGAAGCGAAGCATGACAGCCGCCGCCGCGACGGCAAGAATGGCGGGCCAGGTGATCAGTGCGTAACGCAGGGTAAAGATGGTCGACAAGGTTGGCACGGCTGGCCTCCGGAGCTACGGGTCGCGCCAGAGTTAACCACGGAACTTGAAACTGCGTTAACGGAATTCAGAAAGGCGTTGGGGCGGTGAAGGTGACCCAATCGCCGGTAGCGGGGTGGTGCAGGCCGAGGGTTTCGGCGTGCAGCATCAGACGGGGATGCGCGCGGGCGGGGCCAAGATCGGGGCTGGTGGCATAGATCTGGTCGCCAAGGATCGGGTGACCAAGCGCCAGCATGTGGACGCGAAGCTGGTGGCTGCGCCCGGTGCGCGGGGTCAGACGCACGCGGGTTTCGCTGTCAGAGCGGGCGATGACCTGCCAATCGGTCTGGGCGGGGCGACCTTCGGGGGTGACCTTCTGGCGGGGGCGGTAGTCCCAATCGCTGCCGACGGGCAGGTCGATATGGC
>NZ_JANMET010000153.1:0-5083 GCF_031377265.1 Tabrizicola sp. | reverse complement strand
GAAATCACCGCGATCTCGGACAGCGAAGCGCAGAAACGCAATATGGAGAAGGACTTGCGTTTGATCGCGCCAAAGGATGTGGTGCTGGTTCTGAACATCTCGGCACCGCGCCCGGTGATCACGCCGTTCACGCTGCGCTTCATCATCGATGCCGAAGGCGCGCGGTTTGACAGCTGTTCTGCCGACACTGATCGGGCGCGGAAATCCATTCTGGCTGCCGGTGAGAAGGCGGGGGCATCGGGCCCGGCGCTGTGCATTGTGGGCCTTGGCGTGCCCACGCCGCGTTGGGCCGAAGCGGTGACGGCTGCGATTGCGGCAGTGGCCACGCTGGGCGAAGGGTCGGTGACCTTTTCGGATGCCGATGTCACGCTTTTGGCCGGCCCGAGCGTCAGTCAGGCTACCTTTGACCGCGTGGTTGGCGAAATGGAAACCGGGCTGCCGGATGTGTTCTCGCTGACCTCGACGCTGGAGAAGAAGGAAACCGCCGATCAGGGCCCGGCCGAATTCACCGCCAGCCTGTCCACCGAGGGCAAGGTGGAATTGCGCGGGCGGTTGACTGACCCGATGCTGCGGTCAGCGGTGGATGCCTTTGCCCGCGCCGAGTTTGGCAACACTGCCGTCTACACCGCGACCCGGCTTGACCCCGACCTGCCGGATGGCTGGCCGGTGCGGGTGCTGGCGGGGCTTGAGGCGCTGGCCGAACTTGAGGAGGGCACGCTGCTGGTGCGGGCCGATCTGGTTGAGGTGACCGGTGTCACCGGATCGCAGGAAGCGCGGTCCAGGATCACGCAGATCCTGTCAAGCAAGCTGGGCCAGGGCGAGATTTTCAAGGTCAATGTCCGCTATGTCGAGGCGCTTGATCCGGTGGCCTCGATCCCGACGCCCGAAGAATGCGCCGCCGACATCAACGCCAAGATTGCCGAAACCAAGATCACCTTCACCCCCGCATCTGCCGAGATTGCGACAGCGGCGCGGCCGGTGCTGGATGCGCTGGCCGCTATTTTGGTGAATTGCCCGCCGATGACGATGGAAATTGGCGGCTATACCGACAGCCAGGGGTCCGAGGGCGGCAATCAGGCGCTGAGCCAGGCGCGGGCTGAGGCGGTTCTGATCGCCCTGCAGGGCCGCAGGATCGACGTTTCGGGGATGACGGCGCTGGGCTATGGCGAAAGCGCACCGATCGCCGACAATGAAACCGATGCCGGGCGCGAAGCCAACCGCCGGATCGAATTCGTGCTGAAGGGCGTCGCAGCATCGGCAGCCCCCGCCGCAGCGGCAGTGCCGGATGGCCAAGCCGACGCTACAGCGGACGTTGCCGCCGTACCAACACCCGAGCCTGCGGCAGATGACGCCGCGACCGGACCGGATTTTTCTGACAACACCAGCCCTTCGGTAGCACCCACCGAAAAAACCATTCGCCCACTGCCCCGCCCAACTCCGGCTGAGGCCGAGGAAACCCCATGAACCGCACCGAATTTGTCATCGCCACGGCCATCATCCTGCTTGTCGCCTTTGCGATGGGCTGGTTCACGCATTGGCTGTTGCACCGTTTCACCCGTGTGGCCGGTGGTGACATGGCGGAAATGGACCGCCTTGCCCAATCCCTGCACGAGGCCGAGGAGTTGCGCGATCAGGCGCTGATCTATCTTGAGCAGCGCGAGGGCGAGTTGATGAACCACATCGCGCAGACCGAAGCCGAGTTGCGGGCCGCGATGGAAGGCCTGCGCGATGCCCGCCATGAGGCGGAGGAAATGCGCAGCTATATCGAACGGATGCATGCCAACAGCTGAATTTCGGCCCAGACGGGCCGAAATTTGATCAAATCCCCGGTGGGTTTTCGTGAGCGAACTGGACAATTCCCCCCGCGCCGTGCGACCTGATGCGCAATGATCAATGGAGGCCACCATGCTCGATTCCGTTACAGACCTGCAGTCTTTGTTGAAAGACCCCAGCCTTCTGGTGTCAAAGTCCTACGTTGCCGGACAATGGATCGATGCGGATGACGGCACCACCTTTGCCGTTACCAACCCGGCGCGCGGTGATGTGATCTGCCATGTGCCCAACCTTGGCCGCGCTGAAACTGCCCGTGCGATTGCCGCCGCAGACATTGCCCGCCGCGAATGGGCGGCCCGGACCGGCAAGGAACGCGCGCAGGTGATGCGCAAGTGGTTCGATTTGTGCATGGCCAATCAGGACGATCTGGCCGCCATCCTGACGGCGGAAATGGGCAAGCCGCTGGCCGAAGCCAAGGGCGAGATCGCCTATGGGTCGGCCTATATCGAATGGTTTGGCGAAGAGGCCAAGCGGACCTATGGCGACATCATTCCCGGCCATCTGCGCGACAAGCGCATTTCGGTGATCAAGCAGCCGATCGGCGTTGCGGCCTCGATCACGCCATGGAATTTTCCGAACGCGATGATCGCGCGCAAGGTAGCGCCAGCGCTGGCGGCTGGCTGTGGTTTCGTGGCGCGGCCTGCGGCGGAGACGCCCCTTTCGGCGCTGGCGCTGGCGGTGCTGGCGGAACGCGCGGGCATTCCGGCGGGGTTGTTCTCGGTCATCACCTCGAAACGATCGTCCGACATCGGCAAGGAGTTCTGCGAGAACCCGGCCATCCGCAAACTGACCTTCACCGGTTCCACCGAAGTCGGCCGCATCCTGCTGCGTCAGGCCGCCGATCAGGTGCTGAAATGCTCGATGGAGCTGGGCGGCAACGCGCCGTTCATCGTGTTTGACGACGCCGATCTGGATGCGGCGGTTGAAGGCGCGATGATCTCCAAGTTCCGCAACAACGGCCAGACCTGCGTCTGCGCCAACCGGATCTATGTGCAGGCGGGCGTCTATGATGCCTTTGCCGCAAAGCTGACGGTTGCGGTCGGCAAGCTGTCCATCGGTGACGGGCTGAAGGCGGGCATCACCACCGGCCCGCTGATCAACGAAGATGCGGTTGAAAAGGTTGAGGAACACATCGCCGACGTGCTGGCAGGTGGCGGCAAGATCCTGACCGGCGGCAAGCGTCATACGCTGGGTGGCACGTTCTTTGAGCCGACGGTGGTGACCGGCGTCACTTCAACGATGAAGGTGACCCAGGAGGAAACCTTTGGCCCGCTGGCGCCGCTGTTCAAGTTCGACACCGAAGCCGAGGTGATCGCCCGCGCCAATGACACGATCTTTGGTCTGGCCAGCTATTTCTACGCCCGCGATATCGGCCGCATTACCCGGGTTCAGGAACAGCTGGAATACGGCATGGTGGGCGTGAACACCGGCCTCATCTCCAACGAAATGGCACCGTTTGGCGGGGTCAAGCAATCGGGCCTGGGCCGCGAAGGATCACGCCACGGGATCGACGACTACATGGAATTGAAGTACATCTGCCTGTCGATCTGATGGGACAGGGACTGTAGCAGGGACTGGCTGGGGCGGCGGTGCCGCCCCTTTGCATCAAAGGAAAGCGTATGTCTGATAGCGCCTATATCCCGCCGAAAGTCTGGACCTGGGACAAGGAAAACGGCGGCCAGTTTGCCAATATCAACCGACCGATCGCAGGGCCGACGCATGACAAGGACCTGCCCGTCGGGGCGCAGCCGCTGCAGCTTTATTCGCTGGCCACGCCGAACGGCGTGAAAGTCACGGTGATGCTGGAGGAGTTGCTGGCGCTGGGTCACACGGGTGCCGAATACGACGCCTGGCTGATCGACATCGGCAAGGGCGACCAGTTCGGATCCGGCTTTGTCGAGGTGAACCCGAACTCGAAGATCCCGGCGATGATGGATCATTCCGTCACCCCGCCGCAGCGGATTTTCGAAAGCGGCGCGATCCTGCTGTATCTGGCCGAGAAATTCGGCGCGCTGATCCCCAAGGATCATGCCGGTCGCACCGAATGCCTGTCATGGCTGTTCTGGCAGATGGGATCGGCGCCGTACCTTGGCGGCGGGTTCGGCCATTTCTACGCCTATGCGCCCTCGAAGATGGAATACCCGATCAACCGTTTTGCGATGGAAACCAAGCGGCAGCTTGACGTGCTGGACCGCCAGCTTGGCCAGCACCGCTTCATCGCGGGCGACAGCTATACCATTGCCGACATCGCGATCTGGGCCTGGTATGGTAACCTCGTGCTGGGCCGCCAGTATGGCGCGGGCGAGTTTCTGGATGTTGCCAGCTATACGCATGTGCTTGCCTGGGCCACGGCGATCGACGCCCGTCCCGCCGTGATCCGGGGCCGCAAGGTCAACCGCAACTGGGGCGAGCCGCATGAGCAATTGCCCGAGCGGCACAGCGCGGCCGATTTCGACCAGCCCTGACCTTTCAGGTCGGGTTTGGGCAGGCTGCGGTCGCGCCCGGCACTGACAAGCCGGACGCAGTCGCCGATCCTGCAGCCATCCCATTCGCAAGAGGACCAAAGCCCATGCAATCCATCACCCGCCTGCCCACGACCGAGGGGACCGAACCCGCAACCGCCGATCTGGATGGCTGGATCGTCACCGAAGGCAAACCGTCCATGAAGACCTGGGTCCTGCATACGTCGAAAGACGGGGCCATGGTCTCGGGCATCTGGGAATGCACGGTGGGCAGCTATCATGCAACCTACACGGCCTATGAATATGTGGTACTGATCGCGGGGCGGATCGTGATCACGCCCGATGGCGGCACGCCGGTCATCGTGAAGGCAGGCGATGCTTTCGTGGTCGAGAAGGACTTCAAAGGCACCTGGAAGATCGAAGAGAACGTCCGCAAGCATTTCGACTTTGTCGTGGGCTGAGCACAAGACCAGCAAGAGAGGCCGAAATGTACCGTCGTCCGATCATCCCCGCCGATTTCACCGTGCCCGAACGGCTGGAAACGGTCGGGTTCCATCTGCGGCCCCTGACGGTGCACGATCTTGTCCGCGACTATGACGCGGTCATGTCAAGTGCGGCCCAGTTGCGCGGACAGATGGGGGACAGCAGTTCATGGCCCGAAGGGCTGACGCTGGAAGACAACCTGATCGACCTTGGCTGGCACCAGCGCGAATTCAGCCTTCGCCATTCCTTTGCCTACACGGTCATCTCGCCGGACGGGGAAAGATGTCTGGGATGCTGCTACATCT
>NZ_JANMET010000098.1:0-19466 GCF_031377265.1 Tabrizicola sp. | reverse complement strand
GCCACATAATCCCGCGCCTTCAGGTCCATCACGATGCCGCGCACGATGCGGAACACGGTGGGCGAGTTCACGAACACCACCGACACGAACACGATCAGGATGTTGGCGGGAAGCGACACGATCCCCAGCGGGTCGGCGTTGAAGGCAAGGCCAAAGTAGAACCACAGCCCGATCACCAGCGTGATGCCGACATAGAGGTTGCGGGTGGCGGGCTGGGTGAAAAAGCGGCTGTTCCACAGGACCACCAGAAAGATGATCGGAAACAGGAACAGCACGCCCGCCATCGCTTCGGGAATGGTCATGCACATCGGAAAGGACGGGGTCCAGCTGGTCAGGGCCTTGCAGGCGGCACCCGCGTCGCCGGGCAGCAGAAAGTCGATGATGTTGAAGCGGGTCTTGGCGATCTCGGGGGTGACCAGCAGGTAGAACAGCAAGATCACCGGGAAGGCCAGCACGAGGTTGGCGATGAACGACAGTGCGGTGTCGAACTTGCCGCCAAGATAGCCCGCAGGCAGGCCCAGCGTCACGCCAACCATGAAGGCGAAGGCCGTGGCGGCTGGGGCGATTGACAGCACCGAACGCGCGCCCATCACCATCCGGCTGAACACGTCGCGGGCAAGGTGGTCGCCACCCAGAAGGTAGTAGGGATAAGCGCCCTCAGCCGCGTCCTTCAGCGGCGATCCGGGCACCGCGTTCTTCAGGCCGGACAGCTGCGCAATCGGGTCGAAAGTGATGATCATGCCCGCAAAAATCGCGGTGAACACCCAGAACATCACGATGCCAAAGCCGATCATCCCCACCGGGCTGTCGAACAGCTTGCCATAGAGCCCAAGCTTGCGCCGAAAGGTGATCGACAGCGCGAAGGTCACGATCAACGCCAGCCACACCGGCCAGAACCGCGCCGATACCGATCCGATGATCCCCTTGGCGGTGAGGCCAGGCAGCACCAGCCCCGCCACCAGATAGGCCAGCAGCACCGCTGCAATGGCCAGCATTACATACCGCGCCAGCCCCGCCACCCGGTCCACCGGGCTTTGCGCCAGGCCCATCGTGCCGCCGCCCATTGGCAGCACCGGCTGGCCTGCAGGCAGGAACGACACCACGATTTGCGCCACCACGGCCAACAGCCACAGGCCAATCAGCACCAACAGCACCGGGTTCAGCACCGTTCCCGCAACACCCGTCCAACTCAAAAGATCGGTCATATCATCCTCCTCAGGACAAACGGATGCGGGGGTTCAGGAAGACATAGCCGATGTCCGAAATGAGCTGGGTCACCAGCACCACAAACACCGCCACGACCGAACATCCCATCAGCAGGTTGATGTCATTGTTGCCGGCAGCTTGGACCAGCGTCCAGCCGAAGCCCTTGTAGTTGTACAGGGTTTCCACGATCACCACGCCGTTCAGCAGCCATGGAAACTGCAGCATGATCACCGTGAACGGCGCGATCAGCGCGTTGCGCAGCGCGTGCCGCATCACCACTTGCCCAAAGGACACACCCTTCAGACGCGCGGTGCGGATGTATTGCGCCGTCATCACCTCGGTCATCGAGGCGCGGGTCATCCGCGCGATATAGCCGATGCCATAGAGCGCGATCGTCATCACCGGCAGCCCGAAGTTCCAGAACGTGATGTCGTCCAGCGCCGAGGTGGCGGTGCCCAGGAACAGGATCTTGCCGTCGATCCAGCCCCAACTGGCCAACAGCGGCGACAGCCCGACAACCGGTGACGCCAGCAGCGCCACCAAAATGACCCCGGACACATATTCCGGCGTGGCCGTCGAGGCGATGGAGAAGGTTGACAGGCTGCGATCCAGCCGTGACCCTTCGCGCATGCCCGACAGCACCCCGATCAACAGCGCCGAGGGCACCATCACCAGCATTACGGCCAGCATCAGCCAGCCGGTTGCCGCCAGCTTTTCGCCCAGTGACGCAAACACCGGCTTTTTGAAGAATGTCGAATAGCCCCAGTCACCCTGCAGCACACCGCAGTAGGTTGGCGCGGTTTCGGGCGTGTTGCTGGCGTTGATGCAACGGCCCCGCTCGGTGCCCTTTTCATCTGTCAGCACCCAGCCGGGCATCAGGCCCATCCATTCGGCGTAGCGACGATACACTGATCCGGCATGGCCGTTCTGCGCGATCCAGTCGACCACCGCCTCCTCGGTCATCCGCACCGACCCCTCGGTCCGCGCCAGTTTTTCCAGGTTGGGCTGCAGGTTGGTCAGAAAGAACACGATGAACGTCAGCGCAAGCGCTGTCAGAAGCATCAGTCCAAGGCGCCGGGCTATGAATTTGAGCATGGAGAGCATTCCTCTGCGCCAAGGGGCGTCATGCCACTGGGAAAAGCGGCGGGAATAATCATGGAAAAAGGGTCCGGGCAGCGCCTGATGGCGCGCCCGGACCGATCACACCAGATTTAGGCGATCGACCACTTGTAGTGGTGATGCTCGTTCGACGGATGCCGCTCGACGTTGATGCCTTCTTTGGCGTGCGCGAACAGCGAGCGCCAGTAGGGCTGGATGATGTAACCCTCGTCTTGAAGGATCGTCTCCAGCGTCACCATGACCTCGCGCCGTGCATCGGCATCGGCCAGCGCCAGAGCCTTGGTCATCGCAGCGTCGAAGTCCGCGCTCGCCATGCCGGTCTCGTTCCACGAACCGGTCGAGGTGTAAGCCAGCGACATGTTCTGGACCGCGAGCGGACGATGGTTCCAGGTGGTGGAAGAGAACGGGTACTTCTGCCAGTCGTTCCAGAAGGTCGAACCCGGCATGACCGTGTGCTTGATGTTCGCACCAGCGTCCTTCAACTGCGCCACGACTGCCGCGGTGGTGGCAGCCTCCCAGCCGTCGTCAAGCGAGATGACTTCCATCTCGGCATCGGCCAGACCGGCTGCTTCCAGCGCTGGCTTCAACCCGGCAGCATTGACCACCTGAGCGGGAAGTGCTGCGTATTCCGGGTGAACCGGGCAGGCGTGGTGGTTTTCAGCGGTGGTTCCGAGGTTGTTGTAGCCCAGTTCCAGCACGACCTTCGGATCGACCGCAAGCTGGATCGCCTGACGCACGGCTTTGTCCTTGTAAAGCTCGCTTGAGGCCGAGTTCATCCGAATGACGATGGTCGCGGCAGTCACGACATCAAGCTTCTTCCACCCAAGCGCATCAAGCTGCTCGATGAAATCGCCCGTAGTCTCATAGTTCATGTCGATCTCGTCGGAACCAGCCAGCGACACCATGGTCGAAGGATCGGTGCCAAAGTCGATGTACTGGATTTCGTCCAACGGCGCGGTTCCGCCCCACCAGGTGTGGTTTGGCGCACGCACGAGAACGGCCTTCTGGCCCACAGACACTTCCTGCGGAACGTAAGGACCGGTGCCGATCGGGTTCACGGCAGGATCATCGCCGTCAACATAGCTGGAGTGAACAACGGCCGCCGGGTAATCGGCGAGGTTCGGAACCACGGCGACGTCCGAAACCGACATATTCAGTTGCACGGTATTGTCGTCGACCTTGACGACTGCGCCGTCACGAAGGGTTTTGGTCGCTTCGTCCACGAGGCCGGGGAAGCGGCTCGCCATCGCGTTGCCTTCGACGTTGCCGTCGGCCCAGCGGGCGAAGTTGCGAACCACATCATCGGCGGTAAAGGCATCGCCGTTGTTCCAGGTCACGCCCGGACGCACCTTCAGTGTGTACTGGGTGGCATCGGCATTGGCTTCCCAGCTTTCCAGCAGGCGGCCTTCGAAGGTGCCGTCGGAGTTGTACTGGATCAGGTATTCCAGCCAGCCGCGGTAGACGTTGGCGATCTGCGGCCAGTCGGCCAGGCGCGGATCCTTGGTGCCGCGGACTTCCATCCCGCAGCGGATCATGCCACCGACCTTGGCCTCTTGTGCCTGGACCGGCGCATCAAGACCCATAATCCCATAGGCCGCAGCAGCAGAAATGCCCAGTGCCGTCGTGCGGCTCAGAAATTCGCGGCGGCTGATTTTGCCGGCCTTCAGTTCTTCGGCATACATGCCGGCGGCCGGATGCAGATCGGCCGCTTTCATTTGTTTGGTCATCGTTGTCTCCCTGACAGGCTTTTTAAGTTTTTTGGCGCTGGTGGCGTCAAAGGGCAGACAGACCGGAACATACATGCCCCGCATGCCTTCCGGTTGCTGGCGCCCCCCACGCACCGACACCTCATTGCGCATCTTTTTGGGCCGCACGTCAACGCTTGGTTTCGCCGGTGTTGCGCTCTTTTGCGACATAAAGTCGTCGAAAACGGTGATCGGAGGGTCGCAACTGCACCACAGGCCTCCGCCACGAAGTCTGCGGGTCACGTCCGGGTCAGGCGCTGCGCCGAAAGGCTGACGGCGACTTGCCGGTTAGATGCTGGAACGCGCGGGTGAAATAGGCCGCAGAGTTGAACCCGAGGCTCTCGCCGATGCGTCCGACGGGCAGCCGCGTTTCGGTAAGCAGTTTGCGCGCCTCGAAAATCCGCCGGTCCTGCAGCAGCGCCGATGCCGGCCGCCCACAGGCGACATTACAACAGCGCGTCAGGTGCGTCGGGGTCACCCCAAGGGCCACCGCGAAATCGGCAACCCCCATCCCTGACCGGAAGTTCCGCTCCAGCAGCGCGGTATAGCGCGCCACCAGGCGTCGCGTCGCATCCTGCTTCGGTGTCTCCGAATCAGCCTTCTTCGTCTGCCGTTCGATCCACACGCCCAGCAGCCCCAGATAATGGTTGCTCGCCCGATCATGGGCGGGCGTATCGCTGTCCATCTCGCGCTGGATCGCATCCAGCAAGATGTTCACTTCCTGCTGTGCATGGACTTCACGGATCCGCAGATGCTGCGGCGTCTTGGGCAGGATCACATCGCAATCGCGCCCAAAGAATACAGCCGTCCCAAAGACTTGCGGTCCGGCTTCAAAGCCATGCATCACGCCCGGCGGAATGAAGATCGCGTTGTGCGAGGTGTAGCCGCGCGTCACGCCCGATATCGTGATTCGCCCCTGACCCTTGGTGAACCACAACAGGCATGGCTCCGAGATCGACCGCATCGCCTCCACGCGCCAACGCCCGCCCGCCGAAAGACGCGGAATAGCCACAAGGCGCAAACGAGAGGGCGGCGCGGTAATTGGCATCGAATCCTATGGGCTTGACGTCCGGACCTAGACTAAATCAGCCTCGGTCGCTGAACCCAAGTAAAAACACCGAAATCGCCGCAGAGTTATCCACAGGCATCCCCAAAACCTGTGCATAACTTGGGGAATGCGCGAAACCTTGGCAAGGCCCGCCCGAAGTCACGGCAGCGACAGCCGCTGCCACCCCTGCATCCGTGATCGAAACCAACTGCGCTGGCGTTTGGCGTATTGGCGGCTGGCCAGCACCGCTGCCACCACTGCCTCCTCCAGACCGATCTCGCCGCGCAGATGTGCCACCAGTTCCGCCGCGCCAATCGCTTTTGAAGACGGCAGTGCCGCGTCCCAGCCCGGTAACGCCGCCCGCGCCTCCTCCAGCGCCCCAGCCGCCAGCATCTGCCGGAAACGCCGCGCGATCCGCTCGTCCAGCCACCCGACCTCCGGCTCCAACACCAGCGCCTCGGCCTGCGTCAACGGCAGGACCGGCACCTGCGTTTCAGCCTGCCACCCGGCCAGACCGCGCCCCGTTGCCGCCAAAACCTCCCACGCGCGTTGCACCCGCGCTCCGTTCAGCGGGTCGATCCGTGCGGCGGTGGCTGCGTCCACTTCTGCCAGCATGGCCGCGATGCCCTGCTCCTTGCGCAGCGCGTCCGCGCGTGCGCGCACCTCTGCTTGGATCGCGGGAATTTCCGCCAATCCATCGGTCAGCGCCGCAAAATTCAACCCGGTGCCGCCCACAATGACCACCGGCCGGTCCAGAAAACCGCGCAGCTCGCGCAACCAATGGCCGACCGAATAGGGCTGCGCCTGGCCCACATGGCCATACATCGCGTGCGGCACTGCCGCCTCGTCCGCCACGGTTGGCCGCGCGGTCAACACCCGCCAGCGGGCAAACACCTGCAACGCGTCGGCATTCACGATCACCCGTCCGTCGCGGGCAGCAAGCTCCATCGCCAAGGCCGATTTGCCGCTGGCCGTCGGCCCGGCAATCAGCACCGGAGCCTCCCGCGAGATCGTCTCAAGATTGCCCAGCCAGCCCAATTGCCTTACTCTTTGCATGAATACTCCGGGGGTTCGGGGGCTGGCCCTCGTTCCGGCCGATGTCACAGGTTGAACCCGCCACCGTTTTGCGACATTTTGCGTCCCAGTCATAGTCAAAAACCATATACGGGGTACCGCATGTCCAATTCCGCCGCTGCCGAGTCCGTCGCCGAGTCCGGGGTCTCCTACACCCGCGTGATGCTCAAGATCTCGGGCGAGGCGCTGATGGGCGATCTGGGCTATGGGCTGCATCCGCCAACAGTTGCGCGCATCGCCCAAGAGGTAAAGTCGGTGCACGACCTCGGGGTCGAGATCTGCATGGTGATCGGCGGCGGCAACATCTTTCGCGGGCTGCAAGGCTCGGCGCAGGGGATGGAACGCACCACCGCCGATTACATGGGCATGCTGGCCACCGTGATGAACGCTCTGGCCATGCAATCGGCGCTGGAGGAGATCGGCGTCTTCACCCGCGTGATCAGCGCGATCCCGATGGATCAGGTTTGCGAGCCCTACATCCGCCGCCGCGCCGTCCGCCACCTTGAGAAAAAGCGCGTCTGCATTTTTGCGGCAGGCACCGGCAACCCGTATTTCACCACCGATACGGCCGCCACCCTGCGCGCCTCCGAAATGGCCTGCCAGGTGATTTTCAAAGGCACCAAGGTTGACGGCGTCTATGACAAGGACCCCAAGAAACACCCCGATGCCAAACGCTACGACACCGTGACCTATGATGAGGTGTTGCAACAGCATCTCGGCGTGATGGACGCCTCGGCCATCGCGCTTGCGCGTGACAACGACCTGCCGATCATCGTGTTCAGCCTTGATGAACCGGGCGGCTTTTGTGGCATTCTTGCCGGGCGCGGTACCTATACAAGGGTGCACGGCTAGTCCGCGCATCACAGCCCGGCAGATTCGCCTTCCCCCTACCAAAACGAATTCAACGGCGATAGAAGCGTGCAAACTGCGGCTTTGCCGTACGCAATGAGGAATAACACCATGTCGAATGACGACCTCGACATCGACACCGATGCCCTTAAGCGCCGCATGGACGGCGCAATGAACGCGCTCAAGACCGAGTTCGCCAGCCTGCGCACCGGCCGCGCCTCGGCCTCCATCGTCGATCCGATCATGGTCGATGCCTATGGCCAGATGACGCCGATCAACCAGCTTGGCACCGTCAACGTACCAGAACCGCGCATGGTGGTGATCAACGTCTGGGACAAGGCGATGATCTCCAAGGTCGAAAAGGCGATCCGCGAAAGCGGCATTGGCATCAACCCGATCTCCGATGGCCCGCTGATCCGCCTGCCGATCCCTGAATTGAACGAAGAACGCCGCCGCGAGCTTTCCAAAGTCGCCGGCACTTACGCCGAAAACGCCAAGGTCGCGATTCGCAACGTGCGCCGCGACGGGATGGACCAGATCAAGAAGGCCAAGGTCAACGGTATGGGCGAAGACGACCAGAAGATGTGGTCCGAAGAGGTGCAGGAGCTGACCGACAAGGCCATTGCCGCCATCGACCGCGCGCTCGAATCGAAACAGCAGGAAATCATGCAGGTCTGATCTGCACGCGTTCCATAATCCTGACCAGATTATGGGCGACAACCAATGCCTTCATCCGGGAGGGAAGGGCGTCTTGTCCAAAGACCTGCACAGTGACATCGACCTGCGTCCGGCCGATCACGTCGCCATCATCATGGACGGCAATGGCCGCTGGGCCACCAATCGTGGCTGGCCGCGCCTTGTCGGTCACCGGCGCGGCGCCGAACGGGTGCGCGAGATTGTCCGCGCCTCGCCCGATCTTGGCATTCGCTGGCTGACGCTCTATGCCTTTTCGACCGAAAACTGGAAACGCTCCACCGAGGAAGTCCTTGGCCTGATGGCGATTTTCGCCCGCTACATTGAACGTGAGGCCGACCGCCTGGCCGCCGAAGGTGTGCGCATGCGCTTTATCGGCGAGCGCGGGCGGCTGGACCCCAAACTGCAGCGCATGATGGCCGGGATCGAGGCGCGCACCGCCGGGTTTGACCGGCTGAACCTGACGGTTGCCATCAACTACGGTGGCCGCGACGAGATTTTGCGCGCCACCCGCCGCATTGCCGAGGAAGTGGCGCAAGGTCACCTTGACCCCGCCGACCTGACCGTGGCTGCGTTTGCCGACCGGCTTGATACCGGCGGCCTGCCTGACCCCGATCTGGTGATCCGCACCTCGGGCGAGACGCGGACCTCGAATTTCCTGCCCTGGCAGGCGGCTTATGCCGAATACGAATTCACCGAAACCCTGTGGCCTGATTTCACCGCTGACGAGCTTGGCGCGATCATCGCCCGCTATTCCAACCGCGAACGCCGGTTTGGCGGGGTCGCCCGGTGACGCTGGACCCAGCGCCAACCCTGCCATCCGGGCGTTGGTCTGATCTGCGCACCCGGGTGATCTCGGCCATGGTGATGGTTGCGGTCGGGGCGGCGGAAATCTGGCTGGGTGGTACCGCCTTTGCGGCGCTGGTGGTGGTGCTGATCGGCCTGATGGTCTGGGAGCTTGCCACCATAACCGCCCCGACCCGGCGCAACACCCCGGTCACGCTGGGCGTGCTTGCTGCCATGGCGCTGGCCGCATCGGTGGTGTTGCAATCCGAGCTTGCCGCGTTGTTCCTGATCCTGCCGACGCTGATGCTGGCCTTCACCCCGCGCCGCAATCGCCGTGTGGCCGCAGTCTATGCCCTTGCGATCATGGTCGCGGGCTTTGGCCTGATCTCGCTGCGCGCCGAAGCTGGCACCTCTGCCATCCTGTGGCTGGTCGCGGTGGTCGTGGCGTCCGACGTGTTGGGCTATTTCGCCGGTCGTCTGCTGGGCGGGCCGAAATTCTGGCCCGCAATCAGCCCGAAGAAAACCTGGTCCGGCACCGTTGCGGGTTGGATCGGCGCGGCGCTGGTCGGCCTTGCATTCTGGCAGTCGGGCCATGGCGGCTGGCTGCTGGTGCCGCTGTCGGCCTTGGTGTCGTTTGCCGGGCAACTGGGCGACATCGCCGAAAGCTGGATCAAACGGCGCGCCGGGGTCAAGGACGCCTCTGCGCTGATCCCCGGCCATGGCGGCCTGCTTGACCGCTTTGATGCGCTGATCGGGGCGGTGGTCGTTGTCATGCTGTTGCGGCTGATCTGGCCGGCTGCCCCGATGTTTGGGGGCTGAGCGATGCGCAGCGTGTCGATCTTTGGTGCCACCGGCTCGGTCGGCGAGCAGACGTTTGATCTGTTGATGCGCGCTGGTGGCCCGGCCGCATTTGATACCGTGGCCCTGACCGGCGGAAGTAACGTGATGCGCTTGGCCGAAATGGCCCGCGCACTGCGGGCTGACATTGCAGTCTGCGCCGATGACAGCCAGCTGCCCGCCCTGCGCACAGCCCTGTCTGGTACCGGAATCGAGGTGGCCAGCGGGGCAGGGGCCATCGCCGATGCCGCCGACCGCCCAGCCGATTGGGTGATGAGCGCGATTGTCGGCGCGGCGGGTCTGGTGCCGGGCCTGCGCGCCCTGCGGCATGGTCGCACGCTGGCGCTGGCCAACAAGGAAAGCCTTGTCACTGCCGGCACGTTGCTGATGCAAACCGCCGCCAGCCACGGCGCGCGTATCCTGCCGGTAGACAGCGAACACTCCGCCATTTTTCAGGCGCTGAACAACGAAGACATTGCCTGCGTCGAGCGCATCATCCTTACGGCATCCGGTGGCGCGCTGCGCGATTGGCCGCTCGCGTCCCTCGCAACCGCCACCGTGCGCGAGGCGATGGCACATCCGAACTGGGCGATGGGTCAGCGCATCACCATCGATTCGGCCTCGATGTTCAACAAGGCGCTGGAAGTGATCGAAACGCGCGAATTCTTCGGCGTCGACCCCGATCAGATCGAGGTGATCCTGCACCCCGAATCGCTCATTCATTCGATGGTCGGGTTTCGGGATGGGGCGATCATGGCGCATATGGGGGCACCCGACATGCGCCACTCCATCGGTTATGCGCTGAACTGGCCAACCCGTGCGGCGCTGCCGGTGGCACGGCTGGATCTGGCACAGGTCGCCACGCTGACGTTCCGCGCGCCCGATCTTGCGCGCTACCCTGCGCTGCGGCTGTGCCGTGACGTGATGGCCACGCGCGGCCTTGCCGGGGCTGCCTTCAACGCCGCCAAGGAACTCGCGCTTGATCACTTTCTGGCCGGTGGAATTGGCTTCATGCAGATGGCCGGGGTGGTTGAAGACACGCTGTCACAAGTTTCTGCTGAACTTTGCCAAGGAAATGCCGTGTTGACCCTTGAGGACATCCTCGGGATGGACCATCTCGCACGGGTAAGGGCAGGCGAAGTCGCACGCCGCATGACAGGGAGCCGCTAGGCCATGGAAATCTTCGCTGCTCTCGGGGGCACGGTCTGGACGGTGTTCTTTTTCATCGTGGCGCTGTCGATCATCATCTTCGTGCATGAATATGGTCACTACATCGTCGGTCGCTGGACCGGCATCCACGCCGAAGTGTTCTCGCTCGGCTTTGGGCCAGTGATCTGGAGCAGGATGGATCGCCGTGGCACCCGCTGGCAGCTTGCCGCCGTGCCATTTGGCGGCTTTGTAAAGTTTCTGGGCGACGCCGATGCCGCTTCGGTGCGGCCGGGCGACACCTCGGGGCTGTCCGCTGCCGAACGGCGGCACACGATGGCGGGCGCACCGCTCTGGGCGCGGTCGGCCACGGTGGCCGCCGGTCCGGTGTTCAACTTCGTGCTGACGTTCTTCGTGCTGGCGGGGCTGCTGCTCTACAGCGGCATGCCGCAGGAACAGCCTACCGTCGGCAAGCTGATGGCAACGCCGTTTGCCGGGCCCACGCTTCAGGCAGGCGACGTGATCGTGGCGGTGGACGGCACGCCGACCCCTGACCTTGCCGCCTTCCGCGACGCGACCCGCGCTTTGCCACCCGAGCCGGTGGTGGACTACGCCATTCAGCGCGGTTCCGACCAGATTTCCGTCAAGGGCCCGCATCCTTACCCGGCCCTTGTTTCGATGGTCCTGATCCGCTCCGCCGCGATGGACGCCGGCATCAAGGAGGGTGATGTCATCCTCAAGGCCGCCGGTCAGGACGTGACGGTGTTTGCCCAGCTTCCCGAAATCGTCGCGGCCTCCAAGGGCGCGCCAGTGCCGCTGACCATCTGGCGCGACGGCAAGACCTTCGAGGTGACGCTGACCCCCCGCATCCGCGTGACCGAAGATGCCGATGGCGCCCTGATCGAGAAGTACCAGATCGGCCTTGGCAGCGGCCTGGTGTTCGAACCCGCCACCCGCAATGTCGGTCCACTGGAACTCGTCACCCTGACCGGGACCGAGATGTGGCGTCAGGTCAGCGCCACTTTTACCGGCATATCGCACCTGATCACCGGCCAGATCAGCACCTGCAACCTCTCCGGCCCGATCGGCATGGCCGAAACCATGGGCGACGCGGCGCGCAACGGGCTGGAAAGCTTTCTTGGCATGCTGGCGGTGCTGTCACTGGGCGTCGGCATCCTGAACCTGTTCCCGATTCCGGTGCTGGACGGCGGCCATCTGGTGTTCCACGCCTACGAGGCGGTGGTCCGCCGCCCACCCTCGGACCGCGCCTTGCGGGTGATGATGAGCCTTGGTCTGGCGGTCATCCTGTCGCTGATGGTGTTTGCGCTGACCAACGACATCGTCTGCGTCTGATGCCCCTTTCGGGCGGCGAAAGTCAGCAATCCCATACCTGCTGATTTTCGCCGGCCCACACAACATGTGGGAAAGTTATCCACAACGACCGCAGGCTTTTGACAACGCTCTGCTTTCCCGCTAGTCAAACGAAAGCAAAGCAGAACGACGGGGACTCATGATGCGCAACACATTTGGCACGGCCAGCACACGGTCGATCACAGCCAAAAACCGGGTGCGTCTTATGGCAACGGCGGTTTTCTTCGCCACCGCAACGGTTTCCGCTCCGTTCCTCAGCCCGGCCTTCGCGCAAAGCTTCAGCTTTTCGAACGTAAAGATCGAGGGCAACACCCGCGTCGACGCCGCAACCATCCTGAACTTCGCTGGAATCAAGCGCGGCACCGAGGTATCTGCCGCCGCTTTGAACGACGCGTATCAGCGGATTGCCAACTCCGGACTGTTCGAAACCGTGGAACTTGTTCCCCAGGGTTCGACCCTGTTGATCCGCGTTACCGAATACCCGATCGTCAACGTGATCAGCTTTGAGGGCAACAAGCGCCTCAAGGATGAAATCCTCGCCACCCTCGTGCAATCGCAAACGCGCCGCGTCTATTCGCCCAGCTTGGCCGAATCCGACGCCGCAGCCATCGCCGAGGCTTATCGCACCGCTGGCCGCCTCGCCGCCTCGGTCACGCCAAAGATCATCCGCCGCTCCGAAAACCGCGTCGATCTGGTGTTCGAGATCGCCGAGGGCAAGGTTGTCGAGGTCGAGCGGCTGGCCTTTTCCGGCAACCGTGCATTTTCCGACCGCCGTCTGCGTCAGGTGCTGGAAACCAAACAGGCGGGCCTGCTGCGCAACCTGATCCAGCGTGACACCTTCATCGCCGAACGGCTTGATCTCGACAAACAGGTGCTGACCGACTTTTACCTGTCGCGCGGCTATGTCGATTTCCAGATCCTTGACGCCACCGCCGAAGTTTCGCGTGAACGCGACGCCACCTTCGTGACCTTCACTGTGCGTGAAGGCCTGCCCTTCACCATCGGCAAGACCTCCACCGTATCCGAAGTGGAAGGCGTCGATGCCGCCGAGTTCGAGGCCGTGCAGAAAATCCGCACCGGCCAGACCTATTCGCCCGCCGTGATCGAAAATAACATCGCCCGGATGGAAAATCTGGCGCTGCGCAAGGGCCTGAACTTCGTTCGGGTCGAGCCGCGCGTCACCCGCGACGAACGCGGTCAGGCGCTCGACATCGAATTCGCCATCGTGCGCGGCGAGCGTATCTTCGTGGAGCGGATCGACATCGAGGGCAATGCCACAACGCTGGATCAGGTGATCCGCCGTCAGTTCCGCAGCGTCGAAGGCGACCCCTTCAATCCGCGTGAAATCCGCCAATCCGCCGAACGCATCCGCGCGCTTGGCTTTTTTTCCGACGCGCAAGTCAACACCGAACCGGGGTCTGCCGGCGATCAGGTGGTGGTCAATGTCGATGTCGAAGAACAGCCCACCGGCTCGCTCAGCTTTGGTTTGTCCTATTCGGTCGCCAGCGGTGCTGGCCTGAACATCGGGTTTTCCGAATCCAACTTCCTCGGGCGTGGTCAGCGCCTGTCGCTGAACGTAAGCTCCGGCACCGATACCCAGAACTCCAGCTTCAGCTTTACCGAACCTGCCTTCCTTGGCCGCGATCTCAGCTTTTCGGTGGGCGCGTACTACCGCACCTCGGATAGCGACAGTGCGCTCTACAATACCCAGAACATCGGCTTTACCACCGGCATCGGCTTTCCGGTCGGCGAACAGTCCCGGCTCGATGTACGGCTGCGCTTCTCGGAGGATGAGATTTCCGATTACACCGGCGACTCACCGATCCTGATCGGTGAATCCGCCCTTGGAAAGCTGGTTACATCGTCCATCGGCTATACCTATGAATACGACACGCGCATCACTGGCCTTAATCCGAATGGCGGCCTCCTGCTGCGCTTTGGTCAGGATTTCGCGGGCCTGGGTGGCGATACCAAATACGTCTCGACAACCGCGCTGGCCTTGGCCGAGACCAAGGTCTGGAACGAAGAAGTCACCGTGCGCGCCATCTTTGAAGGCGGGCTGATCAGCTCGCTTGGCGGCAATACCAGCCGCGTGACCGAACGCTTCTTCGGCAACGGCAAGATCCGCGGCTTTGAACCCAACGGCATCGGCCCGCGCGATGGCACCGATAATGATGCGCTTGGCGGCAATGCCTTTGCCGTTGCCCGGTTCGAGGCCGACTTCCCACTTGGTTTGCCCGAAGAATACGGCATCACCGGCGGTGCGTTCTTCGACGTGGGCTCGGTCTGGAGCCTGGACAACACCGCCGGCCTTGCGACGGTCGATGACAGCTTCAAACCGCGCGCATCGATTGGTCTTTCGGTGTTCTGGAACACGCCGATCGGACCCTTGCGCTTCAACTTCAGCCATGCGCTGAAGAAAGAGGCGCTGGACAAGGAACAATCGTTCGATCTGACGATCTCGACCAAGTTCTGATGATGCCTGGCTGGGGCAGGGTCGTGTCCCGCAGCGCCCGCCTTGCCGGTTTGGTTGTCGCCCTTTGCCTTTGGGTGGCGGCACCTGTCGCGGCTCAGGACGCAACGAAGAACTCCGTCGTGCTGACGCTGGATCAGGATAGATTCTTTGCCGGTTCCGTCTTTGGCAAGGCCGCGCTTCAGCGCGAGCAGACAGCAGTCGATGCCTTGGCGGCCGAGAATCTCAAGATCGAACAGGCCCTTGAGGCCGAAGAAAAAGACCTCACCACCAAGCGCGCCGCCCTTCCTGCGGCCGAATTTGCCGCGCTGGCCACCGCCTTTGATACCAAGGTTGAAAACATCCGGGCCGCGCAGGATGCCAAATCACGCGACATCGGGCGCAAGCGTGACGAGGACCGTCAGCGTTTCTTTCAGGCGGCGGTTCCGGCGCTTGGTGCGCTTTTGACCGAAATGGGCGCGGTTGCCATTCTGGACAAGGGTGCGATCATCCTGTCGCTGTCCGTAATCGACGTGACCGATGCGGCCATCGCGCGCGTCGACGCCAGCCTTGGCGATGGCTCCGCCCCTCCGGCGCCGCCACCCAAGCCTGCGCCGGACCCCGGCACCCCCGAACCCGCCCCATCAGAACCGATCCCTTCCGAACCGTGATGCGGCTGAACTTGTCACCCGTCGCCTGACTTGCTAGCTACACATTCAGGGACAGGGCGGCGACAGACTGCCAAGACATGAAGGGCTTGACCATGGACGCTACGGGCAGAACCACCGCCGACCTGGATTTGATCCAACGGATCATTCCGCATCGCTATCCGTTCCTGTTGATCGACAAGGTGCGTGATGTGGTTGTGAACGAAAGCTGCGTTGGCATCAAATGCGTCACCTTCAACGAACCGCAGTTTCAGGGCCATTTTCCCGGCATGCCGATCTTCCCCGGCGTGATGATCATCGAGGCGATGGCGCAGACCTCCGGCATCCTTGTCGGCCTGTCGATGGATCTGGTGGACAAGAACGCCAACGTGTTCTTCATGGGCGTCGACGGCGTGAAATTCCGCCGCAAGGTGGTGCCCGGCGATGTGATGGAACTGCATGTCCGCGCCCTGCGGGGCGGCGGCCGGGTGTGGAAATTCGAAGGCCGCGCCATGGTGGAGGGCGAGCTGGCCTGCGAGGCCACCTTCATGGCCATGTTCGACGTGCCCAAGGCATGACCATCGACCCCACCGCCACCATCCACCCTACCGCCGTCGTCGAACCCGGCGCCAGTATCGGCGCGGGCTGCAACATCGGCCCCTTCGCGCTGATCGGCCCCGAAGTCACGCTTGGCGCCCGCGTCACGGTGAAATCCCACGCCGTCGTCACCGGCTGGACCGATATTGGCGACGACAGCACGATCTTCCCCTTCGCCACCGTCGGTGAGGTGCCGCAAGACCTGAAATTCGCCGGTGAACGCACCCGCCTCGTCATCGGCCAGCGCTGCCGCATCCGCGAGGGGGCCACGCTCAACACCGGCACCGAAGGCGGCGGCGGCATCACCCGCGTCGGCGACGATTGCCTGATCATGACCGGCGCGCATGTCGGCCATGACGCGCAGATCGGCAACCGGGTGATTCTGGTCAACCACGTCGCCATCGCCGGCCACTGCCAGCTGGGCGATGATGTCATCGTTGGCGGGCTGTCGGGCGTACACCAATGGGTGCGCATCGGCCAGGGCGCTATCATCGGCGCGATCACCATGGTCACCAACGACGTCATCCCCTACGGCCTCGTCCAGGCCCCACGCGGGGAACTCGACGGGCTGAACCTCGTCGGCCTGAAACGCCGTGGCATCGAACGCGCCGATATCACTGCCCTGCGCGCCGCTTACCAAATGCTGGCGCAGGGCGAGGGCAGCTTTCTGGACCGTGCCCGCCGTCTTGCCGAAGAAACCGACAGCGCCCATGTGCGTGAGATGACCGATTTCATCCTTTCCGCCTCGGACCGCAGCTTTCTGACCCCCAAGGGTGCCAAGTGAAGACCGCGCTCATCACCGGGCGGGGCGGCCTGCCCGCAGCCCTGGTGGCCGCAATGCCCGCGCGCCCGCTGATCGCCAGCCTTGACGGCTTTACCCCCGACGGGCTGACCCCTGACATGGGCTTTCGGCTGGAACGTCTGGTGCCGTTCCTGCGTGCCCTGCATGACCAAAACATCACCCATGTGACCTTCGCCGGTGCTGCCCAACGCCCGCGCCTTGACCCCGCACTGATCGATCCGGCCACCGCGGAACTGCTGCCAGCGCTGATGGCTGCGATGGCGCAGGGCGATGACGCCACCCTGCGCGCGGTGATCGCGATTTTCGAGGACGAGGGCTTCACCATCGCCGGGGTTGCCGACATCGCCCCCGCGCTGATCCCCGGTCCGGGGTTTCTGGCAGGGTCCGCCACGGATGCCGACACCCGTGATGCGACGCGCGCGGCCAGCATCGTGGCCGCCCTTGGCACGGTCGATGTGGGGCAGGGTGCCGTGGTGCAACAGGGCCTTTGCCTTGGGGTCGAGGCGCTGCCCGGCACCGATGCCATGCTGCGCGCGGTGGCAGGCATCCCCGCAACCTTGCGCCCCGATCCCGCAAAGGGCAAAGGTCTGTTCTACAAGGCACCAAAGCCGGGGCAGGACCGGCGCATCGATCTGCCCACCCTTGGCCCCGATACCATCCACCTTGTCGCCGCCGCAGGTCTTGGCGGCATTACCTGGGCTGCGGGCGGCGTGATCTGCCTTGACCCTGCCGCGATGGCCGACCTTGCCGCCGAGAACGGCCTTTTCCTGTGGTCGCGCGCGCCATGAAGCTGTTCCTGATCGCCGGAGAACCTTCGGGCGACAGGCTGGGCGCCGCCCTGATGCAAGGGCTGAAGACCCTCTCCCCCGGTGTGCAGTTCACCGGCATCGGCGGCCCGCTGATGCAAGCCCAAGGTCTGATCAGCCTGTTCCCGATGGAAGAGCTTTCGATCATGGGCCTGATCGAGGTCTTGCCGAAATACGTCGCGCTGAAACGCCGAATCGCCCAGACCGCCACAGCAGCCCTTGCCGTAGAACCCGATGCCCTGATCACCATCGACAGCCCCGATTTCTGCCTGCGCGTTGCCGCTATCGTCAAAGCCGCTCGCCCGAACTTGCGCACCATCCACTACGTCGCGCCGTCGGTCTGGGCATGGCGTCCGGGTCGCGCGGCAAAGATGGCCCGCGTTATTGACCATGTGCTGGCCCTTTTGCCGTTCGAGCCACCTTTGATGACAGCCGCCGGCATGACCTGCGATTTCGTCGGTCATCCGGTGGTGGCCGAACCGCTCGCCTCAGCTGCTGAGGCGGCGCTGATGGCAGGCGACGGCCCGCTGATTCTCGCCCTGCCGGGGTCGCGTCGCGGGGAAGTCACCCGGCTTGCCCCGGTGATCGGCCAGGTTCTGGCGCAAGTTAAGGCCGTGCATCCACAGGTCCGCATCGCGCTGCCAACCGTTCGTGGCGTGGCTGATCTTGTCCGCGATCTGTCCCGCGACTGGCCGGTTATCCCGCAGATTATCGAAGACTCGGTGCTGAAACGCGCCGCCTTTGCCGCCGCTGATGTGGCCATTGCCGCCTCGGGCACCGTGTCACTGGAACTCGCCGCCAACGGCTGCCCGATGGTCATTGCCTATGACATGAACCCGGTCACCTTCTGGCTGATGCGCCGCGCGGCGCTGATCGACACTGTGACGCTGGTCAATCTGGTATCCGACACCCGCGTCGTGCCCGAATTTCTCGGCAACCGCTGCCGCGCCGACCTGATCGCGCCAGCGCTACTCGCCTTGCTGGCCGATGGCAGCGCGCAACAGGCAGCGATGCAGCTGACGATGGCGCGATTGGGCAAGGGTGGCGAGGCGCCCGGCCTGCGTGCCGCCCGCTCGGTTCTGGCCGCGATCACGGCCCGAGGTTAAGGATTTCCAGCACTTTCGGCATCAGCACGGTCATCTGGTCGTTCACCAGCTTCATCACGCCCGGCTGTTGCGCCTGCGTCAGTTGCGGCAGCTTCTTCATCACTGACCGACCCTCTGGCGTGGCATAGAAATCGCGCAGTGCGGTGATCTCGCCCAGCGTCATCAGATCGGCCATGATCGGTGCCTGATCCTTCATCAACTGGGTCATCGGGCCTTCGAACGTCTGCATGTACAGCGCCTTGATCGCCTCCAGCTGTTCCGGCGAAACCGTCGCACCCGAGGCTTCGACCTGCTGGATCACCGGTGCCCACATCGTGGCAATCAGCGCCGCCATGTCGAAATCCTGCAAGGCAAGCGACACATATTCGTCGGCGACCGCGATCCGCTCCTCGCGGGTTTCGGCAAGGGCGGTGAACGGCAGGCACAGCATGGCGCTGGCCAGAAGGATTGAACGCATGGCAGGCTCCCTCTCAGCTTGGGCAAGGCCCATTCGTTAACAAAGTGTTACTCAGGTTCACTCAAGCCATTGAAAACAAACGAGTGCAGTACTTGTCCACGCGTGGACAAATGCTAACGGCCCTTCCAGATCCAGCCGCCCCCAAAGATCCGCCCCCCCTCAGGGGCATAAAAGACGCAGGCCTGCCCGGCCGAAACCCCATCCTCGGCCTCGATCAATTCGACCTCCGCCTCGGTGGCCGACAGGGGCCGGATCACCGCCGGGCGGGGCGGGCGGGTGGAGCGGACCTTGACCGCCACATGCCATTCGGCCCGGGTCTGCAGCGGCGCATCGCCCAGCCAGTTGATCTCGCGCAGGGGCACCCGGCGGGTTGACAGCGCCTCTTTCGGGCCGACGATCACCTGCCGCAGCAGCGGATCAAGCCGGACCACATAGAGCGGATCGTCCAGCCCGCCGATCCCCAGACCTTTGCGTTGGCCGATGGTGTAATGGATCACACCGCGGTGCTGGCCCAGCACCCGGCCTTGCAGATCGACGATTTCGCCGGGATCGGCCGAGCCGGGGCGCAGCTTTTCGATCACGGCGGCGTAATTGCCGTTCGGCACAAAGCAGATGTCCTGACTGTCGGGCTTGTCCGCCACCGGCAGGCCATATTTCGCAGCCAATGCCCGGGTTTCCGCCTTGGACGCCAGATGCCCCAGCGGAAACCGCAGATAATCCAACTG